>JAICXL010000026.1 GCA_025980475.1 Nocardioidaceae bacterium | reverse complement strand
GCGTGCGGGACAGCCACCGCGCCCACCGCGGCGTCGCAGGTCTACCACTTCCTCAAGGTCACCGTCTCAGGCTCCTCGGTCACCGTCACCCCCACCGACTCCACGGGGAACACCTTCGACGTCAACAGCTACGACTTCGCCGGCCCCCTCGACACCTGGATCGACAGCGGCCCCGCCGGGACGACCGCGGACACCTCGGCCACGTTCGCCTTCCACGGGACCGACACCGCGAGCAGCTTCGCGTGCAGCATCGACGGTGCCCCCAGCACCTCGTGCACCAGCCCGGTGACCTACCCCAACCTGGGCGACGGGAACCACACCTTCACCGTGGCAGCCTCTGACGGCAGCACGGTCGACACCAGCCCGGCGAGCCGGAGCTGGACGATCGACACCACGGCGCCAACCGCCCCGCAGGGTCTGAGTGGCCGGGCCGCGTCCAGCCAGGAGGTCGACCTGACCTGGTCGCCCGCCACGGATGCCAGCGGAGTCACCGGCTACCGGATCTACCGGGACGGGAACTTGCTCGACGCGCTAGGAGCCACCACGCAGTACGCCGACGACGGCGTGGCGGCGGGTACCACCTACGGCTATGCCGTCAGCGCCGTCGACGCCGCCGGAAACGAGTCCCCGAAGAGTGGTGGGATCAGCGTCACCACCCCGCCGGCGGCAGCCGCCGTCTTCAGCGACGGGTTCGAGAGCGGTGACCTGGCGATGTGGGACAGGACGGGGGGCCTCAGTGTCGAGCAGACCCTCGTCCACAGCGGCAGCTACGCCGCGGAGGGAAACACGACCAACGGCGCCACCTACGCAAAGAAGACGTTGCCGTCGACCTATTCGGACACCTATGCCCAGATCCACTTCGACATCGTGTCGCAGGCCGCGCAGGTCAACCTGCTGCGGCTACGGACCGCTGGCGGCACCTCGCTGGGCTACGTCTACGTGGACACCTCGGGGCGGCTCGGCGTGCACAACGACACGGGCGCGAAGAACACCCGCAGCGCCACCATCGTCGCGCCGGGCTGGCACACCCTGCAGCTCCGGATCGCGGACGACGGCAGCGCGGGCACCGCCACCGGTGCGCTCCAGGTCTGGCTCGACGGCTCCCTCGTGGACGACATCTCCAGCACCGCCGTCGACGTCGGGACCGCACCCGTGGGACAGCTGCAGATCGGCGAGACCCAGACCGGCCGCACCTACGACGTGGTCTTCGACGACGTGGCCGTCGCCACCGATCGGCTGGCACAGTGACGCTGCTGGATGACGAAGTCGAACGCCACGTCGTGTCGCGACCGGATTCCGCACCCAGCCGGTCCCCCCTGCGCCTGCGCGTGGCCACCGTGCCGCCCAGCGCCGCCGTGCTGGCCCTCGCCCTCGCGCTCGGCACGGCGCTGCGGTTCGTCCGGCTCGGCGCCGTGGGGCTCAACAGCGACGAGGCGGTGTACGCCGCGCAGGCCGCCTCGCTCACGGGGAACGCCCACTTCACGACGATCTTCCCTGTGGTCCGGGCCCATCCGCTGCTGCTGCAGGTGCTGATCTCCCCCTTCTACGCCCACGGCGTGCCGGACACGCCCGGGAGGTACGTGACAGCGGCATTCGGGCTGGGAACCGTCGTGCTCACCTACGTCGTCGGCAGGGTGCTCTACCACCCCCTCGTGGGGGCCCTCGGCGCCCTGCTGCTCGCCGTCATGCCCTACCAGGTGGTCCTCAGCCGGCAGATCATGCTCGACGGACCGATGGCCTTCTTCGTCACCGCAGCGCTGCTCTTCGTCGCGCTGGGAGCCCAGCGCCGCGACGGCCGCTGGCTGGTCGCGGCGGGAGCCGCTCTCGGGCTGGCCACGCTCACCAAGGAGCCAGCGGTGATCATGCTGGGCTCCTGCTTCGCCTTCCTCGCCCTGACCACGCGCATCACCAGGCCGCTCCGGCATCCCCTCACCGGCGCCGGTGTCGCCGTCGGCCTGACGCTGGCGTACCCGCTGCTCACCGCGGTTGCAGGCGGTGGACACGGCGGGGCGTCCTACTTGTTGTGGCAGCTCTCCCGAGAACCCAACCACACCTTCGCGTTCTACTTCACCACCGTCGGCGTCGCCATGGGCGTGGGAACGCTCCTGATCGCGATCGCCGGCCTGGTCGCCTTCCGCCACATGCTGACCTGGCGCGAGACGCTGCTGCTCTCCTGGCTCCTGGCGCCGCTGGCCTACTTCGAGGTCTGGCCGACCAAGGGCTTCAGCTACCTCGCGGCGCTCGCACCGGTGGTCGCCCTGCTCGCGGCGGTGGCGCTCGTCCGGCTGGGCTGGTTCGCCGGTCGCCGACGGCTGGTCGCCCTGGCGCTCGCCGCTGGATGCGCCGTGAGCCTGCTGGTGCCCTCGGTGCTCGGCATCGTGAACCCGACGACGTCGGGCCTGGCCGGAGCCGGAGGCACGCCCGGGGGCCGCGCGGTCGGACGCTGGGTCGCGAGGCACTCCCCCGCGGACGCTCAGTTCATGACCATCGGCCCGTCGATGGCCAATCTGGTGCAGTACTACGGCGGCCGGCGCGCGGACGGTTTGTCGGTCAGCCCGAACCCGCTGCACCGCAACCCGTCCTACGCGCCGATCCGCAACGCCGACCTGGCCCTGCGCGACGGCACCTACCAGTACATCGTGTGGGACACCTACTCCGCGTCGCGCTCATCGCACTTCTCGAGGCGCGCCAAGAACCTGGTGCGCCGTTTCCACGGCATCCCGGTGCACACCGAGCGCACGGGCTCCGGGAAGCTGCTCGTCGTCGTCTACGCGGTGACCCCGCGATGAGCGGACTTCGGCACGCCGCGACCGCCCTCCTGCTCGCGCTGGCGCTGGTCGGCGCCGGCACCGCATCCTCGGCCTCGGCCCCGAAGCCCGCGGCAGCCGGACAGCACCCGCGCACCCCGCTCGAGCACCTCGTCGTGATGCTCCAGCAGGGGCACAGCTTCGACAACTACTTCGGCACGCGCGCCGGCGTGGACGGGCTGCCCGGGCACGTGTGCCTCCCCCAGCCCGGGCGTCGCTCGTGCGCCCGGCCGCGGGCCATCACCGGGTCGCCGCACGTGGCGTTCGTCGACGGGTCCGCAGCCCAGCGGACCGCGGTCGACGCCGGCCGGATGGACGGCTTCGTGCGCGCCCAGGACGTCCACGGGCACGCCGCCAGCATGGTGATGGGCCACTACCGTGACCGGACCCTGCCGGTCCTCGGCGACCTCGCCGACCGCGGCGCCCTCTTCGACCACTGGTTCTCCGGCACCGACGGCAACGCGGTCGCCAACGACCTCTTCGCGGTCGCCGCCAGGGCACCGCGCCACGTGGTCGGCGTCCCTCCGCACGGCTGGCGTGGCGTGCCGTTGATCTTCGATCGGCTGCAGGCGGCGGGCGTCTCCTGGCGGATCTACGTCGAGGACTACCGTCCGGGCGTCACGGTGCGCACGGCCGGCCCGGGAGAGCTCCGCGACGGGCAGGTCGCCCGGGTTCCGGTTCTCGCGACGGCCCGGTTCCTCCGCGGGGCTGGCCTGGGCTCCCACGTGGCGCCGCTCCAGCGCTACTACGCCGACCTGGCCCACCACGACCTGCCCGCCGTCACGTTCGTGGTGACCACGCAGCACACCGAGCAGCCGCCACGCAACCCGGTCACCGACCAACCCGTGGTGCGAGCGGTGGCGAATGCGCTGATCGCCAGCCCGGCGTGGTCGCACGCGGCCTTCCTGCTGACCTACGACACGGCCGGCGGCTGGTACGACCACGTCCGCCCCCCGACCGTGAACGGCGCGACGCTGGGGCTCCGGGTCCCGACGGTCCTGCTCAGCCCGTACGTCCGCCCCGGACGAGTGGTCCACAAGACGTACGACGCCGCGGCGGTGCTGCGGCTGATCGAGCAGAACTGGGACCTTGCGCCACTCACCCGGCGGGACCGCGACGCCGCCTCGCTGCTGCCGGTCTTCTCCTTCCGGCACGGCGGGAGACAGGGGGCGCTCATCGACGTGGCAGCCAGTCGACCACCGGTGGCGCAACCGGACTCGTGGGTCCTCTACGGCGGATACCTGGCGGCGCTGGCCGCCGGGCTCGGCTGCATCGTCGCGGTGACCCGCAGGAGCAGTGCCCGACCCCGGGAGAGCACATGATGGGCCGGCGGGACCGCAAGCCGCGCGGACCGCTCCGGGGCCGTGGGGCGACACCGCGCGTTGCGCTGTCCCGGGTCCTGGCCGGAACGCTGGCCGGAACGCTGGCGGTGGCACTGGCTGCGGTGATGGGGCTGGCGCCCGTGTCGCTCGCGGCCGCCACGTCGGGCTCGGCCGGAGTGGTCCAGGTCCAGGTGACGCCGGCCATGGCCGGCGTGCACCTCCGCGTGGGCGGCGTCTCGACGATCACCGACGCCGCCGGTCACGTCCAGGTGGCGCTGACCGACATCAACAACGTCGCCCGAAGCGTCACCCTGGCCAGCACGCGAGTCGACCCGCGCACGACCGTGCGGCTGACCCGGGTCTCCCCCCAGCCCCACACGACGCCCCACGTCAGCAACCTCCAGGTCGGGCTGGAGGTCGACTCGGCCGTGAGGCTCTCGGTCGACCCCTCGGTGACCGGGGTCACGGCGAGTGACGTGCACTCCCTGCGCCTGCATTCCCTTGCCGGCCAGGTCATCACCGTGCACCCCGACCTGAACCCGGACGTCGTGCTGATGTCGCGGCGGACGATGCTGCAGCACGGGGTCCTGCAGACGCAGGCGGTGACCTGGACGGTGGACCGGGTGGTCACCACCGACGGCGCTGTGGTCACCACCGACCGTCGTCGGTTCGACCCTGGTCCGCACCCGCGGTGGACGGTGCGCCTGGTCCCGGTGGCGGGCACGGTCAGCGTCCAGACCCTTCCTGCAGTGCCAGGACTGCAGGTGACCATCGGGCACCAGTCGGTGACGACGGGAGCACACGGCCGGGTCACTGCCCAGGTCGCCGACCTCAACGCGGTCTCCGGCCGCGTCCGGCTGCTCACTTCGTGGGCGCCGCACGCGCGCGTGCGACTGCTTCACGTCGCCCACCTCGCCCCTGGTGAGTCCTACCACCGCCGCCTGCTCCTGGCGCTCCGCGTGAGCCGGCCCGTGCGACTGGAGTTCCTCGACCTCCAGGGCGGCGTCGTGCCCCAGTCCCGGGTCGGGACCGTGCGCCTGGACCAGGCCGGCCGGATCCTCACCGTCAAGCGGTCCGCGCTTCCCCAACCCTTGTGGCTGCCCACGCTGGCAGCCCGGAACGTGCACGGGCACTGGATGCTCCGGCACCTGGGGTACTCGGTCCGGGCCGTGGTCGTGGACGGTGCCAACGCCGTCTTCAGCGGGAAGCAGCACTTCGTGGCGGGGCATGCCTCCCCGTGGCGCATCCGGTTGTCGGTCTTCCCACTGTCGGTGACCGTCTCCGACGCGCTGTTCGGGCAGCAGACGAGCTCGGGCCTGCAGCTGCGGCTCCCCGACGGAAGGCACCTCGCCTACCGGGTCGGCGCCGGCGCGCCGACCGTCATCCCGGCGCTGGCCCGTGGGCTCTACCACGTCCAGGTGGATGCAGCCGTGATCGGTCAGGGCACGAGCGTGCTGGTCTCGCAGGCGGGGGTTGCCGACCTCCGGGTGGTGACGGCTCTCGACGTGGGCGTCGTGCTCGGCTTCCTGCTCCTCGTCGGCGCGGGGCTGGTCTACGGCGGCCGCGTGGCGGCCCGCCGCTCCGTCGGGCGGCCCGTGCGGGGGACGACGTGAGAACGGCAGTCCGCACCGGCCTCATCGCCCTCGCGGCCGTGACGGTGCTGGCGTTGGCCACCCCGGTGGGTAGCTCTGCCCCGGCCCGCGGAGGGCAGGCCGCCGCCCCGAACGTCCCGGTGTTCGCCTACTTCTACCAGTGGTTCGACCACAGCTCGTGGCGGCGGGCGAAGATCGACTTTCCCCTGGCGGGGCGCTACAGCAGCAGCGACCGCCGCGTCCTGACCCAGCAGGTCGCGGCCGCTCGCGGCGCCGGCATCGACGGGTTCCTGACGTCGTGGAAGGGGACGCCCACCCTCGACAGCAGGTTGCAGCTGCTCCTGCACGTCGCGCGACGGCAGCACTTCGACGTCGGGGTCGTCTATGAGGGCCTCGACTTCCAGCGGCATCCACTGCCCCTGGCGGTGGTGCGCTCCGACCTGGTGACGTTGGTCGACAGATGGGGACACCAGCTGCGTTCGCGCTACTTCGGCCGACCGGTGATCATCTGGACCGGCACCGACCAGCTCTCCGTCTCCGCGATCCGCTCCGTGCGCCGGTCCCTGGGACAGCGCGCCTACCTGTTGGCGTCGGCGAAGAGCGCCCAGGACTACGACCGGGTCGCCGGCGTCGTGGACGGTGACGCCTACTACTGGTCCTCGGCGCACCCGGGGACGTCCTACACACGCGACCGGCTCGACGCCCTCAGCGCCGCAGTGCACCGGCACCACGGCATCTGGCTCGCCCCGGCGACTGCCGGCTTCGACGGCCGGCCGCTGCACCACCACCGGGTCGTGGCCCGCGCCGGCGGCCACACGCTGGTCCAGAGCCTGCAGGACGCCTTCGCGAGCAACCCGGACGCCGTCGGCGTGATCAGCTGGAACGAGTGGTCGGAGAACACCTACATCGAGCCGGGCCAGCGCTACGGGGCCCAGGAGCTCGACGCGCTGCACGCCTACCTCAGGCCGGGCGAGGCCAGGCCCGCGGCGACGCTTGGCACCGCTGACCGGTCGGCGCACCAAGGTCCGTCGCTGGGCGGCCAGGGCTGGACCGGGAGCAGGGCGGGCGCGGTGCTGGCCGTCGCCACCGCGCTGGGCTGCCTCGTGCTGTTCCGCCGGGCGCGGACGCCGCCGGGTCGTCACCGAGGCGTGTGAGCCGGACTCGTCAGCGCTTGTCGTCGGGACGAGAAGGGAGGGCGAACTGCCCGGCGGCCGCGCCGACCGGGACGCCGGCATCCATCAGCAGTATCGTCGCCCGCTCGCCGAGCTCCTGCTCCCGGGCTTCGGCACAGCTTGGGCACGCGAACTCGAAACGGGCCCGCGTCTCACCGGCGCCGGTCGGGATGGTCAGCCTGCCGTCCTCGATCGGCAGCTCGACCGTCCCGCACCGTGCGCACGTGGCTCTCACCGTGGCAACCATGCCTCCAGCATGTCACGGCCGGCACCCAAGTCCACCTCACCCCACGGGAATCGACCTTACAGATCCGGGGGCTTCGGGGGCTCGAGCCCGGAGTCGAGCCCGGCGATGACCTCGAGCGCCTGCCGGTAGCCGTCGATCCCCTGCCCGACGACCACCGCCGCGGCGTGAGGGGTGACCACCGAATGGTGGCGGAACTCCTCGGGCCGGGACGCCGGGTCCGAGATGTGCACCTCCACCAGCGGTGCGACCAGCTGCGCGCAGGCGTCGAAGACCGCCCAGGAGTAGTGGGACCACGCGGCGGCGTTGAGCACGACCGGCTGCGCTTCGTCGGCCGCGCCGTTGAGCCAGTCGAGCAGCTCACCCTCGTGGTTGGTCTGCCGGACCTCGACGTCGAGACCGAGGTCACGACCCCAGCCGACGCACAACCCGGCGAGCTCGGCGTGCGTGGTGTAGCCGTAGACCGCCGGCTCGCGCCGCCCGAGCCGGCCGAGGTTCGGGCCGTTGAGCACCAGCACGTGCCGCGTCATCGAGGACCCCCCGCCATCACGTCGTACGCCTGACGCAGCCAGGCTTCATCGGGTCCGGCCAGGATGCCCGGCCGAGCCAGCCCGTCGAGCACCACGAACCGCAGCTGCGAGCCGCGGGCCTTCTTGTCCACGCGCATGGTCGCGAGGAGCTCTTCGTACGGCGCTCGGTCGAACCTCGTCGGCAATCCGACGCGGGCAAGGGTGCTCGCGTGCCGCGCGGCGGTCTGCTCGTCGAGCCGGCCGGCCAGCCGGGCCAGCTCGGCGACGTAGACCATTCCGATCGCCACGGCCTCACCGTGGCGCACGGAGTAGGACGTGGCCCGCTCGATCGCGTGCGCCATCGTGTGGCCGTAGTTGAGGACCTCACGACCGGGGTGGCCCGACGCGCCGGCCGCGGTGGCGGCGGTCTCGCGCAGGTCTGCGGCGACCACCTCCGCCTTGACGCGGATCGCCCGCTCGACGAGCTCGACCAGCACCGCTGACGCCGGGTCCCGCGCCCCGGCCGGGTCGCCGTCCACCAGCCGCAGGATCTGCGGGTCGGCGATGAAGCCGCACTTGACCACCTCCCCGAGGCCGCTGACCAGCTCGGCGGCCGGCAGCGACTCCAGTAGGGAGAGGTCACACAGCACGCCGGCGGGCTCGTGGAAGGAGCCGACCAGGTTCTTGCCGGCACCGGTGTTGATCCCGGTCTTGCCACCGACAGCCGCGTCGACCATGCCGAGCAGTGTCGTGGGCACGTGCACGACCGGGACGCCACGCAGCCAGGTGGCGGCCACGAAGCCGCCGAGGTCGGTGGTCGCGCCGCCCCCCACGGTGACGACTGCGTCCGAGCGGGTGAAGCCGGCCTCGCCGAGCCGCTCCCAGCAGCCGGCGGCCACCGCCGCCGTCTTGGCCCCCTCACCGGCGGGCAGGGCCAGGTCGAGCACCTCGAGCCCCCCCAGCTCCCCGGCAACGCGGGCAGCGGGTCCGGGCAGGCCCTCCGGCCGGCAAAGCGCGACCCGCTGGACGCCGCCGGGCAGCAGCCGGCGCACCTGGCCGAGCACGGCATCGCCGACGACGACGTCGTAGGGCGCCGGGCCGGCGACGCGGATCGTCGTCACTCGATCTCCTCGACCCGCCGCCGGACCTCGTCGGCGACCTCCTCCGGGCTGCGGCCGTCGGTGTCCACGGCGAAGGTGGCCACCGACTCGTAGACGGGGGTGCGTTGGTCGAGCAGCTTCTTCAGGGTGCCGCGGACGTTGCCCAGGAGCAGCGGGCGCGCGCCGCCCAGACCGACCCGCTTGACCGCGTCGGAGAGCCCGACCCGGAGGAAGGCGACCGTGTGTCCGGCCAGCGCGGCGCGGGTGCCCTCGTCGAGCACCGCCCCGCCCCCGAGGGCGAGCACGCCGGCGTGGCTGGCCAGCGCAACGCTCACCGCGTCGCGCTCGAGGGCCCGGAAGTGCTCCTCCCCGTCGTCGACGAAGATGTCGGAGACCGACCGGCCCTCCGCAGCCTCCACGTCCTGGTCGGTGTCCCGGACCGGCACGCCCCACGCCTCGGCCAGCAGCGCTGCGACGGTCGACTTGCCGGCCCCCATCGGCCCGACCAGCACCACCCGTGGTGCCGTCACCTGAACCTCAGCGTGTCCAGGTAGCCCTCGACGTTGCGCCGGGTCTCGCTCACCGCGTCGCCACCGAACTTCTCCAGCACCGCCTCGGCGAGCACCAGCGCCACCATCGCCTCCGCGACGATCCCCGCGGCCGGGACCGCGCAGACGTCGGAGCGCTGGTGGTGGGCGACGGCCGCCTCGCCGGTGGCCACGTCGACCGTGCGGAGCGCCCGCGGGACGGTGGCGATCGGCTTCATCGCGGCACGCACCCGGAGCAGCTCGCCGGTGGACATCCCCCCCTCGGTGCCGCCGGACCGCCCGGACGCTCGTCGTACCCGCTCGGGCCCCGGCAAGATCTCGTCGTGGGCCTGCGAGCCCGGGGTGGCCGCGAGCGCGAACCCGTCGCCGACCTCGACGCCCTTGATCGCCTGGATGCCCATCAGCGCACCCGCGAGGCGCGAGTCGAGCCGGCGGTCCCAGTGCACGTGCGAGCCGAGGCCGGGGGGCAGGCCGTGCACGACGACCTCGACCACGCCGCCCAGCGTGTCGCCGTCTTGGTGGGCCTGGTCGATCCGCTCGACCATCAGCTTGCCGGCGTCCGGGTCGAGGCAGCGCACCGGGTCCTCGTCGAGCCGGACGACGTCGTCGGGGCCCGGCACGACGCCGGCCGGTGCGGGCACTCCGCCGAGCTCGACGACGTGCGAGACGATCCGCGCGCCGGTGGCCTGCTCGAGGAAGTTGGCGGCGACCCGGCCGAGGGCGACCCGGGCCGCGGTCTCGCGGGCGGAGGCGCGCTCGAGGACGGGGCGGGCCTCGTCGAAGGCGTACTTCTGCATGCCGACGAGGTCGGCGTGGCCCGGGCGCGGGCGCGTCAGCGGGGCATTGCGGGCCAGTGCCTCCAGCTCGGCGGGGTCCACCGGGTCGGCAGACATCACCTTCTCCCACTTGGGCCACTCGGTGTTGCCGATCTCGATCGCGACGGGCCCGCCGATGGTCTCGCCGTGCCGGACGCCGCCGACGATGCGTACCTCGTCCTGCTCGAACTTCATCCGGGCGCCCCGGCCGTGGCCGAGCCGACGACGCGCCAGCGCGTCCGCCACATCCGCCGAGGTCACCCGGACGTGCGCCGGCAGGCCCTCGATGATCGCGACGAGCGAGGGACCGTGGGACTCCCCGGCAGTCAGCCAGCGCAGCATGGCGTCAGTGTTTCACGCGGGACCGGCCGGACCGCTCCGGCGTCAGTAGCCGAGACCTGCCACGACCGCCGGCCCGAACGCCACGCCGACGACCGCGCCGACGAGCATGAACGGGCCGAACGGGAAGCGCTTGCGCTGCACCAGCCTGAGCCGGGAGAGCAGCAGGCCCCCGAAGCCGCCGATGAGGAACGCCGCGTAGACACCGACCAGCAGCTCGGCCCAGCCGAGGTAGCCCAGCGCCAGGCCCAGGATGCCGGACAGCCGCACGTCGCCGTAGCCCATCCCCTTGGGGTAGATGAACCAGAGCAGCCAGAAGAGGCCGCCCGCCACCGCCCAACCGATCACCGAGTGCAGCAGTGCGTCGGCGTCGGTCTGGACACCGGCGGCAACCAGCAGCAACGCGATGACCACGGCGTACGACGGGGCTATCACCCTCGTCGGCAGCAGCATCGTTCGCCAGTCGACCACAGCCAGGGCGACACCGACCGGGGTCAGGAAGATCAGGCACGGCAGGATCCAGTCCAGCCCGACGCTGGCGCCGAGCAGGGCGCCCACCAGGGCCGAGGTGATGCCCGCCCGGACGCCGAGCCCCGGCGACCTGGCGATCTCGACGTAGGGCACCTTCAAGCGCCCACCGGCGCCCGCGAGCGGCGCGGCGGTCGCGTCGGTGACCGTCACGTCCATGTCCGCGTCGGGATGGGGCCGAAGCTCCGCATCCGGGTCGGGCTCCGGGTTGGGCTCCGGGCCGGGCTCCGGGATCCGGGCGATGAGGTGGGGCACGAACCAGCCGAGCACTCCGCACGCCACGAGGCAGATCAGCGCCGCCAGGGGATGCCCGTGCGCGAACCAGTCCATGGAGCCGAGATTAGGTGATCACCCGCCCCTCCGGCTGTCATCCTCCACAATCGGTTCACTTCGCCCTCGTGGCCCGTCGAGTTGGGCCTCGTGGCCCGAGCGCGTCGACGGCTGCTACGTCAGCGCCGGGCAGCCAGCGCCAGCTCTCCCCCTTGGCGCATCACCTCGATCGGCACGTCGACGACGCCGGTCATCAACGCCACCTGGAGGGCGGCCTGCTCCACCAGCAGGTCCAGGCCGCCGACCAGCACCCGCCCGGACGCGAGCGCAGCCGCTGCCAAGGGCGTCGGCCACGGGTCGTAGACGACCTCGAAGACGGCCGGCACGTCGGCCCATGCGGCAACCAGCGAGGGCGTCTGCGCCGACGCGGGGATGGTGGACACCAGGAGGTCGACTGCCGGGTCCGCCGGAACGGGATCGGCGTCGCCCTGGGCTGCGACCGTGACGCGCATCCCGGAGGGGTGCCGACGAGCGGCCTCCGCCGCATGCCCGGCACGTTCGGGCGAGCGGGCCAGCACGGTGGTCGCAGTACACCCCAGCTCGGCGAGCGCGAGCACGACCGAGGCCGCCGTCGCCCCGCCGCCGAGCACCGCCGCATGGTGGAGGGGACCGACCCGCCGGAGCGCTGCCACGGCGCCCGGAACGTCGGTGTTTGCCGCCAACCGGTGCGGGCCGAGGACCAGCGTGTTCGCCGCGCCCGCGAGGCGCGCCCACCGGTCGACCTCGTCGGTCGGCGAGAGCAGCTCCAGGACCCGTCGCTTCAGCGGCATCGTGAGCGAGAGTCCCCGCCAGGCGTCGTCGAGCCCGCCGAGGAAACCGGCCAGCCCCGCCTCGTCGACCTCGACCGCGTCGTAGGCCCAGTCCAGGCCGAGCTCTGCATAGGCAGCCCGGTGCAGCACCGGCGACAGCGAGTGCGCGATCGGCTTGCCGAGGACGGCGCAGCGCGGCCGGCCGGCGCTCATGAGGACCCAGTCAGCACTTCGGGCTCTGCCGGCAGAACTCCTGGGCCTTCCGGACCCACTTCTCGTGCTCGGCCAGGGTCGTGGAGAAGTGCGTGGTGCCGTTCTTGAAGTCCGGCACGAAGTAGAGCCAGGGCCCGTGTGCCGGGTGCAGCGCCGCCTTGATGGTGGCCTCGCCCGGCGAACCGATCGGTCCGGGCGGCAGGCCGGTGTGCTTGTAGGTGTTGTAGGCGGAGTCGTTGGCTCGCTCGGCGGCCGTGGTCCACACGTCGCCCGAGCGACCGCTGACGTAGGACACCGTGGAGTCCAGCTGCAGCGCCATTCCCCGGTGGAGACGGTTGTAGATCACCCGCGCCACCTTGGGATAGTCCTGCTCCCGATTGGCTTCGTACTGAAGGATGCTGGCCACGGTGATCACCTGCTCCGCCGACAGGCCGAGCTTCCTGGCGCCTTGGGCGACCCCGAGCTCGGTGCTCACCGAACGACTCTTGGCCACCATCTGCCTCAGCAGCGTGCTGGCGCTCTCCCCGGGGACGACCGAGTAGGTCGCCGGGAAGAGGTAGCCCTCCGGGTTGCCGTGGGTGAAGGCCGGAAGCCCCAGCTTCGCCGGGTGCTTCAACGCGCGGGCCAGCTGGGCCTTCGTCAGATCGGTGTGCTTGACGACGTCCGTGACGATGTCGCGCACGCGCGCGCCCTCGGGAATCGTGACCAGGCTCTGGATCAGGTTGTTCGGATCGACGAGCACGGCCAGCGCGTCACGGGCCGGCATGTGCTTCTGCAACCGGTAGAAGCCGACCTGGATCGCGCGGGACTTCGGGTCCTTGTCGGCCGCTTCGGTGAACGCCTGAGGGCTCTTCACCACGCCGAGCCTGGTCAGGCTCTGCGCCATGTCGGCGGCCGTCTCACCCTGCTTGACCTGGAACACCAGCGCACCGGTCCCGGGTCCGGCGTAGTCGGGCGGACCGCTGAGCCGGTCGCGCAGCTGGCCGACCGCCCAGGTGCCGCCGAACCAGGCAGCCACGCCGAGCACCACCAGGGCCACGACTGCGGCGATGCAGCCGTGCCGACGCGGGCGGCGCGGCCCCCGAGGACTGCGTCGTTCGTCGTGCGAGGCGTCCAGAGGCGCACCACCGACGACCCGGTCGGCGAGGCCGTGGCGCTCGTCGGGCCCTTCGGCGTGGTCGTCCCCGCCGGGATGCTCCTCAGAGAAGCTCAGGCCGAAGTCGCTCACTGGGGTTCCGTTCCACTCGGGGTCGTCGTCGGGACCGTCACGGGTTCCCCCGGAGCCGAGCCGGTACTCCGCTCGGCCTCGAGCACCGCCTGCAGGATGACCACCGCGGCAGCCTGGTCGACCACTGCGCGGCGCTTGCGTCCCTTGCGGCCCTGCTGACGCAGCACCGCCTCCGCCGTCACGGTGCTGAGTCTCTCGTCATAGAGCCGCACTGGCACCGGCGACACGCGCACGGCCAGGGTGGCGGCGAAGGCGCGGACCCTGGTTGCGGCCGGCCCTTCGCCGCCCGACAGCGAGCGCGGCAGCCCGACGTAGACCACCGTCGCGTGCCGCTCGTCGACCAGCGCGGCCAGCCGGTCGAGGTCACCCGGTCCGCGCTGGACGGTCTCCACAGGGGTCGCGAGGACTCCGGACGGGTCGCTGCTGGCCACCCCGATCCGGGCGTCACCGGGATCGAGGGCAAGGCGTACGCCGGTCTCCATCACGCGAGCTCCCATCCGCGGGGCGCCTCAACGCGCGTCGAGCTCGCGGCGGACGGCGGCGACCGCCTCACCCGCCCGGCCCACGTCGGCGCCCCCGCCCTGGGCGAGGTCGTCCTTGCCGCCACCGGACCCGCCGAGGGCCCCCGACGCGGCCCGCACCAGCGCGTTGGCGGAGATGCCCCGGTCGCGGGCAGCGTCGTTGACTGCCACCACGACCGACGGCTTGCCGCCGCGGGCGCCGACCATCACCACCACCGCGGGCCGGTCACCGGGCAGTCGCCCGCGGACGTCGAGCGCGAGGCTGCGGGCTTCGCCACCGGCGGCCCCCTCGACGACCTGCGCCACGAAGCTGGTGCCGCCGACGTCCTCGGCCCCGGCGGCCATCTCGGCAGCGGAGGCGAGCAGCTGCTGCAGCCGGACCTTCTCGATGTCCTTCTCCGCGGTGCGGAGCCGGTCGACGATCTCCGCGACCCGCTCGGGCAGCTGCTCCGGCCGCACCTTGAGCACGTCGCTGAGCTGGGCGACCAGGACGTGCTCGCGAGCCAGGAACCGGTAGGCGTCGCCACCGACGAGCGCCTCGACGCGCCGCACGCCGGAGCCGATCGAGGACTCACCGAGCAGCTTGACCACCCCGAGCTGGCCCGAGCGCAGGGCGTGGGTGCCACCGCACAGCTCGCGGGCCCATTCGCCGACGGAGATCACGCGCACCGTGTCGCCGTACTTCTCGCCGAAGAGCGCCATCGCCCCGCTCCGCACGGCCTCGTCCTGGCTCATCAGCTCCGCGTGCACGGAGAGATCGGCCAGCACGAGGTCGTTGACGCGGGCCTCCACGTCGGTCATCGCCGAGGCCGGCACCGCGCCGGTGGCCGAGAAGTCGAAGCGGAACCGACCCGGCGAGTTCTCCGAGCCCGCTTGCGTGGCGGTCTCGCCGAGCGCCTCGCGGAATGCCTTGTGCACCATGTGGGTCGCGGTGTGCGAGCGGGAGATCGACCTACGCCGTTCGACGTCGACCCGCGCCTGGGCCTGGGCGCCGAGCCGGACCTCCCCCGCGAGCACCTTCGCCTTGTGCACCACCAGGCCGGTGACGGGTGACTGCACGTCGTACACCTCGACCCGGGCGCCGTCGTGCAGCTCGATCACGCCCTGGTCGGCGAGCTGCCCGCCGCCCTCCGCATAGAACGGGGTGCGGTCCAGGACGAGCTCGACCTCGCTGCCCTCCCCGGCCGCCTGGCTGACCGCGCCGCCCAGGACGATCCCGCGCACGGTGCCTTCGGTGACCACCTCGTCGTAGCCGCAGAACCGCACCGGCTCGCCGATGGCGTCGGCGACCTCGCGGTAGGCGCCTGCCGCCGCGTGCTGGCCCTTCTTGGCGCGCGCGTCGGCCTTGGCGCGATCCCGCTGCTCGCCCATCAGCCGGCGGAAGCCCTCCTCGTCCACGTGCAGGCCCTGCTCGGCGGCCATCTCCAGGGTGAGATCGATGGGGAAGCCATAGGTGTCGTGCAGCGCGAACGCGCGCTCGCCGGGCAGCACCGTGCCGCCGGACTGCTTCACCTCGCCGGCGGCCAGGTCGAAGATCTGGCTGCCCGCCCGCAGGGTCTGCCGGAAGGCGTCCTCCTCGGCATAGGCGACCGCCGAGATCCGCTCCCAGTTGCGGTGCAGGCCGGTGTAGGTCTCGCCCATCCGGTCGCGGCTGACCGGCATCAGCTCGGGCAGCGCCTTGTCCTCGTAGCCGAGCAGGCGCATCGAGCGCACTGCCCTCCGCAGCAGCCGCCGCAGGACGTAGCCGCGGGACTCGTTGCCCGGCGTCACTCCGTCGTTGATCAGCATCATCGACGACCGCACATGGTCGGCCACGACGCGGAACCTGACGTCGTCCTCGTGGCCCTGTGGACCACCGGCGCCGTAACGCCGACCGGTGAGCTGCTCGGCCTTCTCGATCACCGGGAACATCACGTCGATCTCATACATGTTGTCCTTGCCCTGCAGCAGCAGGGCAATCCGCTCGAGGCCCATGCCCGTGTCGATGTTCTTCTGCGGCAGCGAGCCGGCGATGTCGAAGTCGGCCTTGCTGCGCACAGCGGAGAGGTCGTCCTGCATGAAGACCAGGTTCCAGAACTCCAGGTAGCGGTCCTCGAGCGCAGTCGGCATGTCCAGCCCCATGCTCGGGAAGTCCGCCTCGGGACCGTACTCCGGGCCGCGGTCGTAGAGGATCTCCGAGCACGGCCCGCCGGGGCCCGGCACGCCCATCGACCAGTAGTTCTCCTTCTTCCCCAGGCGCACGATCCGCTCGTCGGGCAGCCCGGTGACCTTCTTCCACAGGGTCAGCGCCTCGTCGTCACCGGCCAGGATCGACGGGTAGAGACGGCTCTCCTCGAGGCCCCAGCCGCCGTCGCCCTGTGGCTTGGTGACCAGGTCCCAAGCCAGCTCGATCGCGCCCTCCTTGAAGTAGTCCCCGAAGGAGAAGTTGCCGCACATCTCGAAGAAGGTGCCGTGCCTGGTGGTCTTGCCGACGTCCTCGATGTCGGGGGTACGGATGCACTTCTGGATGCTGGTGGCGCGCCGGTAGGGCGGCGTCTCCCGACCGAGGAAGTAGGGCTTGAAGGGCACCATCCCGGCGTTGACGAAGAGCAGGGTCGGGTCCTCCAGCAGCAATGACGCGGACGGCACGACGTGGTGGTCAGCCTGCTCGAAGTGCGCGAGGAAGCGTCTGCGGATCTCCGCGGTGTCCATCACTGCTCCAGTTCCCTCTCGACGTGCCGGTGGGGTTCTCCATCAAGCGCCAGCCCCAGCCGCCGGCGCAACTCGGTTTCCTTCTCGGCCATGCCGGTGCGCACCTCCGCGCCGAACAGGTGGGCACCGGTCTCCAGGGCGGCCAACCGGTCGCCGAACCCCTCAGGGGTGAACGCCTCGGCCGCACGCCGGGCCCGGACCACCGCGTAGACACCGGCTCCGGCGCCCGCGAGGAACCAGACGGTGCGGTTCATGCGGTGTCCCTGGCCTGCCCCAGGGCGCTGTCGTCCCCGGAGGCTCGCTCGACCTGCAGCTGCCGCCAGGCCTGTTTCATCTCCCGGCGCCGGCGTCGACGGGAGCGGCGCACCTCCTGGCGCATGGCGAACCGGATCCGGTTGCGCGACTCGGCCGACAGTGCCCGGCGGACCCCGTGGACGAACGCCATCGCGCGCACCACCGGTTCCCCGACGGTGGCGCTGAGCACCAGCCGGTCAGGCACACCGGTCCGCTTGGCCCCCGGGTGGTCGAGGCCCGCGTCGGTGATCAGGAACTCGGCGGGTACGGCGAGGCCGCGGGGCGATCGCTGCTTGTCCCGCTCCAGCGCCGCGAGCCGGTCACGCAGCTCGGCGGCCTCGGCGCGGGAGTCGACCAGTGCGGCGTCGAGCTGTGCGCGCATCCGCCGGTCGCGGCCGAGCAGCACGAGGAGGAGCGTCACCGCCACCGCGACCACCACCGCGAGGGCGGCACACAGCGAGGCGATCTCGACGGCTCCCATGGGGGGTGACCCTACCCGCCCCGCACGATGCGCCGGATCCGCTCCCACCGCTCCCGCACGGCCGCCTCGGCCCCGAGGGAGGTGGGCTGGTAGTACGCCGCGTCGGCGACGACGTCGGGAGCGTACTGCTGCTCGGCGACCCCATAGGCCTCGTCGTGGGCATAGCGGTAGCCCTTCCCGTGGCCCAGCTTCTTCGACCCGCCGTAGTGACTGTCGCGCAGGTGCGCCGGCACCGGACCGATCTTCCCCGACGCGACGTCGGCGGCAGCCGCGTCGATCGCCCGGATCACCGCGTTGGACTTGGGGGCGACCGCGAGCGCGATCGTCGCCTGGGCGAGGTTCAGCCGGGCCTCGGGCAGTCCAATCAGCTGCACCGCCTGCGCCGCAGCAACCGCCGTGGTCAGGGCCGTGGGATCGGCCAGGCCGATGTCCTCGCTGGCGAGGATGACCAGTCGCCGGGCGATGAACCGCGGGTCCTCCCCCGCCTCGACCATCCGGGCCAGGTAGTGCAGCGCCGCGTCGGCGTCGGAGCCGCGGATCGACTTGATGAAGGCACTGATGACGTCGTAGTGCTGGTCGCCCTGGCGGTCGTAGCGCACCGCGGCGCGGTCGACCGCCACCTCTGTGGTGGCCAGGTCGATCCGGATCTTCCCGTCCCGGGGGCTCCTGGTCGGGCCGCCGGTCTGCCCGGTCGAGGCCATCGCGGCCCCTGCGGCGGCCTCCAGGTAGGTCAGCGATCGGCGGGCATCGCCACCGGCGAGCCGGACGAGATGGTCGAGCGCGTCCTCGTCGATCTCGACTGCCCCGTCTAGTCCCCGCGGGTCGGCCAGTGCGGCCCGGAGTACTCCTCGCACGTCGTCGTCGGTGAGTGGCTCCAGCGTCAGCAGCAGCGAGCGCGACAGCAGCGGGGAGATGACGCTGAAGAAGGGGTTCTCGGTGGTGGCCGCGACCAGCGTGACCCAGCGGTTCTCAACCCCCGGCAGCAGGGTGTCCTGCTGGGCCTTGGTGAAGCGGTGCACCTCGTCGACGAACAGCACCGTCTCCTGACCGGTCGCGACCAGCCGGGCCCGGGCAGCGTCGATGGCCGCGCGGACCTCCTTGACCCCCGCCGCGACCGCGGAGACCTCGACGAAGACGCGATCGGTCTGGTGCGAGACGATCGAGGCGATGGTGGTCTTGCCGGTCCCGGGCGGGCCCCAGAGCAGCAACGACATCGGCTGGTCGCCCTCGACCAGGCGGCGCAGGGGCGACCCCTGGGTGAGCAGGTGCTGCTGCCCCACGAGCTCGTCGAGCGTGCGCGGGCGCATCCGCACGGCCAGAGGCGCCGATCTCCGAACAGACGATGCGCCGGCGAGCGAACCGCCGCCTTGCGCCGGCGGCGCCGCCCGCGCCGGGGTGTCGAAGAGTGCGTCCTCCACCCCGTCAGCCTAGGAGGGCGGTCCCACGACCGGGTTGGCGACCGGGTTGACGACCGGCTGCGCAGCCCGCGCCGCTGCCGTCACGCGCCGGCCGGTCGGCCGGTCCGCACGTCGTACCAGGTGCTGTCGTAACCCGGCTCGTTGCCGACGTCGGTTGCCTGCTTTCCCGGCACCGGTGAGCCCTGGGCGTCGATGCCGAGCAGCTCCATCGTCACCGGCTGGCTCGGGTGGTGGCCGAGCTCGCCGGCGAAGTGGCAGGCCACCTTGTGCTTCGGCCCGATCTGCAGCAACGGCGGCTCCACCTTGGCGCAGATGTCCTGGGCCAGGGAGCACCGGGTGCGGAACCGGCAGCCCGAGGGGGGATTGATCGGGCTGGGCACGTCGCCCTCGAGCCGGATCCGTTCCCGACGGCCCCCGATCGCGGCCTGCTTCACGTCGGGTGCCGCGGAGATCAGCGCCTGCGTGTAGGGGTGGTGCGGATGGTTGTAGACGGTCTCGCGCTCGCCGATCTCCACGATCTTGCCGAGGTACATCACCGCGATCTCCGGGCAGAAGTGCCGGATCACCGCAAGGTCGTGGGCGATGAAGAGGAAGGAGATGTCCATCTCCTTCTGCAGGTCCTCCAGCAGGTTGACGACCTGGGCCTGGATGGAGACGTCCAGCGCTGAGACCGGCTCGTCGGCGACCAGCAGCTTGGGCGCCAGGGACAGCGCCCGGGCAATCCCGATGCGCTGCCGCTGCCCGCCGGAGAACTCGTTGGGGTAGCGGTTGTAGTGCTCGGGGTTGAGCCCGACCAGGGCCAGGAGCTCGCGCACCCGGGGCAGCACCTTGTCCTTCGGGACCGATTTGTGCACCCGCATGGGGGTGCCGACGATCGTGCCGACGGTGTGCCGTGGGTTCAGCGAGGAGTAGGGATCCTGGAAGATCATCTGGATCTCCTGGCGGAACGGCATCATCTGCCGCCGGTTGAGCCCGCCGATCTCGCGACCCTCGAACCTCATCGAACCGGAGGTCGGGTCGTAGAGCCTGGTCACCAGCCGGCCGGTGGTCGACTTCCCGCAGCCGGACTCCCCCACCAGGCCCAGGGTCTGGCCTCGTGGGACCGCGAACGACACCCCGTCGACGGCCTGGACGTGGCCGACGGTGCGCCGGATCAGACCGGAGGACTTCACCGGGAAGTACTTGCGCAGGTTGGTCACCTCGAGGATGTGCTCGGGTTTGCCGGCGGCCCCCTGCGTCTTCGCGGCGCTGTCAGAGACGGTCTCGGTCATCGGCTCGTGCCCCCCTCTTCGGCGCCGGTGGTGCCGGAGAGCTCCTCGGCGAGGTCCGGAGCGATCTCGGGAAGGATCTCGGTGAAGTAGATCTCCTCCGGGTTGGCCAGGTGGCAGCGCTTGATGTGCACCCCGCCGGTGCTGGCGGCGCTGAGCTCCGGGAGCTGGGTCGCGCAGAGGTCGCCGGGCACCTTGTCGGTGTGGTCGCAGCGCGGGTGGAAAGGGCATCCGGTCGGGGGGTTGAGCAGGCTGGGCGGGTTGCCGCGGATCGGGATCAGCCGCGCGTCGGCCGCGGCGCTGATGTCCGGGACGCTCGACAGCAGGCCCCACGTGTAGGGCATCTCGGGGTGGGTGAGGATCTCCTTGCAGGGGCCGTACTCCACGCACCGGCCGGCATACATCACCAGCACGTCGTCGGCCATCTCGGCGACGACGCCGAGGTCGTGGGTGATGATCACGATCGCCGAGTTGAAGTCGCGCTGGAGCTCCTGCAGCAGGTCGAGGATCTGCGCCTGGACGGTCACGTCGAGCGCCGTGGTGGGCTCATCGGCGATGAGCAGTCTGGGGTCGTTGATCAGAGCCATGGCGATCATCACGCGCTGGCGCATGCCGCCGGAGAACTGGTGCGGGTAGTCGTCGACGCGGTTCTTCGCCTGCGGGATGCCGACCCGGTCGAGCATCTCGACCGCGCGCTTGCGGGCGACCTTGCGCGAGACGTGGTTGTGCACGAGGTAGGCCTCGGCCAGCTGCTTGCCGACCGTGAAGAAGGGATGCAGCGCGCTGAGCGGGTCCTGGAAGATCATCGCGGCCTCCTTGCCGCGGATCCGCATCAATCGGCTCTCCGACATGCCGACGATCTCCTTGCCGGCGAGCCGGATGGAGCCGCTCATCTGGGTGCGCTTCGCGTCGTGCAGGCCGAGCACCGCCATCGACGAGACGCTCTTGCCGGAGCCGGACTCGCCGACGATGCCGAGGGTGCTGCCCTGCTCGAGCCGGTAGCTCAGCCCGGTCACGGCCTGCACCAGGCCGTCATAGGTGGGGAACCGCACGGTGAGGTCCTCGACTGCGAGAAGCGGCTCGCCGGCCCCGAGGCCTTCCGCGGACGGCTCCGGGGTCCCCGCGGGTGTGGTGGACGCGGTCGTGGTCACGTGAGCCTCACTCGGGGGTCCAGGACGCTGTAGATGAGGTCGACGAGGAGGTTGGAGGCCACCACGGCGACCGAGGCCACCAGCACGGTGGTGGAGACCACTGGCAGGTTCTTCACCGTCACCGCGTCGAGCCCCCACTTCCCGATGCCCTCGATGCCGAAGATGCGTTCGGCGAAGATCGTACCTGCCAGCAAGGTGGCGAAGTCGAGGCCGAAGATGGTCACCACCGGGACCATCGCCGCTCGGAGGGCGTGCTTGAAGACGACCTTGCGGGCCGGCAGGCCCTTCGCCTTCGCGGTGCGGATGTAGTCCTCGCCCAGGCTCTCCACCATCGATCCGCGGGAGAACCGGGTGTAGGAGGTCGAACCCCAGATGCCGAGCACCAGCCAGGGCAGGATCAGACCGGCGAACCACTTGGCCGGGTTGTGCGTGATCGGGTGGTAACCGGTGCTGGGGAAGAGACCCAGCGAGATCGTGAACCACAGGCTTGCCAGCAGCGCGACGAGGTAGAAGGGGATCGAGCTGAGCAGCAGTGAGCCGGTCACGAGCGACTTGTCGATCCAAGTCCCGCGTCTTCGGGCCGCGAGGACGCCGACACCGACACCGAGCACGAGGTACATCAGTGAAGCGCCGAGCGCGAGGCTGAGGGTCGCCGGGAACTTGGTGGTCAGCTCCTTCCAGACGGGCAGCTTGGTGCGGTAGTCGATGCCCAGGCACGGGGCCGGGCACTTGTGGGACTCGGTGCCGAGCGCCATGGAGCGGCCGACGACCACGCCCTTGGCCCACAGTCCGTACTGGTGGACGACGCTGTCGTCGAAACCCATGTTGTGCTCGTAGGCCTGCAGGATGGCGGGGCGGCAGCGGTTGCTGGTGTCGATGTTGCACAGCGGGAGCGCCGGGTTGCGGGGCCCGAACCAGAACAGCGCGAAGACGCCCATCGAGATGAGGACTACCACGACGGCGCCGGAGATCAGCCGCTTGACGATGTAGGCGAACATCGCGCCCTTCTTTTCTGTGTACGAGCCTGTCGGGCCGTGTATGAGCCTGTGGGGCCTGTGTGCGTGTCTGTCGGGTGGGACCCGGTGGGGTCCCACCCGACAGACTCGGTCGGTTCAGCTCACCCTGTCGGGTGGTCCGATCACTTCTTCACGTAGATGTCCCGGTAGTTGGGCGCACCGTAGTTCGGGTCATTCTGGAAGTTGCCGATCTTGCTCCCGTAGGTCATCAGCACGTTCAGGTAGCCCGTGTTGACGGCCGGGTAGTACTTCGTCTCGATCATCTTGTCGAGGTCGCCCCAGGCAGCGGCCTGCTGGCCCAGCGGCATGGTCGGGATCTGGTTGATCCTGTCGTCGACCGACTTCTCGGAGAAGTACCCGGTGTTGTAGAGCTGGTTGCTCTGGAACAGCGGCGGGATGAAGGTGAGGCCGGACGGCCAGTCGGAGCACCAGGCCACACCGCGGATGTTCAGCGACTTGTTGATCTTGTCGTCCGGGTTGGTCCAGGTGTCGTAGGGGCTACCGGTCACACCGATCGGGTTGGTCTTGAACCCTGCGGCCTGGTAGGCCTTCTCGATCTGCTGGGAGGCCTTGACGCCCTGCGGGTCGTCCTTCTTGTAGATCCAGCTCAGGGTGTAGGTGTGCGGCTTGACGCCGGCAGCCTTGAGCAGTGCCTTGGCCTTCGCCGTGTTGTGGGTCACCTGCTGGCCGTCGATCGGGCCGTAGGACTGGCGACCGTTGAGGCCCGGGGGCAGGATCGCGTTGCCCGGCACGCGAGTCACGCCGACGACCTCGCCGGCCGCTGCCCAGGCATCCTGGTAGGGGTAGGCGTAGCCAATGGCTTGGCGGATCTTGATGTTGGAGATCTTCTTGTAGTCCGGGTAGAGGAAGCTCGTGCACGGCTGCGTGCCCTGGACGAGACGGTCACCGAGCTTCTGCTTGGCGTCCGCGTAGTTCTGGGCCAGGATCGACGTGGTGATCGTGGTCTGCGAGGCCTGGTTGCCACTCAGCGCGATCTGGTCGGTCTTCTCCGGGTCCTGGTCGAACTTCATGATCCACTTGTCGACGTACTGGTGACGCGACGGGTCGGTGTTCGGGTCCCACTGGTTGTTCTTGACCAGCACCAGCTGCTGGTTGGGCTGGAAGGACTGGACCTTGTAGGGACCGGTCGCCCAGGGGTGCAGGCCGTACTTCGGCGGGTCACTGACCTTGCCCGACGGGATCGGGCCCATCGCCTCGAACGAGCCCCAGTAGTCCATGTCCGGGAAGGGCTTGCTCATCTTGATGGTGATCTTGTTGCCGCTGACGGTGACGCCCTTGTAGTCCTGGCCCTTGGTGGCCTTGTCGTAGGGGCCCTTGTACTTGTCACCGTCGAGGAAGTACTCCGTGGAGTACTGCGATCCGGGGCCGATCAGCGAGCCGGTGTCGAAGGAGCGCTCGATGCCGTACTTGATGTCCTGCGCCGTAACCGGCTTGCCGTTCTCGTACTTGATGCCGCTCTTCAGGGTGAAGGTCCACTGGGTGAAGTTGGCGTTGTGCTGCCCGAGGTCGGTCGCGAGGTCCGGCACCAGTGTCATCTGGCCGGTCTTCGGGTCCTGCCGGAAGGTGGTGAGCGAGCGGGCCACCAGGTCCTGCTCGATGGCGTTGCCGGTCACGGACCAGCCGGGCGACGGGTCCAGGGTGGCCAGACCGGTGTCCGGGCTCGGGTAGAGGACGGTCACCGTGCCGCCACCAGTGGCGTTCGGGATCGGTTGCGCCGGGCCCTTCGCGGTGGCGTCCTTCGCCGCACCCGCGTTGCCGCCCTGCTTGTAGGTCTGGTTCGCGCTGGGATTGCCGTTGCCGTTGGAGCCGCCGTTGCCGCCACACGCGGCCATCGACAACGCCAGCGCACCGGCGGCTGCCACCGCTAGTGGCTTGGTGAGTCTCATTCCGATCTCAGCCTTCCTTCTTCATCCGGTGGCCCGGGGCGGGTGCCCCGGGGCCTGCTTCCAACCGTTGTGTGGTGGAAAGTCCTCGTGTCGAGCCGTGGGTCATCTTCGGGTCTTGGGGTCCAGCGCGTCGCGGATCGAGTCACCGAGCAGGTTGAGTGCGACGACCAGGAGCACGATTCCGATCACCGGCTCCCACAGGTAGAGGGGGTAGCGCTGCCACCAGTTCGTGGCCTGGTCGATGGTCTGTCCCCAGCTGGGCTTGCCGACGATGCCGATGCCGAGGAAGGCCAGCCCGGCCTCCGCGGTGACGTAGGCCGGCAGGCCCAGGGAGATCGCCACCACGATCGGGGCGACGAGGTTGGGCAGGATCTCACGAACCAGGATCCTCCGCGTCGGCATCCCGACCAGCCGGGCGGCCTCGACGTACTCCCGCTCACGCAGGGACAGCACTTCGCCGCGCATGAGTCTGGCGAGGTACATCCAGCCGAGCACGCTGAGGATGCCGATCAACGACCAGAAGGTGACCTTGGCCTGCAGGGCCGGATGGATCGCGAACCGCTCGTCGAGGATCGGTGCCAGGGACAGCGCGGCCAGGATGTAGGGGACCGCGAGGAAGAGGTCGGTCACGAAGCTGATCGACCGGTCGACGATGCCGCCGACGTAGCCGGCGATCAGGCCGAGGGTGAGGCCGATCGCCGTGGAGATGACCGTCGACATGGTGGCGATGAAGAGGGAGTTGCGGGCGCCGTAGAGCCAGTAGGCGAGGTTGTCGTCACCGTTCTGCGGGGCGATGCCGAAGGGATGGTGGATGTCGAACCCGTGCATCGGCGGGCCCTTCAACGGCAGGCCGTAGCCATAGCTTGCGGCGTTGCAGTCGGTCACCTCGCAGGTCGACTGGGTGTTCAGGTTGACGTGGAGGGCGGACGCGATCAGCGGCGCGAAGATGGCGATCACGGCGAAGAAGATGACGATGGCCAGGGACACCATCGCGACCTTGTCCTGGAGCAGGCGGCCGAAAGCGATCCGGAGCGGAGATCTTCCGGTGATCTCCCGAGTCGCGGAGACAGGTCTTTCGTCGTTGACCAGCTCCGGCTCGAGCTGTTCCAGCTGATGGCTCATCCGGCCCCTTGCCCGAAAGATGTGTGCATGACCGGGGGCTACGCTAATCACCCGGAGGGCAAACAGGGTGCAACCTCGGGTAACAATCTGGGAACAGCGGCGGATCAGCCCTGCGGACTGGCGTCCACGCCGGCCTCCTTGCGCTGCTCCGGCGTGATCGCCGCCGGCGCGCCGGTGAGCGGGTCGTAACCGCCACCGCTCTTCGGGAACGCGATCACGTCGCGGATCGAGTCGGTGTGGCTGAGCAGCGCGCAGATCCGGTCCCAGCCGAAGGCGATCCCGCCGTGGGGTGGGGCGCCGTAGGCGAAGGCGTCGAGCAGGAAGCCGAACTTCTCCTGCGCCTCCCCCTCCTCGAGGCCCATGACGGCGAAGACGCGCTCCTGGATGTCGCGGCGGTGGATACGGATCGAGCCCCCGCCGATCTCGTTGCCGTTGCAGACGATGTCGTAGGCCCAGGCCAACGCTGACCCGGGGTTCTTGTCGAAGCCCTCGAGGTCCTGGGGGCTGGTGAAGGCGTGGTGGACGGCCGTCCACGCGCCGTGTCCGACGGCGACGTCCCCCGCCGCCGTGGCCTCGCCGGATGGCTCGAAGAGGGGCGCGTCGACGACCCACAGGAAGCTCCAGGCGTCCTCGTCGACCAACCCGCAGCGGCGGCCGATCTCCATCCGGGCCGCCCCGAGCAGCGCCCTACTGGACTTGACCGGGCCGGCAGCGAAGAAGATGCAGTCGCCGGCCTTGGCACCGACGTGGTCGGCGATGCCTGCACGCTCGGCGTCGGACAGGTTCTTGGCGACAGGGCCGGTCAGGGTGCCGTCGTCCTTGACCAGGAGGTAGGCCAGCCCCCTGGCCCCGCGCTGCTTGGCCCACTCCTGCCACGCGTCGAGCTGCCGGCGGGCCTGGTCGGCCCCGCCGGGCATGACCACGGCCCCGACGTACGGCGCCTGGAACACCCGGAAGCCGGTGTCCTTGAAGTAGTCGGTGCACTCGACCAGCTCCAGGTCGACGCGCAGGTCGGGCTTGTCGCTGCCGTAGCGGGCCATCACCTCGGCATAGGTCATCCGCGGGATCGGCGTGACCAGGTCGTGGCCGATCAGCCGCCACAGCGACCGGAGCACCTCCTCGGACAGGGCGATGACGTCGTCCTGCTCGACGAAGCTCATCTCGATGTCGAGCTGGGTGAACTCCGGCTGCCGGTCGGCGCGGAAGTCCTCGTCGCGGTAGCAGCGGGCGATCTGGTAGTAGCGCTCCATCCCGGCGACCATCAGCAGCTGCTTGAACAGCTGCGGGCTCTGCGGCAGGGCGTACCAGCTGCCGGGCTGGAGCCTGGCCGGCACGAGGAAGTCGCGGGCACCCTCCGGGGTCGAGCGGGTGAGGGTGGGCGTCTCGACCTCCACGAAGGCGTGTGCGTCGAGCACGTCGCGGGCGGCCTTGTTGACCCTGCTGCGCAACCGGAGGGCCGCGTTGGGCCCGCTGCGGCGAAGGTCGAGGTAGCGGTGCCGGAGACGTGCCTCCTCACCGACGTCGCCCCCGTGGTGCGACGCAGCGTCGTCGATCGGGAACGGCAGCGGCGCGGACTCACTGAGCACCTCGACCCCGGCACCTCCTGGGTCGGCGATCACCTCGATGTCACCGGTCGGCAGCTCCGGGTTCTGGTTGCCCTCCGGTCGCATCGTGACCTTGCCGGTCACCTTGAGGCAGAACTCGTTGCGCAGTCCGTGGGCGACCTCCTCGTCCCGGATCACCACCTGCACCACGCCGCTGGCGTCGCGCAGGTCGATGAACGCCACTCCCCCGTGATCCCGCCGCCGGGCCACCCACCCCGCGAGGGTCACCGTCTGGTCGGCGTCCTTGGCGCGCAGGGCGCCGGCCTCATGGGTGCGGATCACGGGTGCTGCTCCTTCTGTCGTCGGACCACGGTCGGTCTCCGGTCGATCCCTGGAGGCTCCCACCCCTGTGGGTCGGCGTCGACCTGGTTTCCGCTGCGGATGTCCTTCACCTGGTCGCCGTCCGGCGCGGGGAACCAGACGAACGGGATCCCGCGACGCTCCGCGTAGCGGATCTGCTTGCCGAACTTCTGCGGCGCCGGCGCTACCTCGCAGGCGATGCCGCGCCGACGCAGCGCGTCGGCGACCGCCTCGCTGGCCGGCCGCGTCTCCTCGTCGACGAGCGCCACCAGGACCACGCTCGGCACCACGCGGCTCGCGGTCAGCTCGCCGCGGTTGAGCAGCGGCACCAGGAGCCGGCTGACGCCCAGCGAGATGCCGACGCCCGGATAGGTCGTCCGGCCGTCCGTCGCGAGCGCGTCGTAGCGACCGCCGGAGCAGACCGAGCCCAGGGACTCCTGCCCCTCGAGCCGGGTCTCGAAGACCGTGCCGGTGTAGTAGTCCAGGCCGCGCGCGATCCGCAGGTCGGCCACCACGGTGGCCCGGTCGGTGGTCAGCGACGCGCACGCGCGGACGAGGGCGGTGAGCTCCTCGAGGCCCTCCTCCAGCATCGGGTGAGTGATGCCGAGCGCCCGAACCTGGTCGGTGAAGGAGTCGTCGGACGTGCAGATGGTGGCCAGCCGCAGGCACAGGGCGGCCTGGTCGTCACTGAGGCCCGCGTCGGCGACCAGCGACCTGGCGACCTCGTCCTCGGACAGCTTGTCGAGCTTGTCGACCAGCCGCATCACCTCCTCGGTGTCGGCGACGCCGAGCCCGCTGTAGAAGCCCTGGATCAGCTTGCGGTTGTTGACCTGGAGCCGGAGGGGCGGCAGGAAGTCCAACCGCGACAACGCGTCGAGCATCACCCGGGCGATCTCGACGTCGTGGTGGAACGGCAGCTGGTCGCGGCCGACGATGTCGATGTCTGCCTGAGTGAACTCCCGGAAGCGCCCCTCCTGCGGCCGCTCGCCACGCCATGCCTTCTGGATCTGGTAGCGCCGGAAGGGGAACTCCAGCTTGCCGGCGTTCTCGAGCACGTAGCGCGCGAACGGCACGGTGAGGTCGAAGTGGAGCCCGAGGCCGGCGGTCCGGCCTGCGGCGTCCCCGGCGCCTTCTCCGGGGCCTTCTCCGGGGCCTTCTCCGGAGTCGGCCTGCAGCCGACGCAGGACGTAGACCTCCTTGGAGGTGTCGCCCTTGCGGAGCAGCTGGTCCATCGGCTCCACGGCGCGGGTCTCCACACCGGCGAAGCCGTGCAGCTCGAAGGCCTGCCGGAGCGTGTCGATCACCTGCTGCTCCACCAGGCGCTGCGCGGGCAGCAGCTCGGGAAACCCACTGAGCGGGGTTGGTCTGGCCATCTCTGTCGAGTCCTCAGATCACGCTTCCGGCCGGGCTGTCGTCTTGCAGCTCGAGCAGGAACGGGTTGGTGGCGCGCTCGCGGGCGATCGAGGTCTGCTCCCCGTGGCCGGGCAGCACCACTATGTCGTCGGGCAGGGTGAGCACCTTCTCGCGAAGGGTGCGCAGCATCGTCGGATGGTCCCCGCCGGGCAGGTCGGTGCGGCCGATCGAGCCGGCGAAGAGCAGGTCCCCGGCGAACATGAGCTGGGACACGCCGGGGTCGTCGTAGGGGGTGCGGAAGGTGACCGAGCCCGCCGTGTGCCCGGGGGTGTGGTCGACGAGGAACTGCAGCCCGGCCAGCTCGAGGGTGTGCCCGTCGACCAGCTCCTCGACCCGGTCGGGCTCGGTGAACTCGAACTTTTCTCCCAGGAGCATCGCGCCCGTCTCCGGAGACATCCCGGCCATCGGGTCGGCCAGCAGGTGCCGGTCGCGTGGGTGGATCCAGGCGGTGGCGTCGTACGTCCCCGCCACCGGTGCGACGCACCACATGTGGTCGACGTGCCCGTGGGTGAGCAGCACGGAAACCGGCTTGAGGTGGTGCTCGCGGACCACCTGGTCCACCCCCACCGTCGAGTCCTTGCCGGGATCGACGACCACGCACTCGCTCCGGGGACCGGTCGCCACGACGTAGCAGTTCGTGGCCCAGGGCCCAGCAGGGAAGCCTGCGATCAGCACGGTCGTCTCCAACGATGGGTCAGGGGCCTGGGGTCACGCGCCAGCCTACTGGCCCGCGTGGCCGGCCCCGCATGCGTACGATGAGGCACGTCTCACGTCGGACACGAGGGGAAACAGCAGTTGACCGCGCAAGGCAGCCAGACCGGCAACAGCGAGACCAACCCGTGGGGCCGCATCGACGAGACCGGCACGGTCTTCGTCCGGATCGGCCCGGAGGAGCACGCAGTCGGGCAGTACCCCGAGGGCTCCGCCGAGGAGGCGATGGCCTTCTTCACCCGCCGGTTCGAGGCGATCGCCTTCGAGGTGCAACTGCTCGAGCAGCGGGTCCGTGCGGGTGCGCTGGGCCCGGAGGAGGCGACCGCGTCGCTCGACAAGGTCGCAGCACAGCTGGCCGAGCCGAACGCGGTCGGTGACTACGTTGCAGTGACCGCGCGGCTCCACGCCCTCCGGCCGGTCATCGGCATGCAGCGAGAGCAGCGCCGCGCGGAGCGGGCCCGCCGCATCGAGCAGGCGCGCGAGCGCAAGGGTGAGATCGTGACGGAGGCCGAGCGGCTCGCGCAGGGCGACGACTGGCGCAACGGCGCCAACCGGTTGCGCGACCTGCTCACCGAGTGGAAGGACCTGCCCAGGCTCGACAAGGCCACCGACGACGACCTGTGGCACCGCTTCTCCGGTGCCCGCACGACCTACACGCGCCGGCGCAAGTCGCACTTCGCGGAGATGAACGAGAAGCGCGAGTCCGCCCGGGTGGTCAAGGAGCGGCTGGTGAAGGAGGCCGAGGCGCTCGCGGACTCCACCGACTGGGGAGCCACCGCGGCGACCTACCGCTCCCTGATGCAGCAGTGGAAGGCCGCCGGTCCGGCCCCGAAGGGCGTCGACGACCAGTTGTGGACACGCTTCCGGGGGGCCCAGGATGCCTTCTTCGGTGCGCGCGACGCCGCCAACGCCCAGCAGGACGCGGAGTTCACCGCCAACGCCGAGAAGAAGCAGGCGCTCCTGGTCGAGGCGGAGGCGCTGGTCCCGGTCACCGACCTGGACGCCGCCAAGCGGGCCTTCCGCTCGATCTCGGAGCGGTGGGACGCCGCCGGGAAGGTCCCCCGCGACCAGATCAAGGCGCTGGAGGCGCGGATCCGCAAGGTCGAGCAGGCGATCCGCGCGGTCGAGGAGGACCAGTGGCGCCGCTCGGACCCGGAGAAGTCCGCGCGCGCCGACGACCTGGTCACCAAGCTGCGCACCGCGATCGCCGACCTGGAGGCCGACCTGGAGCGGGCCCGCGCGGAGGGTGCGGACAAGCGGGTGCACGACCTGGAGGACGACCTCGCCTCGAGGCGGGCCTTCCTGGAGATGGCGGAGAAGACCGCCAGCGAGTTCTCCGGCTGAGCTGCTCCCGGCTGACGACCGCGCCGGCTACTGGGTGAGTCGGTAGGCGTCGAAGACGCCGTCCACACCCCGGACTGCCTTGAGCACGGAGCCGAGGTGCTTCGGGTCGGCCATCTCGAAGGTGAACTTGCTCTTGGCTATCCGGTCACGCCCGGTGCTGAGGCTCGCGGAGAGGATGTTCACGTGCTGGTCCGAGAGCACCATCGTGATGTCGGAGAGCAGCCGGGCACGGTCGAGGGCCTCGACCTGGATCTGCACCAGGAAGGTGGACTGGGCGGTCGGTGCCCACTCCACCTCGACGAGGCGCTCGGGCTGGCCGAGGAGGTCGCCCGCGTTGGTGCAGTCACGACGGTGCACCGAGACACCGGAGCCGCGGGTGACGAACCCGATGATCTCGTCGCCGGGCACCGGTGTGCAGCACTTGGCCAGCTTGACCAGCACGTCGGTGATGCCCTTGACGATCACCCCCGAGTCGCTCGACGACGGCACCCGCGCCCGGCGCGGGCGGGTGATGCTGACCGCCTCGGCGAGGTCTTCGGCGGCCCCCTCCGCGCCACCGTAGGTGCCGATCACCTTGCGCACGACGGTCTGGGCGCCGATGTTGCCCTCGCCGACGGCTGCGTAGAGGGCCGACACGTCCGGGAGCCGCAGGTCGTGCGCGACCTGGGTGAGCGAGTCGTGGGTCATCACCCGCTTCAGCGGGAGGCCCTCCTTGCGCAGCAGCCGGGCGATCTGGTCCTTGCCCTGGTCGATGGCCTCCTCGCGGCGCTCCTTGGTGAACCAGTGCCGGATCTTGCTGCGGGCCCGCGGTGACTTCACGAAGGTGAGCCAGTCGCGGCTCGGCCCCGCGTTGGCCGCCTTGGAGGTGAACACCTCGACCACGTCGCCGTGCTCGAGCCGGGACTCCAGCGGCACCAGCCGACCGTTGACCCGCGCACCGATGGTGTGGTGGCCGACCTCGGTGTGGATGGCGTAGGCGAAGTCGACCGGGGTGGAGCCGATCGGCAGTCCGATCACGTCCCCGCGCGGGGTGAAGACGTAGACCTCGGCGGCGTTGATCTCGAAGCGCAGCGACTCGAGGAACTCGCCGGGGTCCTCCACCTCGCTCTGCCACTCGAGCAGCTGTCGCACCCACTGCATGTCGCCGCGGGAGGTGTCCTCCTCGGCGTGCCCCGTCCGGACGTCCTCCTTGTACTTCCAGTGGGCAGCCACGCCGTACTCGGCCCGCCGGTGCATCGCGAAGGTCCGGATCTGCAGCTCGACGGGCTTGCCGGCCGGGCCGATCACGGTCGTGTGCAGCGACTGGTACATGTTGAACTTCGGCATCGCCACGTAGTCCTTGAACCGCCCCGGGATCGGGTTCCAGCGGTTGTGCAGCACCCCGAGCACGCCATAGCAGTCCGGGTCGGAGTCGACGAGGATGCGGATGCCCACCAGGTCGTAGATGTCGGTGAACTCGCGGCCGCCGTGGATCATCTTCTGGTAGATCGAGTAGTAGTGCTTCGGCCGACCGGTCACGCGCGCCTTGATCTTCGCCGCCTTCAGGTCGGCGTCGACCTGGTTGATCACCTGAGCCAGGAACTGGTCGCGCGAGGGCGCCCGGTCGGCGACGAGGCGGACGATCTCGTCGTAGACCTTCGGGTGCAGGGTGGCGAAGGCGAGGTCCTCCAGCTCCCACTTCAAGGTGTTCATGCCCAGCCGGTGCGCGAGCGGTGCGTAGATCTCGAGCACCTCGCGCGACTTGCGCTCCTGGGTCTCCTGCTTGACGTAGCGCAGCGTGCGCATGTTGTGCAGCCGGTCGGCGAGCTTGATGACGAGCACCCGGATGTCGCGGCTCATCGCCACGATCATCTTGCGGATTGTCTCGGCCTGGGCCGAGTCGCCGTACTTGACCTTG
>JAICXL010000023.1 GCA_025980475.1 Nocardioidaceae bacterium | reverse complement strand
CGCGTGCGGGGCGTCGGTGCGATTCGCCTGCTCCAGGACGCCGGGATTGGTCTCGGCGACCATCTTCTCGCAGTAGTCCACGCCGACCAGATTCTCCTGGAAGATGTTGTGGTCGAACATGTACTCGGCAGCTTCGCCGAGATTCACGATCCACTCGCCCAGCGCCGGCGGCTTCACTCCGTAGGCCATGTTCTGGCAGTAGCAGGAACAGGTCGCGTGGTTGTCACCGCAGATGCCGCAGATGCGGCTGGTGATGAAGTGGGCGTCGCGCGGGTCCTTGCCCTTCATGAAGATCGAGTAGCCGCGGAAGATCGACGACGTGCTCTTGCACTCGGCGACCACCTTCTGGTTGAAGTCGATCTTGGTGTAGATGCCGAGGCTGCCCACGATGCGGGTGATCGGGTCCCACGCCATCTCGGTGAGGCCGTTCTCGTCCTCGGTGAACTTCGTGGGGTCCGGCATGGTCGAGGTCATCGCTGGTCCGCCTTCCTCACCAGGTGCGCTTCGCGCCGGTGGTGAGCTGCTCGCCCTGGTGGCGCCACTTGGGCTCCTGGTCCAGGGTGTGAGTGGTGATGCCACGCAGCCGCCGCATCGTGTTGCCGTAGATCGCGACCGTGTTGGTCGAGAGCTTGCCGCCCGGTGGCTCGTCCATGAACGGCATGAACTTGTCCGGGAAGCCCGGCATGGTGCACCCGATGCAGATGCCGCCGACGTTCGGGCAACCACCGATCCCGTTCATCCATCCCCGCTTGGGGACGTTGCACTTGACCGTGGGGCCCCAGCAGCCGAGCTTGACGATGCACTTGGGTGAGCCGTACTCCGTGGCGAAGTCCCCTTGCTCGTAGTACCCGGCCCGGTCGCAGCCCTCGTGCACGGTGGCCCCGAACAGCCAGGTCGGGCGCAGCGCGTCGTCCAGCGGGATCATCGGCGCCTGGTCGGTGGCCATGTAGAGCAGGTAGGTCAGCGTCTCGGACAAGTTGTCGGGCTGGATCGGGCACCCGGGGACGCAGACGATCGGGATCCCGGCCTTGGACTTCCAGTCCCAGCCGAGGTAGTCGGGCACCCCCATCGCACCGGTTGGGTTGCCGGCCATCGCGTGGATACCGCCGTACGTCGCGCAGGTACCGGCAGCGACGATCGCCGTGGCCTTGGGCGCCAACCGGTCCAGCCACTCGCTGGTGGTGATCGGCTGCCCGGTGGACTCGTCGTTGCCGAAACCGCACCAGTAGCCCTCGTCGTGCAGGTTCTCGTTGGGGATCGAACCCTCGACCACCAGCACAAAGGGCTCGAGCTCGCCGCGATCTGCCTTGCGGAACCACTCGAGGAAGTCATCGGCCCCTCCCTCCGGCCCGCACTCGAAGTCGATCAGCGGCCAGTGCACCGCGATCTGTGGCAGGCCCGGGAGGGCGCCCAGGGCGATCTCCTCGACGCTGGGCTGGGTGGCCGCGGTCAGTGCGACGGAGTCACCGTCGCAGCTGAGTCCCGCGTTGATCCACAGCACGTGGATGAGGGTCTGTTCTGCGTGGACTGCCTCGGCTGTCGGCATGGCCGCCCGCTCTCCGGGGGCCACCGACGGTCCCCATCAGGATGTCGGTCGCATCCAGGACCGCCCCCGAGGTCACAGATGTGACTGTCGTCACGCACTAGCCCAATCATCAGAACCCCGGTCCAGGGCTATGTCAAGGGTGTTGCGGTGCGGACGTCTGGCCGAAAACCGACGGAGGCCGATGACCCGAGCCAGCCGAGCCAGGCGTCCAGCCCCTCGCCCGTCCGTGCTGAGAGCGGCAGCACCGTGACGCCGGGGTTCAGCCGGCGGGCGTCCGCCACGAGGCGCCGGGTGTCGAAGTCGACGTAGGGGAGCAGGTCGGTCTTGTTGAGGACGACCAGGTCGGCGGCGGCGAACATGTGCGGGTACTTCAGCGGCTTGTCGTCCCCCTCGGTGACCGAGATGATCACCACCTTGGCGAGCTCGCCAAGGTCGAAGAGCGCCGGGCAGACCAGGTTCCCGACGTTCTCGATGAACACCACGCCGCCCGGCTCGGGCTGCAGCTTGTCGAGTGCCCGGTGCACCATGCCGGCGTCGAGGTGGCAGCCGGCGCCGGTGTTCACCTGCACGGCCCGCGCGCCCGCGGCCCGGATCCGGTCAGCGTCGAAGACTGTCTCCTGGTCTCCCTCGATGACCGACACCTGGCGCGCGCAGGCCGCGACCGTGCGCTCCAGCAGCGGGGTCTTCCCGGCGCCGGGAGAGCTCATCAGGTTGTACGCCGCGATGTCTTGCGAGGCGAGCCAGTCCCGGTTGTGCTGGGCGAGGTGGTCGTTGCGGGCGAGCACCGCCTGCTCGAGCTCGACGGTGTGCGTGCGCTCGTGCTCGTCGTGTCCATGGTCGTGGTCGGGTGGGGCGTGCTCGTGCTCGACGCGAGCGTCGTCGGTCCCGCAGCCGCAGGTACTGCACATCTCAGGCCACCTCCACCGAAGCCACCTGCAGCTCACGTCCCGCCAGGATCTCAAGGTCGGCGCTGCCGCAGCTGCAGAGCAGGACCAGGTCCGGGAGGGCGAACTCCTGGTCGCAGGAGCGGCAGTGGGCCCGGCCCGGACGCTCCGCGATCTCCAGCCGCGCGCCCTCGAGGGGAGTGCCGCAGGCGGCGAGCTCGAAGCAGAACTCGAGCGCATCGGGCACGACGGCGGCCAGCTTTCCGATCCGCACGCGGACCACGCGCACCTGGTCCTCGTGTGTGCGCGCCTGCACCGCCTCGACGATGCTCTCGGCGATCGACAGCTCGTGCATGGACTCCTCGACCCTGGTCACTCCACCCTAGGACCGCCTCATCGGGCTGGCAACGATGCGGGAGCGGTATCATCGGCACATGAGGCTGTTCCTGCTCCTTACCTAGCCGCGTCGGAGCGACGCGGCTGCCCCTCGTGCGCGAGGGGCTTTTGCATGTCCCCAGATGCGGGCGCGGGCAGCACCACGGCGCCGAGACGAGGAGCGAGAGAGATGAGCGAGCGAGACGAGCAGGAGCACTACGACGTCCACGCGGTCGAGGCCAAGTGGCTCCCCGTGTGGGAGAAGCTCGACCCCTTCCGGGCCGACGACGCGAGCCCACGCGAGAAGCGCTACGCGCTGACGATGTTCACCTACCCGAGCGGCGACCTGCACATGGGCCACGCAGAGGTGACCGCGCTGCACGACGTCATCGCGCGCTACTGGTGGCAGCGGGGCTACGAGGTGATGAACCCGATCGGCTGGGACTCCTTCGGCCTGCCGGCCGAGAACGCCGCGATCCGCAACGACGAGCACCCCGCCACCTACACCTACGCCAACATCGAGACCCAGGCCGAGTCGTTCCGGAGGTACGCCTGCTCCTTCGACTGGTCTCGGCGGCTGCACACCTCGGACCCGGAGTACTACCGCTGGACGCAGTGGCTGTTCCTGCGGTTCCGGGAGCGCGGCCTGGCCTACCGCAAGAACAGCCCGGTCAACTGGTGCCCGAACGACCAGACGGTGCTGGCCAACGAGCAGGTCGTCGACGGCCGTTGCGAGCGTTGCGGGGCCGAGGTGACCAGGCGCGAGTTGACCCAGTGGTACTTCAAGATCACCGACTACGCCCAGCGACTGCTGGACGACATGGCTCAGTTGGAGGGCAGGTGGCCCGAACGCGTGCTGACCCTGCAGCGCAACTGGATCGGGCGTTCCGAGGGCGCCCACGTCGACTTCGAGCTGCACCTGGCCTCGGGGGAGCGGCGGACGGTCACGGTCTACACCACCCGCCCGGACACCTTGTACGGCGCCACCTTCATGGTGATCGCCGCGGACGCGGACCTGGCGGCGGAGGTCGTCGCCCCGGAGCGGCGGGAGGCTTTCGAGGCCTATCGGGAGCAGGTCCGCAAGGAGTCCGACATCGACCGGCTGGCCACCGGCAAGGCCAAGACGGGCGTGGACCTCGGCGTCACCGCCACCAACCCCGTCAACGGCGAGCGGGTCCCGGTGTGGGCGGCCGACTACGTGCTGGCCGACTACGGCACCGGCGCGATCATGGCGGTGCCGGCGCACGACCAGCGGGACCTGGACTTCGCCAGGGAGTTCGGCCTGGCGGTGCGCACGGTCGTCGCTGTGCCGAATGCGGAGGGCGGCGTGGACGACCCCGAGCAGACCTACGTCGCCACCACCGGCGACGGCAGCTACGTCAACAGCGCCAGCGGCGACGGGTTCAGGCTGGACGGGCTGAGTGACAAGGCGACCGCGATCCACCGGATCGTCGAGCGGCTGGAGGCGGACGGGAAGGGCGCCGGCGCGGTGAATTACCGGCTGCGCGACTGGCTGCTGTCGCGGCAGCGGTTCTGGGGCGCGCCGATCCCCGTCGTCCACTGCGAGACGTGCGGGGAGGTCGCCGTACCCGACGAGCAGCTGCCGGTCGAGCTGCCCGACCTCAAGGGTGCCGATCTCAAACCGAAGGGTGTCTCACCGCTGGCCGCCGCCGAGGACTGGGTGAACGTCGCCTGCCCGAAGTGCGGCGGCGCGGCGTTGCGGGACACCGACACGATGGACACCTTCGTCGACTCGTCGTGGTACTTCCTGCGCTACTGCTCACCGGGCAAGGACGACGGTCCGTTCGACCCGGACCAGGTGCGGACCTGGATGCCCGCCGACATCTATGTCGGTGGTGTCGAGCATGCGGTGCTGCACCTGCTCTACGCCCGGTTCTTCACCAAGGTGCTGCACGACATGGGGATGGTCGACTTCGTCGAGCCGTTCGCCGTCCAGCTCAACCAGGGCGTGGTGATCAACCAGGGCAAGAAGATGAGCAAGTCGCTGGGCAACGGCGTCAGTCTGGGGGACCAACTTGCCGCCTACGGGGTGGACGCGGTCCGGCTGACCCTGGTCTTCGCCGGGCCGCCGGAGGACAACATCGACTGGGCCGACCTGTCGCCGGCGGGGTCGCTGCGCTTCCTGCACCGCGCCTGGCGGCTGGCCGGCGACGTGACTGCGCCGATCGGCGCTGACCCGTCGCCCGGTGACGCGATGCTGCGCAAGGTGACCCACCGGACGGTGCACGACGCGGCCGGGCTGGTCGAAGGGCACCGGTTCAACGTGATGGTGGCCCGAGTGATGGAGCTGGTGAACGCCACCCGGAAGGCCATCGACTCCGGGTGCGGGCCCGCCGACCCTGCCGTCCGTGAGGCTGCCGAGGCGGTCGCGGTGCTGCTGTCGCTGGTCGCGCCCTACACCGCCGAGGAGATGTGGGAGCGGCTGGGCCACGAGCCGACCGTCGCGAAGGCGGGCTGGCCGGCGGTCGACGACGCGTTGCTGGTCGAGGACAGCGTGACCGCGGTCGTGCAGGTGCAGGGCAAGGTGCGGGCACGGCTGGACGTCTCGCCCACGATCTCCGAGGCCGACCTGGAGTCGGTTGCCATGGGCGACGAGGCGGTGCAGCGCGCGCTGGCCGGCAAGCAGGTCCGCAAGGTGGTCGTGCGCGCACCCAGGCTCGTCAACGTCGTCGTCGGCTGACCGGTCCGATGAGCGTTGCGGTCGTCACCGACTCCACCGCGTCGATCCCGGCCGAGGTCGCCGCGTCGCGCGACATCACGGTCATCCCGCTGCAGGTGGTGATCGGTGCCACGTCCTACGACGAGGGAGTCGAGGGTGGCGCCACGCCCCAGATGCTGGCCGAGGCCCTGCGCCGGTGGGTGCCGGTGAGCACCTCGCGGCCGAACCCCGAGGTGATGGCGCGCGTCTACGGGGCCGTGGCGGCAGCCGGGGCCGACGAGATCGTCTCGGTGCACCTGTCGGCGGAGCTGAGCGGCACCTTCGAGTCCGCGCAGCTGGCGGCCCGGCTGGCGTCGGTCCCGGTGCACCCGGTGGACTCGAGGCAGGTCGGTGTCGGCACCGGCTTCGCCGTCCTGGCCGCGGCCGACGCGCGCGACGCCGGGAGCTCGGCGGCCGCAGTGGCGGCGGCGGCGACCAGACGGGCCCGAGCGACCACGTCGCTGTTCTACGTCGACACCCTCGAGTACCTCCGCCGGGGTGGTCGGGTGGGCGCCGCGGCAGCGCTGGTGGGCTCTGCGCTCGCGGTCAAGCCGCTGCTGAAGGTGGAGGACGGCCGGGTGGGCCCCTTCGAGAAGGTGCGTACAGCGACCCGCGCGCTGGCCAGGCTCGCTGACCTGGCGGTGGAGGCGGCCGGCACGTCACCGGTGGAGGTGGCCGTCGCGCACCTGGCCAGTCCGGAGCGAGCCGCGCAGCTGGCCACCTTGCTGGCCGGGCGGTTGACCGATCAGCTGGCGGGCCGCGAGGTCCTGGTCGGTGAGGTAGGTGCGGTCCTGGGCGCGCACGTCGGGCCGGGGATGGTCGCGGTCAGCGTGGCGCGCCGCGACTGAGCGGGCTGCCGGTCTGCCGTCCACAAGGGCGTGCCGCTGCCGGTTGTCCACAGCCCGGCAGCGCTGGGTTCCGGCTGGCCCCGACCGTCCTAGCGTCACCAGGCATGGCGCAGTCAAGGTTCCGGCGGCCCGCGGGCGGCGACGTCACCGCGGCGGCACAGCGCCGACTCGGGATGTTGCGCCAGGAGCTCGCGCAGGCGGGCGTGCACCCGTTGGAGCACGACCTCCCGATCCTGGGTGGCCCTGACGGCGCGGAGGAGGACACGGCTGCGGTCGGGCCGGTGGTCGTCCCCACCCGGGTCCCCGAACCCGGTCGGCATGCCCGTCGCCGTCGCGCCGGGATCGGTGACCGGTTGCGTGGCTGGCTCGTCGACCGGCTGCCGCCGACCCTCCAGGGTCGTGCGCGGATGGGGTCGGCGCAGGCCGCGCTGGTCGCGGTGCTGGCCGCCCTCGGCCTCGCGGCGGCCGCGGTGGTCGCGCTGCGGTCGGGCAGCGGGGGCGAGGCAGTGGTGCCGGTCTCGGGGTCGGTCCCTGGCTCGACCGGACCGGTGAGCGCCAGCCCGCTCGTCGCGGCCGCGTCCGCCGGGCCGGCCGGAGCCGGGTGGCCGTCGGCCGACGGGGCGGCCACCGGGTCGACCCCCGGATCCGCCAGTGGGTCGCCATCGCCCGGGGTGCTCGTGGTCGACGTCGCCGGCAAGGTGCGCCACCCCGGTGTGACGACTCTGCCGGTCGGGTCCCGGGTGGTCGACGCGATCCGCAAGGCCGGCGGTGCGCGCCGCGGGGTCGACCTGGCCGGGCTCAACCTGGCCCGAGTGCTGGTCGACGGCGAGCAGATCCTCGTCGGAGTGACACCACCTCCGGGCGTCGCTGCTTCCGCGGCGTCCGCGGCCACGGCGGCGGCCACGCCCGGCCAGCTGGTCAACCTCAACACCGCCACGCTCGAGAGACTGGAGGCGTTGCCGGGCGTCGGGCCGGTCACCGCCCAGAAGATCCTTGACTGGCGCACGGCGCACGGGGCGTTCTCGTCGGTCGACGAGCTCCTCGAGGTGGACGGCATCGGGGAGAAGACCCTGGCCGACCTAGCGCCCTACGCAACGTTGTGACCGGTGAGCAGCGCGCGGTCCGCGCCCACGACCTTCGGGCACCGGTCCTGGGCGCGGTGACGTGGCTGACCGCGGTGCTGGCCTCCGTCGTTCCGGTCGGCTGGCAGGTCGCCGCCGGGCCCTGCCTTCTCGGTGCCCTGGCGCTGGCCTGGTGGCGCGGTCGGGCGCGGCCCGAGCACGTCGCGTGGCTGCTGGCCGCGGGTGCGGTCGTCGGCTCCGTGCAGCTGCACGGCGCCGCGGTCCGGCGGTCGCCGGTCGCCGCCCTGGCCGCGCAGCGGGCCACGGTGGTTGCGGTCGTCGTGCTGCGCTCCGACCCGGTGCTGAAGGCGGGCCAGTTCTCCCGCTACGTCCTCTTCCATGCGCAGGTGCTGTCTGTCAGCGGCCGCGGGGAGCGCCATCGCGTCCGGGCCCCGGTGCTGGTCGTGGCCGACCCGTCGTGGCGCACCCTGGCGCTCGGATCGCGGTTGCGGGTGCACGGTCGCCTCGACAAGGCCGAGGGCGACGACCTCGCGGGGCTGCTGGCCACTCGGGGCCCGCCGGAGCTGTTGCAGGGACCGCCGGTGGCCTATCGGGCCGCGGGGGCGGTGCGGGCCGGCATCCGGGCGGCCGTCTCGCGGCAGTCGACCGGTCCCCGGGCGCTGATCCCCGCGCTGGTCGACGGCGACGACACCGGCATGCCCGAGGACCTCGCCCAGGACTTCCGCACGACAGGGCTGACTCACCTGCTCGCCGTGTCCGGCACCAACCTGACCCTGGTGGTCGGGTTCCTGCTGGTGGTGGCCCGCTGGGCGGGAGTGCGCGCGCGTGGCCTGCTCGTCATCGGTGGGCTGGGGGTCGCCGGCTTCGTGCTGCTGGCGCGTGCGGAGCCCAGCGTCGTCCGGGCGGCAGCGATGGGGTCGGTGGCGCTGCTCGGGATGGGCAGCAATGGTCGAGAACGCGGCACCCGCGCGCTCGGGGTGGCCGTCCTGGTGCTCCTGCTGTTCGACCCCCGGCTGGCGCGGTCGGTCGGCTTCGCGCTCTCCGCGTGCGCCACGGCCGGCATCCTCTTCCTCGCCCCGGCCTGGCGCGACGCGCTGGTGCGCTGGCTGCCACGTTGGCTCGCCGAGGCCGTGGCGGTGCCGCTCGCCGCGCAGCTGGCGTGCACGCCCCTGGTGGCCGCGATCTCCGGCCAGGTCAGCCTCGTGGCCGTGCTCGCGAACCTGCTCGCCGCAGCCCCGGTGGGGCCGGCGACCGTGCTCGGCCTGCTCTCTGGCGTCGTGGCGACCTTCCTGCCGGCCGTCGGCCGGCTGGTCGCGGCCCCGGCCGGCTGGTGCGCGAGCTGGATCATCGCGGTGGCGCAGCACGCCGCCGACCTCCCGGTGGCGGCGGTCGGCTGGCCGACGAGCCCTGCGGCGCTCGCCGTACTGACCGCCGGCTGCGTCCTCGGTGCCCTGGTGCTGGGCTGGCTGCTGGCCCGGCGCACGGTGACGGTGGCTGGCTGCGCGGTGCTCGCCGTCGTCGTGCTGGTGCCGCTGCCCACTCCCGGCTGGCCCCCTCGCGGCTGGGTGCTGGTCGCCTGCGACGTCGGCCAGGGCGACGGCCTGGTTCTCAACACCGGTCGCGGGGCGGTGGTGGTGGACACCGGGCCCGACCCCGCACCGATGAAGCGCTGCCTGGACTCACTTGGCGTCCGCCGGGTGCCCCTCGTCGTGCTCACCCACTTCCATGCCGACCACGTCGACGGCCTCCCGGCCGTCCTTGCCGGCCGCCAGGTGGGGCGGATCGAGGTGTCACCCTTCGCCGAGCCGCTGGACGGAGTCCACCTCGTCCGCGAGCTGGCCGGGCGCAGCGGCGTGCCGGTGTCGGTGGCGACCTACGGCGAGGTCCGCACCCTCGGGGCCCTCAGCTGGCAGGTGCTGGCCCCGTCCGAGGCGCCGCCAGCGTCGTCGGACTCGCCGCCCAACGACGCCAGCATCGTGCTGCTGGTCCGGACCCGCGGGATCAGCATCCTGATGATGGGTGACGAGGAGGTGCCGTCCCAGGAGCGCCTCGCAGCCCTCTACCCGGACCTGCACGCCGACGTGCTGAAGGTGGCCCACCATGGCAGCGCCAAGCAGGACCCCGGTCTGGTGCGCAGCGTGGGTGCCAGGGTCGCGTTGATCTCGGTCGGCAAGGACAACGACTACGGCCACCCGGCGCCCTCGACGCTGGCCCTGCTCAGGTCGGCCCACCTGCTCGTGAGACGCACCGACGAGGACGGTGAGGTCGCCGTGGCCGTGTTGTCCACCGGCGGCATCCGGGTGGTCAGCCACCAGGTCGTCGGTGGGCCGTGAGAGGCTGCCGGCATGGCGAGCACGACGGGCCCCGAAGACGTGCTGGGCCGGGTCACCCTGGTCACCGGTCCGGAGGAGTTCCTCGGCGAACGCGCCGTCGCGCGGGTACGCGCTGCGGTGCGCCAGAGGGACTTCGAGGCCGAGCTGAGTGAGACCGGCGCCGAGACGCTGACCATGGCGACCCTCGGCGAGCTGGCGGCCCCGTCGCTCTTCAGCTCCACCCGCTGTGTCGTCGTCCGCAATCTGGAGGACCTCCCCGAGGAGTCGGTCGCAGGTCTGCTCGACTACGCGGCGTCGCCCGCCGAGGACGTCGCGCTGGTGCTCGTGCACGGCGGCGGCCAGAAGGGCAGCGGCGTGCTGGCCAGGTTGCGCAAGCTCGAGGCGGTCACGGAGATCAGGTCCGCGTCGCTGAGCGGCCGCGACTTCCCGCCGTTCGTGGCCGACGAGCTTCGCAGCCACCAGGTGCGCATCGACCGCGATGCAGCGGAGTTCCTCGTCCAGGCGGTCGGCCAGGACCTGCGCGGCCTCTCGGCCGCGGCCAGCCAGCTGGCCAACGACTTCGGCGGGCAGCCGGTCACCACCGACATGGTCAAGCGCTACTTCGGGGGCCGCGCCGAGGCCAAGTCCTTCGCGGTCGCCGACCACGCCCTCAACGGGCGCGCCGCCCAGGCGCTCGAGGAGCTGCGCTGGGCCCTCGACCGGGGCACAGCGCCGGTGCTGGTCACCAGCGCGGTCGCCGGCAGCCTGCGCAGCCTGGCCAGGCTCAAGGGCGCGCCGCGAGGGATGCGCAACGCCGACCTGATGCGGGAAGTGGGCGTGCCCTCGTGGAAGCTCGACCAGCTGCGGCGCCAGGCCCACGGCTGGGAGGATGCCGGCCTGGGCCGGGCGATCCGCACCGTCGCGCGCGCCGACGCGGACATCAAGGGACAGGCCAGCGACGCGTCCTACGCGCTGGAGAAGATGGTCCTCGACGTGGTCCGGCACCGCGCCGCTCGGTGAGCCGACGATCCTCGGGCCGACCGAGGGTGCCCGCCCGGACGGGGCTGATCCACGGGGAGGCGAAAGGCGCCGACCCGTGGGGTAGCGCCTTCGGCTCGCCCGGCGCCGGACCGGGTCAGGGGGACCGGGTCAGGGGACCGGGTCAGGGGACCGGATCAGGGGGACCCGATCAGAGGGAGGCGGCCCGCTTGGCCACCGAGGACTTGCGGTTGGCGGCCTGGTTCTTGTGGATGACGCCCCGGGAGGCGGCCTTGTCCAGCGCCTTGCTGGCCTGGGCGGCCAGACCCTTCGCCTGGTCGGCGTCACCGGCCTCGGCGGCCTCGTTGAACTTGCGCACGGCCGTCTTCAGCGCGGACTTGACCTACTTGTTGCGCTCGCGCGCGAGCTCGTTCTGCCGGTTGCGCTTGATCTGGGACTTGATGTTCGCCACGCGGGCTCGCCTCGTCTGTCTCGGAACTGGTGGATGCCGAAAGGTCAGCTGGTCCGGGCAGGCGTGCCCAGACACGAAGGAACAAGGTATCAGCGCGCTGCCTCCGTGCCCAAATCCGAAGGCGACGTGGCCCACCGGCGCGCAGGGGGTCACGCCCAGCCGCGGCGCTCGGACAGCCACGCCCAGACGACCTCGCCCTGCCAGCGCTGGGCGTGGCGCAGCCACGGCGAGGTGGCGGGCACCGGCTCGGCGGCCTGCTTGAGGAAGAAGCCGCAGAGCAGCGCGAGGAGCCTGTCGACGTGGTCGGTCGGCACATCCCTGGTCAGCCGGCGGTTTCCCAGGACCTGCTCGACGTCGAGACCGTCTCCCCGTGGACCGATCAGGGCCATGACGGAGTCGACCCACCCGGCACCGAGCACGGGCCAGTTCCAGTCACAGAAGAGCGTCCGGCCGTCCGTGCAGACCAGCACGTTGTCGTCCCGGACGTCCGTGTGCACGAGGGTCTGCCCGGCGGTGACCTCGGCGAAGCCCGCGGCCAGGTCGGCGGCCTCGTCCAGGTGCGGTTGGCCGGGGTAGAGCTCGGCGACCCGGGACCAGTGGCCGGGCAGCTCTGCCTGCTCGACGGCGAACGTGTCCAGCCGGAGGCTCGCCGGGGGAGGCGTGAGCAGGTCGGCCACCAGCTCCAGCGCGTCGAGGCAACGATCCAGGTCGCCCTGCCGCCAGGGCCGCTCCGGGTTGCGGGCCTCGACGTGCTCCAGGCCGAGCACCACCCAGTCGTCGTCATGGACCCACAGCAGCCGCGGGGCCGGCGCGCCGGACGGCAGGGCGGCGAGCTTGCGGGCCTCCTCCCGGTAGGCGGCCGCGAACGGGGCCTGTGCCTTGACCGAGGCAGCCTTGACGAAGTGGTGGGAGCTGTCGGCGCAGGTCAGCACCGAGGCGAAGCCGGGGGTGAAGCCGCTGCGCTGGGAGGCGGCGTCGAGGACTGGTGAACCCACGTGCCGCTCGACCACGGACCGGATGTGCGGTGGCAGGAACCTCCACTCGAGGCGCTGGGCGGTGCGGCCGTGGGGGATGGTCGTCGTGGGCGCGTTGGTCACGTCACCATCCTCACAAACCGGGACGTCGGTGCGCTCCCGATGTCCGGTTTCCGCCTGCCGGCATCCAGCAGGCTGCTGGAATCCTTGACAGGCTAATAGCATTAGGAAATCCTTCTCATGTGAGTGACAGGCGACAGGCGCGCAGGCAGCAGACGATCGACGAGGTCGTCGCCACCGCGCTCGAGGTGATGGCGGAGACCGGTGCCGCTGGCCTGTCGCTCGGCGAGGTCGCCAAGCGCATGGGGATCCGCACGCCCAGCCTGTACGGCTACTTCGCGTCCAAGGCCGCCCTGTGCGACGAGCTGTTCGCGCGCGGGTGGCAGGAGGTCGGCGCGCTGATGGGGCCGTCGTACGACGCCCTCTCCGCCGGTGCCGACGCCGCGGGGCTGCTGCTCGACAACCTCTCCACCTTCGTGGGCTGGGCGCTGGACCACCGGGCCCAGGCCGAGCTGATGTTCTGGCGACCGATCCCGGGATGGGAGCCGGCCCCGGAGGCCTATGCGGCTGCCGTGCAGCTGACCGAGGCGTTGTCCGGCGCGCTCGCCAACCTGCAGCTCCGCGGTCTCCTCCGGCCCGACGCCGACGTCGAGGAGATGGGCCGGGTGATCACCGTCCTCTCGGCCGGGGTGATCAGCCAGCAGCTCTCCAACGAGCCCGGCGCCCGGCTGGCCGAGGGCAGGTTCGCCGGCGAGCTCGGGCGCCTGGTCGCGATGTTCCTCCACGAGTTCGGAGCAGGGAAGAAGGCCGCGGACCTGCGGCCGGACGGCAGCAGGAAGAGGGTCCGCAGATGATCACCGACACCACGGCCACGGCGATCCCGATGCCCACGCGGGAGGAGGCGAGGGCTCAGGGGGAGGCGGAGTACTCAGCGCTGCTCGCGATGCTCCGTCCGCTGACCGACGCCGACTGGGCCCGGCCCACCGAGTGCCCCGGCTGGACTGTTCGCGAGATGGTGGCCCACCTCGCCGGCGCCGCGGAGGAGGCGGTGCGCCCGACCGTGCAGGCCCGGCACCTGGCGCGGGCCCGGACGCGCGACCGCAGGCTCGTCCCGGCGGACTCGCTGAGCGCCCAACAGATCGCCGACCGAGTCGGGCGCACCCCGGCGGAGATGCTCGCCGAGATCGAGCGGCTGTGCGCGAAGGCACCGAAAAAGCGGGCCGCGGTTCCGGGGCCGGCGCGGGCCATGCGGCTGCCCGCGAGCGTGGGCGCACCGGGGCCCGGCGACACGATGGCCTACCTGCTCGACGTCACCTACAACCGCGACATCTGGATGCACCGCATCGACATCGACCGCGCCACCGGCTGCGGGATGGCGGCGAGTGATGCGGAGGCACCGATCGTGGCCCAGGTCGTGCGCGACCTGTCGCGGGCGTGGACCGCTTCGCCGTTCACCCTCTCACTCACCGGCAGGGTCGAGGGGGCCTGGCGGATCGGCGACGGAGCCGGCGAGGGCGGCAGTGTCCGCGTCGACGCGGTGGCACTCTCCCGGCTGCTCTCAGGGCGCAGCGACGAGACGAAGATGGCCTACGACGGCCCGGAGCCCGACCTGCCCGACCGGTTGCGCAGCGCGCGCCTGCTGTTCTGAGCCTGCTCGGCGACGTGGGAGGATTGCCGGGAACGAGGCAACCGACCGACGACAACGCGAGAGCAGGACTGTGGCCAGCCAGACGACCGCGCCCCGCCCGAGCCCCGACGGAGCACCGCAGCCGGGCAGCACGGACCCGGCAGTCCTCCGCAACTTCTGCATCATCGCCCACATCGACCACGGCAAGTCGACGCTCGCCGACCGGATGCTGCAGCTGACCGGGGTCGTCGACGAGCGCAGCGCCCGCGCGCAGTACCTCGACCGGATGGACATCGAGCGCGAGCGTGGCATCACCATCAAGAGCCAGGCCGTCCGGATGCCGTGGACCGTGGGGGAGGAGCACGCCGGGACGGCCCGACCGGGCACCTACGTGCTCAACATGATCGACACCCCCGGGCACGTCGACTTCACCTACGAGGTCTCCCGGTCGCTGGAGGCGTGCGAGGCCGCGGTCCTGCTGGTCGACGCGGCCCAGGGCATCGAGGCGCAGACGCTGGCCAACCTCTACCTCGCGCTCGGCGCAGATCTGCACGTGATCCCGGTGCTCAACAAGATCGACCTGCCCAGCGCCCAGCCGGGGAAGTACGCCGCGGAGCTCGCCGGCATCATCGGCTGCGACGAGTCCGACGTCCTCCAGGTCAGCGCGAAGACCGGGGTGGGCGTCGAGCGCCTGCTGGACGAGATCGTCGCGCAGACCCCGCCGCCGGTCGGTGACGCCGACGCGCCTCCGCGAGCACTGATCTTCGACTCGGTCTACGACACCTACCGCGGCGTGGTGACCTACGTGCGCGTCGTGGACGGCAAGCTCACCCACCGCGACCGGATCAGGATGATGTCGACCGGCGCGGTGCACGAGATGCTCGAGGTGGGCGTGATCAGCCCCGAGCCGGTCAAGGCCACCGACCTCGGTGTCGGCGAGGTCGGCTACCTGATCACCGGCGTGAAGGACGTCCGCCAGTCCCGGGTCGGTGACACGGTCACCAGCCAGCACGGCGGCGCCGACGAGGCGCTGGGCGGTTACAAGCACCCCAACCCGATGGTGTTCGCCGGGCTCTACCCGATCGATGGCGACGACTACCCCACCCTGCGCGACGCGCTGGACAAGCTGCAGCTCAACGACGCCGCCCTCGCCTACGAGCCCGAGACGTCCGGGGCGCTCGGGTTCGGCTTCCGCTGCGGCTTCCTCGGCCTGCTGCACATGGAGATCACCCGCGACCGGCTCGAGCGGGAGTTCAACCTCGACCTGATCAGCACCGCGCCCAACGTCGTCTACCACGTCCTGATGGAGGACGGCAGCGAGCACGAGGTGACGAACCCGTCGGAGTACCCCACCGGCAAGATCGCCGAGGTGCGGGAACCCGTCGTCCGCGCCACCATCCTCAGCCCCAGCGACCATATCGGCGCGATCATGGAGCTCTGCCAGTCCAAGCGCGGCAGCCTGCAGGGGATGGACTACCTCTCCGCGGACCGCGTGGAGATGCGCTACACGATGCCGCTGGCCGAGATCGTCTTCGACTTCTTCGACCAGCTGAAGTCGCGGACGAAGGGCTATGCCTCGCTCGACTACGAGCCGGTCGGGGAGCAGGCGGCAGACCTCGTCAAGGTCGACATCCTCCTGCACGGCGACCCCGTCGACGCCTTCAGCGCGATCGTCCACCGGGACGCCGCCTACTCCTACGGCGTCGCGTTGGCCGCCAAGCTCAAGGAGCTGATCCCGCGGCAGCAGTTCGAGGTCCCGATCCAGGCCGCGATCGGCGCCCGGGTCATCGCACGGGAGAGCATCCGCGCGATCCGCAAGGACGTCCTCGCCAAGTGCTACGGCGGTGACATCACCCGCAAGCGCAAGCTGCTGGAGAAGCAGAAGGAGGGCAAGAAGCGGATGAAGATGGTCGGCCGCGTCGAGGTCCCCCAGGAGGCGTTCATCGCCGCGCTGAACACGTCGGGCCCCTCGGAGAGGAAGAAGTGACCCCCGCCGGTCCGATCCGCGCGTGAGGCTGCCCGCCGGAGTGCTCGGCATGGCCGGGCGCGACGCCGGCTGGGCGGACTGGGTCGACCGGCTGCCGCGGCTGGCCGATGCGCTGCTCGCCGAGTGGGAGCTGGCCGTGGACGGGCTGCCGATGCACGGCTACACCTCCCTGGTGGTCCCGGTGCGATCAGGCGGTACGACGGCCGGAACGCCGGCCGTCCTCAAGGTGACCTACGACGGCGACGACGAGTCGGAGCACGAGCACCTCGCCCTCCAGCACTGGGCGGGTCGTGGCGCCGTCCGGCTGCTCCGGGCCGACCCGCACCGCCGCGCGCTGCTGCTCGAGCGGCTGCGCGCCCGGGACCTGGGCGACGTGGAGGACGGCGAGGCGTGCGAGGTGGTGGCCGGTCTCTACGCGCAGCTCCACGTGCCCGCCCCGCCACAGCTGCGTCCGTTGACGTCGTACACGGAGCGCTGGGGGAGCGAGCTGGCCGCGCTCCCGCGCAGCGCCCCGCTGCCGCACCGGCTGGTGGAGCAGGCGGTGTCGCTCGGGCGGGACTTCGTCACCGACGCGGCGAGCACCGGCACGATGGTCCACGGCGACCTGCACTACTCCAACGTGCTGGCCGCGGAGCGGCAGTCCTGGGTGGCGATCGACCCGAAGCCGATGAGCGGCGACCCGCACTACGAGCCCGCGCCGATGCTGTGGAACCGCTTCGAGGAGCTCGGGACGAGCGGGCAGGGCGTCCGCAAAGGCGTCCGGCGCCGGTTCCATGCGCTGGTCGACGCCGCCGGACTCGACGAGGACCGCGCCCGCGACTGGGTGGTGGTCCGGATGCTGCACAACGCCATGTGGGCGCTCCAGGACGACCCGGGTCCCGCGCGCAGGCCGGCGACCGAGGAGTGGCTCACCGCCTGCATCGCGATCGTCAAGGCCGTGCAGGACTGACTCCTGGGACCGCGACGCACGCCGCGGCCCTTGCTTCAGAAGTAGCGGACCAGCACGTAGGGGACCGCGAGTGCCGCGGACACGAGCGTGACGAGCACGCCGTACTTGGTGAAGTGCCAGAAGCTGATCGGTGAGCCGTAGCGCTTCGCCATCCCGAGCACCACCACATTCGCGCTGGCGCCGACCGCGGTCGCGTTGCCGCCGAGGTCGGCGCCCAGGGCGAGCGCCCACCAGAGCACGTGCCCGTGGGGGCTCTGGTGCCGTGCCAGCTCGGCGACGACGGGCGCCATCGTGGCGACATAGGGAATGTTGTCGATCACCCCGGACAGCACCATCGACACCAGCAGGAGCACCACCGCGGTGACCTCGGTGTTGCCGCCGAGCACCCCGCCGAACCAGTCCGAGAGCCCGCCGATGATGCCGGTCTCCACGAGCGCGCCGACCATCACGAAGAGGCCCATGAAGAAGACCAGTGTCTCCCACTCGACGTCGGCGAGCGCGTCCTCGACGGTCACGGTGGAGATCAGCACCAGCAGGCCGGCGCCGAGGAGGGCGACCACCGACGGCTCGTAGTGCAGCACCGGGTGGAGGACGAAGCCGAGCAGCACGAGCGCCAGGACGCCCAGGCTCTGCCACAGCAGCCGCCAGTCACGGATCGCCTCCCGTTCGGAGAGTGCCATCACCTCGGCCACCAGCGTCGGGTCGGAGACGAACGCGCGCCGGAAGAGCACCCGGCACAGACCGATCAGCACGATCGTCATCACGACGCAGAAGGGCGCGACGTTGACCAGGAAGTCGTTGAAGCTCAACCCGGCGCGGCTGCCGATGATGATGTTGGGCGGGTCGCCGATGAGCGTCGCCGCGCCGCCGATGTTGGAGGCCATCACCTCCGCGATCAGGTAGGGGACCACCGGCAGGGCCAGCCGCTCGCAGACCAGGAAGGTGACCGGAGCGACCAGCAGCACCGTGGTGACGTTGTCGAGCAGCGCCGAGGCCACGGCGGTGATCAGCACGAGCAACACGAGCACGAGGAACGGCCGGCCGCGGGCCCGCTTGGCCGCGTGGATCGCCAGCGCCTCGAAGAGCCCGGTGCGTCGGATCACCCCGACGATCACCATCATCCCGAAGAGCAGGAAGATGACGTTCCAGTCGATGCCGGTGTCGGCGGAGTAGAACGCCGCCGGCCCGTCGGTCAGGCCCAGGGCGAGCATCAGGGCAGCGCCGCCGAGGGCTGCCGCGACGCGATGGACCCGCTCGGTGGCGATCAGCACGTAGGCGCCGACGAACACCACCAGCGCCGCGACGTGCGCCCAGCTCACGACCGGCCGCTCACGGGTCCCGCGCCACGAGCCGCTCGAGCACGGTCGACGCCACCACGGCACCCTGCATGGCGCCGTCCTTGCCGGCGACCACCAGCAGCGGGCTGTGCAGCCGGGCCATCACCGCGGCGCACTCCATCAAGGTGGCCTCCGGCCGGACGACCGGCAGCTCCCGGCGCTCCTCGGGCAGTAGGTCACCGACCGACTTCCCCGAGAGCCGACGGGCGAGCGCATCGGCAGCCTTCTCGTCGTAGACGTGCACCAGCGACGGGTCCTCCTGGAGGTAGGGCGGCACGAGCAGGGCCATCACCTGCGACGAGGGGAGCACGGCGACCGGTCGCACGCCGTCGAGCACGACCACGGCCGGCCGGTGCTCCGCGCCGATGGTCCGGGCGGCGCCGAGCGCCGAGGCGGTGACGTCGATCGAGGGGTACTCCTCCATCAGGTCGGCAGCACGCATGGCCGCAGCCTATGCGTGGGGCTCGCCGGGGCGTGGAAACGACCTACGGCCGGGGCGCCGACTTGGAGGATCGGCACGGTCCTCCTGGAAGTGGCTTCGGTCGGGATCCCGTGCTCGGTCTTCGCCAGCTGGATGGGCCTCTCGGGCTACGACGACGAGCGGTGGATCCGCCGGTTCGCCCACGTCGGCCGGCCCGGTCCGTACCTGCGGGTGCTGGGGGAGGGCGAGCTGGCCGCCGGCGACGAGGGCGTCGTCGAGCACCGCCCGGACCACGAGGTGTCGGGCAGCATGATGTTCCGCGCGCTCACCACGCACCGCGAGCTCCTGCCCGAGCTGCTCGCTGTGGAGGACCTGGTGGGCGAGGCGCGGGCGAAGGCGGAGGCCTACATGGGCGGACTCACGCTTCGGTGACCCGGGTTGTGCGGCGCTGCCACCGGCAGTGATCTAGGTTACTCACACGTCAGTTCCACGATTCCAGGGAGCGCTGCGATGTCCGCCGACACGGTCGACATGTCCGTCATCGAGAACCGCCCGGCCAACGTCGCCGTGCAATTCCTGGAGCGGGTGAGGAAGACACCGGACCGCGAGGCCTTCCGGTTCCCGGTGGGCGAGACCTGGCAATCGGTGAGCTGGCGCGAGGCCGGGGACCGGGTCCGGCGACTCGCCGGCGGCCTGCTCGCCCTCGGCGTCGAGTCCGAGGACCGCGTCGGCATCGCCGCGAGCACCCGCTACGAGTGGATCCTGGCCGACCTCGCAGTGATGTGCGCGGGCGGCGCGACGACGACCGTCTACCCGAGCACGATGGCCGAGGACGTGGCCTACATCCTGGCCGACTCCGAGTCGAAGGTGGTCTTCGCCGAGGACGAGGAGCAGGTCAACAAGCTGCGGGGGCAGAAGGCCGAGCTGCCGCACCTGAAGCAGGTGGTCGCCTTCGACGAGGCCGCCGCCGACGGTGACTGGGTCGTCGGCCTCGGCGACCTGGAGCGGCTGGGGGAGAAGCTGCTCGCCGACCAGCCGGAGCGCATCGAGGAGATAGCCACGACGATCAGGCCCGAGTCCCTGGCGACGCTGATCTACACCTCCGGCACCACCGGACGTCCGAAGGGAGTGCGGCTGCGCCACGAGGCCTGGACCTACGAGGGTGCGGTGATCCACGCCCAGGGCACCCTCACGGAGGACGACCTGCAGTACCTCTGGTTGCCGATGGCGCACTCCTTCGGCAAGGTGCTGCTCTCCACCCAGCTGGCGATCGGCTTCCCGACGGCCGTGGACGGCCGGGTCGACAAGATCATCGACAACCTCGCCGTGGTGAAGCCCACCTTCATGGGCGCGGCCCCGCGGATCTTCGAGAAGGCGCACGCCCGGATCATCACCATGCAGGAGGCCGAGGGCGGGCTGAAGGAGAAGATCTTCAAGCGCGCGTTCGCCGTCGGGCTCCGGGTCGAGCAGCTCAAGCGCGAGGGCCGCGCGGTGCCACCGCTGCTCACGATCCAGCACCAGCTCTTCGACCGGCTGGTCTTCGCCAAGATCCGCGAGCGCTTCGGCGGCCGGGTGCGGTTCTTCATCTCCGGCGCGGCCGCACTCAACCGGGACATCGCGGAGTGGTTCCATGCCGCCGGCATCCTGATCCTCGAGGGCTACGGCCTCACCGAGACCTCTGCCGGGGCGTTCGTCAACAAGCCCGACCACTACAAGTTCGGCACGGTCGGGCCGGTGTTCCCCGGCGCCGAGGTCAAGCTCGGTGACGGCGACGAGATCCTGATCCGGGGACCGCACGTCATGGAGGGCTACCACAACCTGCCCGACGAGACCGCCCAGGCGCTCACCGATGACGGCTGGCTGCACACCGGTGACAAGGGCAGCCTCGACGAGGACGGCTTCCTCACCATCACGGGGCGGATCAAGGACCTCTTCAAGACCTCCGGCGGCAAGTACATCGCGCCGTCGGCCATCGAGGCGAAGTTCAAGGCAGTCTGCCCCTACGCCAGTCAGTTCATGGTCTTCGGCAGCGAGCGCAACTTCTGTGTCGCGCTGGTGACCCTGGACGCGGACGCGATGGCCGCCTGGGCGCAGGAGAACGGCCTTGCGGAGGCGTCGTACGCCGACGTCGTGGCCTCGAGCAAGGTGCGGTCGATGGTGGGCGACTACGTCCGCGACCTCAACACCCACCTCAACCGGTGGGAGACCATCAAGAAGTGGCAGATCCTGGACCACGACCTCACCGTCGAGTCGGGCGAGCTGACCCCCTCGATGAAGGTGAAGCGCAACGTCGTGGAGGACAACCACAGGGCCCTGATCGACACGATGTACCACTGAGCCCCATCGGTCGCTGACGGGCAGTGTGGCCCGTAATGACTATTCCGCACCTCCGGCTGGAGAGGGCACGATTCGTCGGGGGAGCGAATCTAGGGGCGAGGACCACATGGCCGAACAGACCGTTCCGGCAGCACCTGCGCCGACCGGAGGGCTGCTGAGCGGTGCACGCTCGGCGGTGCGCGAGACAGGCTCCTCGCTGGCCTCTGTCTTCCGCAACCCACGGCTGCGCAAGATACAGCTGGCGCTCACCGGGTCGATGATCGGCGACTGGGCCTCGGGAACCGCGACGGCCGTCTTCGCCTACGGCGTGGGAGGCACCAAGGCGGTCGGCCTGTTCTACACCGTCCGGCTGGCGATGATGGCGGTGGCAGCCCCCTTCATGGCTACGCTCGCGGACCGTGTTTCCCGTCGGCTCGTGATGGTCGTCTGCGACCTCGTCAGGTTGCTGCTCTTCGTCGCCGCGGCCATGTGCCTCTACCTGCACGCCCCCGTCTGGCCGGTCTTCGTGCTCTCCGGCGCCGGTGCCCTGGTCTCCTCGGCGTTCCGGCCGGCGCAGGCTGCCTGGATGCCGAGCCTGGCGGACTCGCCCGACGAGCTCACCGCGGCCAACGGCACCTCGAGCACGCTGGAGAGCCTGGCGTTCTTCCTCGGTCCGGCCCTCGGCGCCTTCCTGCTCACGGTGACCGACGTGCCCACCGTGTTCATGATCAACGCGGCCACGTTCCTGTGGTCGGCCCTGCTCGTGCTCAGCATCCGGGCTCGAGCGGTGCAGCACGAGGAGGGCAGCGCGCGCGAGACCAGCAGCGACGGCGAGGAGCCGGCAAAGGCCGGCTTCGTCAGCGAGACGACCGCGGGGTTCCGGGCCATCGCACGAGACCGCGACGCCACCATGGTGGCCGTACTCACCTGCGTGCAGACCGTGGTGGCCGGCGCCTCTGCGGTCTACACGGTCGTGATGGCCGTGGAGATCCTGGGCACCGGGCCCAAGGGAGTCGGCTACCTGGACTCCGGCTTCGGCGTCGGCGCCATCGTCGGCGGGCTGTTCGCCATTTCCCGGGCGAAGAAGCGCAAGCTTGCCAGCGACCTGGTCGTCGGCGTGATCCTGTGGTCGATCCCGCTCGTGGCCGTCTGGGCCTTCCCGAGCGTGCCCGTGGTCTTCGCGGCGATCATCGCGATGGGTTTCGGCAATCCGATGGTCGACGTCAGCTTCGCCACGATCCTGCAGCGCATCATGCCCGACGAGCTGCTTGGCCGTGTGTTCGGTGCCCTCGAGGGCGCACTGATCGGCACCATGGCGCTCGGCGCCGCGCTGATGCCGTTCCTGATCGATGTCGTCGGCTTCGACCTCGCGCTGGCGATCCTCGGCATCGGCATCACCGTGCTGGTGCTGCCCTGGATCCCCAGGGCGCGCCGGCTCGACGGTGCCCTCGCCATCCCGGCCGGGGTGCCGCTGCTCGAGGCGATCCCGATGTTCGCCCCACTCGGCCCAACCACCGTCGAGAGCCTGGCCCGCAAGCTGCAGCGCTTCCAGGTGCCGGCCGGCGTGGTGATCGTGCAGGAGGGCCAGGAGTCCGACCGGTTCTACGTCATCGAGTCCGGCTCGGTGCGGGTCAGCCACGGTGACCGGGTCATCCGACAGGAGGGCGCCGGCGACTTCTTCGGCGAGATCGGCCTGCTGCGCGACGTGCCGCGCACGGCCACCGTCACCGCCGAGAGCGATGCGGTGCTGCAGGTGCTCGAGCGCGACGACTTCCTGGCCGCGGTGATCGGGCAGGACGACGCCCGGATGGCCGCCGACTCGATCGTGTCCCGGCGGATCGCGGTCTGACGCCGACCGGTCACTTCTGGTGCGTGTGCTGACGTCGACCGGTCACTTCTGGGGCAGTCGGCTTCCGGTCGGAGCGCCAGAATGGACCGGTCACCGCTTCTCTGACCGCCAGAACTGACGCGTCGGCGCTCCACGGGCGCCAAAGGTGCCCGGTCAACTGAGAGCATGAGGCCATGTCGCTCGGCTGCTACGTGCACGTGCCGTTCTGCCGGGTGCGCTGTGGCTACTGCGACTTCAACACCTACACCGCAACCGAGCTCGGTGGCGGCGCGTCGCAGGCGGCCTACGCCGACCAGGCGATCGGCGAGATCCGGCGGGCCGCCGGTGTCCTCGGCCCACGCCGGGTCGACACCGTCTTCTTCGGTGGCGGCACCCCGACGATGCTGCCGGCCACGGACCTGGTCCGGATGCTCGCCGCGATCGACCAGGAGCTGGGCCTGGCCGAAGGTGCGGAGGTGACCACCGAGGCCAACCCTGACAGCGTGACGCCGCAGTCTCTGGGCGAGCTGCGAGCCGGCGGCGTCAACCGGATCTCCTTCGGGATGCAGTCCGCCGTGCCGCACGTGCTCGCCACGCTGGACCGCACCCACGACCCGGACCGGGTCGCCAAGGCGGTCGGCTGGGCGCGCGAGGCCGGTTTCCAGCAGGTCAGCCTGGACCTGATCTACGGCACGCCGGGGGAGTCCGTCGCGGACTGGCGTGCCTCGCTGGAGGCGGCGCTGGCCTGCGGACCGGACCACGTGTCGGCGTACTCCCTCATCGTGGAGGAGGGCACCGCGCTGGCCCGCAGGGTGCGCTCGGGCGAGCTGCCGATGCCTGACGAGGACGACCTCGCCGACAAGTACCTCATCGCTGACGACCTCCTGGAGGCCTCGGGCCTGCACTGGTACGAAGTGTCCAACTGGGCCCGCGACGAGGCCAGCCGGTGCCAGCACAACCGGCTCTACTGGACCAGCGCGGACTGGTGGGGGATCGGGCCCGGTGCCCACTCCCACGTGGGTGGCCGCCGGTGGTGGAACGTGAAGCATCCCCGGGCGTACGCCGCGCGCATCCTCGCGGACTCCTCACCGGAGCTGGGCAGTGAGTCGCTCGACGAGGAGACCCGGCGCGTCGAGCGCGTCCTGCTGGAGATCCGGCTCGTCGAGGGCCTGCCCGTGGACGTCCTCGAGGTCGCGGGGAGGAACAGGGTCCCCCGACTCGTGGAGCGGGGGCTGGTGACGGCGGACGGCGACCGGATCGTGCTGACCCTCGAGGGCCGGCTGCTCGCCGACGCCGTCGTGCGCGACCTGCTCAGCTGACCATCCGGATCGTGAGCGGGTAGCGGAAGTCGTCGCCGTTGGCCGCGCGCACCGCTCCGAGGATGGTCAGCACCAGCCATGCCAGCCCGAGGACCAGCAGCAGGAGGAAGCCGATCAGCACCAGGCAGAGCACCAGCGACACGAGGCCGTAGACCAGCACCGTCAGCTGGAAGTTCAGTGACTCCACCGCCTGGCGGCGCACCCACACCGACTCGTCGCCCTTGACGAGCAGCACGACCAGGGGACCGAGGAAGGCCAGCGCCACGACGCTGGCCACGAGGGCGCCCCAGTGGGCCGCACTGGCCCAGGTGCGCTCCTGGTCACCGGACAGCCGAGGGCCGCCCGGCGGACCGTAGGGCGACGGCCGTGGCGGTGGATGGCCGCCGTAGGGCGGGGCGGGCGGGGCGGGCGGTGGCGGGAAGTCGGAGGACGACGTCGGTGGCGGTGGCTCTAGGTCGGACATGTCACTCCCCCGTCACGAAGTCGATGAGCTCCTCCACCCTACCGAGCAGGGCGGGTTCCAGGTCGGCGTAGGAGGAGACCTTCGCGAGGATGTGCTGCCAGGCTCGGGCGATGTCGGCCTGGTTGCGGTGCGGCCAGCCGAAGCTCTGGCAGACGCCCTTCTTCCACTCGATCGTGCGCGGGATGGTGGGCCACGTCTGCTTGCCCAGGCGCGCGGGCTTGACGGCCTGCCAGATGTCGACGAACGGGTGCCCGACCACCAGCACGTGGCGGCCGACCGGAGAGCGCGCCACCGACTGGGCGATGCGGCTCTCCTTGGAGCCGGCCACCAGGTGGTCCACCAGGACGCCGACGCGGCGGCCAGGGCCCGGACCGAAGGTGCGCAGGTGCGCCGGCAGGTCGTCGACACCCTCGAGGTACTCCACGACCACGCCCTCGACCCGCAGGTCGGCGCCCCACACCTTCTCGACCAGCTCCGCGTCGTGCCGGCCCTCGACGAAGATGCGGCTGGCGCGGGCGACCCGCGCCCGGGCCCCCGGGACGGCCACCGAGCCCGAGGCGGTGTGCGTCGGCTGCCTGGGCGCGGCGCGGACGGGGGCCACCAGCACCACTGGCCGGCCCTCGAGGAGGAAGCCCGGGCCGAGCGGGAACGTGCGCCGCTTGTTGCGCCGGTCCTCCAGGGTCACCGTGCCGAGGTCCCGCTCGACCTTGACCACCTCACCGCACCAGTCGGTGGTCACCTCCTCGACCACCAGCCCCAGATCGGCGACGAGCTCGGTCGCGCGGCCCCGTCTCGGGGTCCGCCAGTCGGTGGCCAGCACGTCGGGTCCGTAGCGGTCGAAGGAGGGCTCCGGGGAAGGCACCGGCCCACGGTAGGGCCGGCCGCAGCGTCCGGCTCCGCGCCACGCCCGGCAGTCCTAAGGTTGGTGGGGGAGGGCCCATGGACCGCAGGGCGGTGGCAGCGCAGGTCTCGGTGGACTGGCCCCTGCTCCGCAGCCTGTCGCCGGGCGAGCGCGGGGACCTGCTGGGGCTGGCGCGGCCCCGAGCCTTCGCTCGCGGCGACGTCCTCTGCAGGGACGGCGACCGGGCGGACAGCCTGTGCCTCGTCGCCAGCGGCCGGCTCGCCGTCAGCGTCTCGCTTCCGTCGGGCGCCACGACGATGGTGCGGGTGCTCGGTGCAGGGGACTACTTCGGCGAGCTGGCCCTGCTGCGGGCGTCGACCCGACGTACGGCGACGGTCCAGGCCCTCGAACCGGCCGTCACGCTGGCGATCGGTGGCAGCGCCTTCCGGAGCCTGTGCGCGAGCCGCCCGCGGGTGGAGCGGGCGCTGACCACGATCCTGGCCAACCAGGTGGACTCGCTGACCACGCAGCTGCTGGAGGCCCTCTACGAGGGCCTGGACGTCCGCGTCCATCGGCGGCTGGCCGAGCTGGCCGCCATCTACCGCACCGGTGGCGGGCCGGTCGAGCTGCCGCTCACGCAGGCACAGCTCGCCGAGCTGGCCGGCGGCACCCGCCCCACGGTCAACCAGATCCTGCAGCGGCTCGAGGCCCAGGGGGTGGTCGCGCTGGGTCGCGGGAAGGTCACCGTGCTCGACCTCGCTGCCCTGGAGCGCGTCGCCGCCCGCTGAGCGGCGGCCGGCTCTTTGGCCGTTGTGTCGGCGAGCCGACAGTCAGGAGCGCCGGGGACGGCGCACCATCGTGGGACAGCAACCGGGTTCGGGACCGGTCCCACGAAGGGAACAGGTCATGCAGAGGTTCGAGCAGAGCCGGCAGATGGAGCCGCACATGGACGAGGACGTCGAGGCTCACATGGGCACGCCGCTGGAGCCGGGCGCCGCCGCCGCGCCGCAGGCTTCGATGACTCCGGTCCTCACCGACGACGAGGACGTCAACGCCCACTTCAGGCTGAGGGACTGAGCTGCACCTGGAGACGGCGCTGCAGGGCTGCCTGCAGGCGGCGGTCGGCTCGACCCGGGCGCTCTTCGGCGCCGCGGCGTGCTCCGTCGCCCTTCTCGACGACGAGGGGGAGCGCCTGGAGTTCGTGGTCGCCGACGGCGTCGGCGCCGATGCGATCGTGGGCACGACACTGCCCGTGAGCCGCGGCGTCGTCGGCTGGGCCGCACTGTCCGGCCAGCCGATCGCCGTCGCCGAGGTACAGGCCGACGCCAGGTTCGCCCGCGACGTCGCCGAGTCGACCGATTACGTCCCCACGGTGCTGCTGGCTGCGCCGCTGCCCGGGCCGGACGGCGACGTGCTCGGGGTGATGGAGCTCCTCGACCCGGCCCGGGGCGCGGGCGAGGCCGCACTCGGCCACCAGCGCGGCAGCGCTGCCGAGCTGGCGGTGCTGACCGCCCTGGCCGCTCAGGTCGCCGGGGCCGTCTGTCTGGCCCAGGAGCACGGATCGGACCCTTTATCGGGCCCTGGATCGGGCCGGTGACCCTCGCGGACTGGTCGGCGGCGTTCACCGACCTCGCCGAGGTCGTCGGCCTGCCGCTGCCCGAGCCGGTCCGCGAGTGGGCCTGGGGCGGGTCCACCGGCGCGGGGGTCCGCGTCGCCGTGGTCGACTCCGGTGTGGACGCCGGCCATCCGCTCGTGGGCGGAGTCGACGGCTGCATCGCCTTCGAGCCGGATGCTCAGGCGGCCGACGGTGTCCGCGCAGTGGCGGGCCGCCACGAGGACCTGGTCGGGCACGGCACGGCCTGCGCCGCGATCATCCGCAGCATCGCCCCGGACGCCAGCATCCACAGTGTGCGGGTCCTCGGGGCTAACGCCCGCGGCACGGGTGCCCGGCTGCTGGCGGGGATTCGGTGGTCGGTGGCGGCAGGCATGGACGTGGTCAACCTGAGCCTCTCCAGCCGGAGCGACGCCTGGTTCGCACCGCTGCACGCGGCTGCAGACGCCGCTCGCTCGGCCGGCAGCGTGCTCGTGTGCGCCGCCAACAACCTGCCGGGACCGACCTATCCAGCGGAGTTCGCCTCGGTGATCTCCGTGGCCGCCCGTCCGGGCGCCGACCCGTGGGACCTCGCCGCGAACCCGCACCCGCCGGTGGACTTCGCCGGCTGCGGCGTCGACGTGGAGGTGGCCTGGGCCGGCGGCGGCCGGATCGTGGCGACCGGCAACAGCTTCGCTGCCCCCCGCGTGGCGGGCATGGCGGCGCTGGTCCGGGCCAAGCACCCCGGTCTGGACCCGGCACAGGTCAAGGCCGTGCTGCACGCGGCAGCCGTCAACGCCGTCCCGGAGGGTCTTGCCTGACGACCACTCGCGATATATCGTCAATGCATCGCGAGAGTCGACGAGGAGATTTCCATGGGTCATCGTGGACGAGGGTGGGGACCGCCGGTGTTCGGTCCAGGAGCCGGCGGCCCGGCCGGTCCGCCGCCGTGGGTTCTGCAGCTCCTCGGTGGCGCTTGGGGGCACTCACCGGGCCCCGTCCGCGGCCCCCGGGTCCGTCGCGGGGATGTGCGCACCGGGATCCTGGACGTGCTCCGTGGCGAGGAGTCGCTCAACGGCTACCAGGTCATCCAGCGGATCACCGAGCGCAGCCGCGGTGCCTGGCGGCCCAGCCCGGGCTCGGTCTACCCCACGATCGCCCAGCTCGAGGACGAGGGCCTCGTCGAGACCGTGGCCGAGGGCGGCCGAAAGCTGCTGCGGCTCACGGCGGTCGGCCAGGAGTACGTCGCCGACCACACGGAGGAGCTCGACGCGGTGTGGACACCCTTCGACGACGAGCAGCCGTCCGACACGGGCCTCAAGCCGGTGATCGGCCAGCTGATGGGCGCCGTCTGGCAGATCGTCACCACGGGCTCGCCCGGACAGCTGGAGCGGGCCGCCGAGATCCTGGCCGACACGCGCCGGCAGCTCTTCGGGTTGCTCGCGGACGGCCCCGAGGAGGAGGAGGCGTGATGGACACTCGCTACGACCCGGACCGGATCCGGATCTCCGACGCCGACCGGGAGTCCGCCGCCCGGGCGCTCGGCGAGCACTACGCCGACGGCAGGCTCACCCGCGAGGAGTACGACGAGCGCTGCGAGGCGGCTTGGGCCGCCCGCACGAACGCCGACCTGCGGCCGCTGTTCGCCGACCTGCCCGGTGTCGGGGCCGGGCGGCCGCAGGCGGAGCACCGGCCCCGCATCGCAGGGCCCGGCCGCGCCCACGGCTGGTGGCCGCTGCCGTTGCTGCCGGTGGTCGTGATCCTCATCGGCCTGACCGCGCTCACCCACCTGCCGGTGATCCTCTTCGGGCTGCTGGCGTGGTTCGTGCTCCGTCGGGTGGCGTGCCGGCGCTGGTGAGCGGCCGTCAGAGCAGCGGCAGCCGCTTCGACGAGCGCGGCAGCTGCTCATAGCCGCGGCGCACGGCCGCAGCGAGGTCCTCGGGTGGATAGGGCCAGTCGGCGGCCGCCAGGGCCTGGTCGACCGGCACCCCGCGGGCGGCCAGGTCGCGGATCGTCTCGGCGACGATCCCGATCGCCGAGCGCTGCTCCGAGACGAAGTCGCGCCCGACCGGTGCTCCGTGCCCCGGCACCACGACCGTCTCCGGGCCGACCAGGCCGAGCACGAGGTCGAGGCTCAGCGGCCAGTCCAGCGGCCAGCAGTCCTCACCGAAGCCCGGCACCCCGTGGCGGACGGTTGACTCCTCGACCAGGTCGCCGGCCAGCAGGATGTCGGCGTCCGGCACCCGGGCGACGAGGTCGCCGCCCGTGTGGCCGCGCCCGGGATGGACCAGCTCGACGAGCCGGTCGCCCAGGTCCAGCGCGCGTGCGGACGAGAACGTCTCGGTCGCCGCGACGACCTGCGTCGCCAGCACCTCGTCGCGGTGCGGGTCGTCGCGGTCGTCGTCGTACGCCTGCTTGATGCGCTCACCCGCCGGCACGGTCCGCTCGGCGGCCACTTCGTGGGCGATGGTGCGCACCTCGCCGAACGCCTCCAGCATGGTGGCGTTGCCGAAGGTGTGGTCGAAGTGCTCGTGGGTGTTCACCACGGCGACGACCGGTGCCAGTCCCCGGCTGCTCGTCAGGCGCCGCACGTCCTCGACCACCTCGCGGGCCGCTGCGGCCGAGGCGTGCGTGTCCACGACGAGCACCCCGCGCGCGCCGGCGACCACGCTGACGTTGACGTCGAACCACCGGTGCCGGGCGACCCAGCACCGGTCTGCGACCTCCATGAACTCCGCCACGGGGAACCAGCCTAGTAGGATTGGCACTCAGGAAAGTCGAGTGCCAGAGGTGTCGCCGAGGCTGAGGAGGTGGACGTGGTGCAGGACGACCGCCGACTCGCCGTGCTGCGCGCGATCGTCGAGGACTACGTCGCCACGCAGGAGCCGGTCGGCAGCAAGACGCTCGTCGAGCGGCACCGCCTCGGGGTGTCGCCGGCGACGGTGCGCAACGACATGGCGGCGCTCGAGGAGGACGGCCTAATCGCGCAGCCGCACACCAGTGCCGGGCGGATCCCGACCGACAAGGGCTACCGGCTCTTCGTCGACCGCCTGACCACGCTGAAGCCGATGTCGCCGGCCGAGCGGCGGGCGATCGCTTCGTTCCTCGAGGGCGCCAACGACCTCGACGACGTGATCGGGCGCAGCGTCCGGCTGCTCGCACAGCTGACCCAGCAGGTCGCGATCGTGCAGTACCCCACGCTGGCCCGCTCGACGGTGCGCCACATCGAGGTGGTCGCGCTCACCCCTACGCGGCTGCTCCTGGTGCTGATCCTGTCCACCGGCCGCGTGGAGCAGCGACTGGTCGAGCTGCCCGAAGAGCTCGACGACGAGGCCGTGGCCGACCTCCGCCGCCGGCTCAACCGGGCCGCGATGGGGGAGCGGATCACCGACGCGGTCGCCGCCCTGGCCGCGCTGCCCGAGCAGGTAGCCCACGGGAGCACACCGGCCGCCCTGATCGTCGCCTCGCTGGTCGAGGCAATGTCCAACCACCGCTCCGACGAACGCGTCGTGGTCGGCGGCACCTCCAACCTGGCCCGCTTCGGCGAGGGCTTCGAGACCTCGATCAAGCCGATGCTCGAGGCGCTCGAGGAGCACGTCGTCCTGCTGAAGCTGCTCGGCGAGGCGACCTCGCCGTCGACGCTGAGGGTGCGTATCGGGGCGGAGGGCCCCTACGAGGAGCTGTCCCGCACCTCGGTGGTGGCGACCGGCTACGGTCCCGGGGAGGAGTCGGTCGGCTCGCTGGGCGTGGTCGGGCCTACGCGGATGGACTACCCCGGCTCGATGGCCGCGGTCCGTGCGGTCGCCCGCTACGTCTCCACCATCCTCGACGACTCCCGTTCCTGACCGTCTCTCGACAACGAAAGAACCTTGTGACCCAGGACCCCTACGAGATCCTCGGCGTCGACCGCGACGCCGACCCCGACACGATCAAGAAGGCCTACCGCCGGCTCGCGCGGCAGCTGCACCCCGACGTGAACCCCGACCCCGACACCCAGGAGCGGTTCAAGGAGGTCACCGCGGCCTACGAGGTGCTGTCGGACCCCGAGAAGCGGCGGATGTACGACCTCGGCGGCGACCCCTTCGGCCAGGGCGGCGGCTTCGGCCAGGGCGCCGGGTTCTCCTTCACCGACATCATGGACGCCTTCTTCGGGGGGCAGGCCGGGGGCGCCGCCGGCCGGGGACCACGGCCGCGCACCCGTCGTGGCCAGGACGCGCTGGTGCGCCTCGACGTCCAGCTCGCCGAAGCGGCGTTCGGTGTGACCCGCGAGCTCAAGGTCGACACGGCCGTGCTCTGCGGCACCTGCCAGGGCTCCGGCGCGGCGCCGGGCAGCCACCCCGTCACCTGCGAGACCTGCCACGGGCGGGGCGAGGTGCAGCAGGTGCAGCGCTCCTTCCTCGGTGAGATCCGCACGCTCCGGCCGTGCGCGGCGTGCCGCGGCTACGGCGAGATCATCCCCGAGCCGTGCCGCGAGTGCGCCGGCGACGGCCGGGTCCGGTCGCGTCGCACGATCACCGTGAAGATCCCGGCCGGCGTCGACCACGGCACCCGGGTGCAACTCGGTGGCGAGGGGGAGGTGGGCCCCGGTGGTGGTCCTCCCGGTGACCTCTACGTCGAGATCCAGGTCGCGCCCCACCCGGTCTTCAACCGCGACGGCAACAACCTGCGGTGCACCGTCGCGGTGCCGATGACCGCGGCTGCCCTGGGCACTACGGTCGAGATGCCGCTGCTCGAGGCCGACACCGCCGAGGCCGACTCCGACGTCCAGCCCTGGGTCGACCTCGACATCCGGCCGGGCACCCAGTCGGGTACCGAGCAGGTGCTGCGGGGGTACGGCGTGCCTTCCCTGCGCTCCCAGGTGCGAGGCGACCTCGTGGTGACCGTCGAGGTGGAGACCCCGACACGTCTCGACGACCGACAGGAGGAGCTGCTGCGCGAGCTGGCCACGCTGCGCCACGAGGAGTCGCCGGACGGCAAGATCCACCCGACCCACAAGTCGGTCTTCGGCCGGCTCCGCGACGCCTTCGGACCCCGGTGAGCTGATCAGTGAGCCTGCCGGTCTTCGTGGCCGACGGCGCCGCCGGTCTGACGGCCGGCGACGAGGTCGGCCTCGCCGGCGACGAGGGCCGCCATGCCGTCGTCGTACGTCGGCTGCGTCCTGGTGAGCGGATCGTGCTCACCGACGGGGCCGGCGCCGCCGCGACCTGCGAGGTGGTGGCGACCGCGAAGGCGTCGCTGACCGCGCGCGTCCTGGCCGTCACGGTGGTGCCGCGGGAGCAGCCGTCGGTCACCGTCGTGCAGGCGATCCCCAAGGGCGAGCGCGGCGAGCTGGCCGTCGAGCTGCTGACCGAGGTTGGTGTCGACCGGGTCGTGCCGTGGGCGGCGGCCCGCTGCGTCGCCGTGTGGCGCGGCGACCGCGTCGGGAAGTCCCTGTCGAGGTGGCGCGCCACTGCCCGGCAGGCGGCCAAGCAGTCCCGGCGAGCGTGGTTCCCCTCGGTGGCCGACGTAGCGTCCACGGCCGACGTCGCCGACCTGCTGGCCACCGCGGACCTCGGCCTGGTGCTGCACGAGACGGCCTCCGCCCGGGTCTCCGGGCTGGACGTGCCCATGGCGGGGTCGATCGTCGTCGTCGTCGGGCCCGAGGGCGGCATCACCGAAGAGGAGCTCGAGGCATTCTCCTCCGCGGCGGTGGTGCGGCTGGGGTCCTCGGTGCTGCGCACCTCGACCGCCGGCGTCGTTGCCGCAGCCGCGCTGCTCTCGCGCACGACGCGCTGGTGACGCGCTGGTGACCCGTCACCTTTGGCGCGCCCCGACCTGCCGAGAGGTCAGTTTTGGCGCGGCCTGAGCGCCGACAGGTCAGTTTTGGCGCGGCCTGAGCGCCGAGAGGTCACCTCAAAAAACTGCCCACTGAGGCGCGCGCCGAAGTTGACGCCTCGGCGGGTGCTGGCGCGCCAGAACTGACGCCTCGCGGGGTCCGGGGCGCACCATTTTGACGCCTCGGCGGTCTCAGCGCGCCAAAAGTGACGGGTCGGCGAGGAGGGCCAGCTCGTCGGCGCGGGTGATCCCGGCGCGGCGGGCGCGGTCGAAACCGCGGGCGCGCTCGTCGGCCAGGGTGTCCGACAGCGCCTCCGCAAGGGGTCGGGGCGGGAAGCCTGCGCCCCGGGCCCGATCGACGGACTTCTGCATCATGCCGAGCGAGTCGTCGGGCAGCCACAACGGCAGCGACCGCGGTCCCGCCCAGTGCTGCACGCCGTGGTCGAGCAGCCACTGGGGGTCGGCGCGGACACGCTCTCCGGTGAACCCGGCAACGGCTGCGGCCAGGTCGACCACCGAGCCGAAGGACGCCTGGTCGCCGGCCGCGTTGAAGACTCCTGTCATCCCGTCACTCGCTGCTCGCACGATCCACACCGCGAGGTCGCGCACGTCGACCACCTGCACCGGTTGCTCGGGGATGTCCGGCACGAGCACGGCTTCGGATCCGGCCAGGGCTAACCGGGAGACCCAGTAGCCGAACCGGTCCGACGGGTCGCCCGGGCCGCCGATGAGGCCGGCCCGCCAGATGAGGTGGCGCGGCAGGGCGGCCACCGCCCGCTCGCAGGCAACCTTGCCCTCGCCGTACTCCTCGGCACTCGCCACGTCGCCGGTGACCGGCTGACGGAGTGCGCTTTCCTCGGTGAGGGGATGCGCGAGGTCGGCGTAGACGTTGCAGGTCGAGACGAACGACCAGTGTCCGACGCGGCTCCCGAGGGCGTCGACTGCCGAGCGGACCTGTCCGGGTTGTCTGGCCACGTCGACGACCGCGTCCCAGTCCCGGGCAACCTCGTCATAGGCACCCGGCTGGGTGCGGTCGGCGGTGACCAGGCGGGCGCCGTGCGGCGTCGTACCCGACTCCCCGCGCGCCAGGCAGGTCACCTGCCAGCCCTCGTCGAGGGCGCGGCGGACAACCGCCCCACCGAGCCAGGCGGTGCCGCCGAGCACGAGCATCCTCATGCTGTGTCCCTCATGACAGGAACGCTTCCACCCGAGCGGCCTCATCGGCCAGTGCGGCGCGTTCGCCCTTGGTGAACGCCCGGACCTGGTCGACCTCGACGTGGCCCTCGACCAGCCGCCAGGTGCCCGCGAGGAAGCCGTCGACGAACAGGGCGCACCCACCGGCTCCGTTCGCGCCCATCCAATGCCTCAGCGCCCTGGGGTCGGCGATCCGGCTGCGCTCGGCGTGGGAGAGCCAGAGGTTGTCGTAGGGGCCGAGCAGCCGCACCGGCAGGCCCAGGCTCGGGTCGGCGAGCGGGGCGTCGGGCACGTCCCACAGCACTCGGCCGTCCTCGGCCTCGTGGCTGACCAGCTCGTCGGCCATCGCATTGAACACCCCGGCCAGCCCGGTCACCGACGACCACTTCGTCATGTCTGCGGGCGTCGCGGGCCCGGACGCGCGCAGGTAACGACGCACCAACTCCCTCGGGTCCGGTTCGGACAACGGCCGGTCGAGCCAGCGGTCGGCCAGGTCGTAGACGACACCGCCGGCCTGCTTCCACAGCCCCCGCGGCGGCAGCTGCACCAGCGGCACCCGCTCAGAGACGGCATTCCGCAGAGCACCCTCCGGCACGCCCGGGAATGTCCCGGACAGCCGGGCGCCGAGCTCGCCGACCGGCAGTGGTCCCTCCGCCAGGGCCTCCCGGGTCGCCGACTCCAGCTCGTCGCCGGCGATGTCGCGTGCTGGCCGGCTGAGGGCGTTGCTGCGGCTGATCCGGTCCAGCATCGGCTGCACCCAGGGCCGCAGCGTGGCCGCGTCCTCCGGAGTGAGCACGTGCACCGTGCCGCGCAGGGACAGCAACCGCACCAGCCGGCGCTCGACGATCGCGGCCGACAGCGACCCCGGGTCGAAGTCGCGGATGCGGGCCCGCAGCGAGAGGTACGGCGACCTCCCCTCCTGCGCCTGCAGTCCGAGGAGGTGCCGCACCGTGTCGACCGGGTCGGCACGGACCGGCTCGGCCAGATGCTGGCGCACCCAGAGCGTCCGGTTGAGGGCACGGCCGGTCAGCACCATGGCCGCAGGCTACGGCTCACTGCGGCTGACCGGTCCCCCCTGCCTGAGGACCAGCCAGACGTCCTGGGTCAGCGCACCGCGATCTCCTTGGTGTCCTCCGGCACCGGCCGGCTCCTGCCCGAGGCCCAACGGAGCCGGCCGCGCGTGCCGGTGCGGGCCTGGATCTCGGGCAGGCCGAGCTCGGGCTCGACGTCGTCGACGGCAGCGTGCAGGAGTGTGCGCAGGTCTCTCATCGTTCCTCCTCCAGGACCGGGCCGAGCAGCTGGCGCAGGGGCCGCTGCGCCGCGGGACGCGTGGCTCTTGACCGAGCCGGGGCTGATGCCGAGCGTGCTGGCGATCTCGTGCTCGGAGAGGTCGAGGAAGTAGCGCAGCGTCAGCACCTCGCGCTGCCGG
>JAICXL010000058.1 GCA_025980475.1 Nocardioidaceae bacterium | reverse complement strand
GGGGAAGAACTTCGTGGCCACGATGGCCCGGCTGGCCGACTCCGGGGCCCGCCCCTCGGTGGTCGACGACCAGGTGGGCCGGCTGGCCTTCGCCGACGACATCGCGCGGGCGATCGGGCACTTGCTGTCCCGGGACGCGCCGTTCGGCACCTACAACGTCTCCTGCTCCGGGCCGCCCGCCTCCTGGGCCGACATCGCCGCCTTCGTCTTCGAGGCCCGGGGGCGCTCCGCCGACGACGTGCAGCGCGTCTCCACGGCCGCCTACTACGCCTCGGCAGACGGGCCGGTCGCCCCGCGGCCGTCGTACTCCACCCTCTCCCTGGCCAAGATCACCGCGACCGGCTTCACCCCGCGCGACTGGCGCGACGCCCTGCGCGACCACCTGGCCACGCTGTAGGGCGCCGGCTCGACAGACGCAGGAACCGCCCCGCGGCCCGAGGGATGGGCGTAGCGGGGCGGTTCTGGTGCCGGTCACTGCCCGGGCCGTGGCCCGGTGCGACAGAGGGGGTTGGGTTGCGCCTCTTCGGCAAGACCCACCCTAGCGGGTGCGAGGGCCGTTCGGTGGCAACGGTCAAGGACTGTCACCGGCGATTCATCACCCGAGGGGCCGGTGGGGCAGGCGGGGCCGATCAGGCGGGGCCGGTCAGGAGGGGCTGGTCAGGCGGGGCGCACCGAGAACCGGGCCGACCAGTCCTCGTGGTGCTGGCCGTCCACGGTCAGCCGCCACTCGTAGCTGGCGCCCGGCTGCAGCGGAAGGCCCCGGTCGAGGTTGACGGTGAAGTGGTGGTCGATGTCGGTGCCGGGCGGCAGGCCGGCCGGGCGGCCGACCTCGAAGGAGTCGGTGATCGCCACCGCGGCGCCGGGCAGCCCGTCGGCGCCCGGCGGCGCGAACCCGCGACCGTCGGCGTCGACGAGCTCGAGCAGGAACTGGTGCCGCTGGTTGGTCTCGCTCCACGGCACCTTGATGAAGACCACGATGGCCGCCGCGGGCATCGGGGTGATCGTCGTGGACCAGCCGAGGCCGAGGGCATGCACCTTGCCGGACGGGTCGCTGATGGCGCTGTCGGCGAGCAGGACCGTGGCGCGCATGTCATCTCCCAGTGGGGTCGGGGGCGGTCTCGTCCTCGAGCAGGTGGCCGCCGATCGGGTCCGAGTGCCAGTCGCTGAGCTTCCAGCCGCCGTCCGGGTCGCCGTCCAGCGCGATCAGTCCGGTGTTGCGCAGAGGGTACGACGTCGCATGGTGCGGGTCGGCGTCGGCGGAGCGGAGCGCCGTCCAGGTCCGGATGGCGGCGCCGTGGCTGACGATGACCGCGCAGTCGTGGCGGGCGTGCAGGACCTGGGCGACGGCGTGGTCGTAGCGCCACAGGAACTCGGCCCCGGTCTCGCCGCCGGGCATCCGGACGGACGGGTCGCCGTGGATCCAGCTGGCGATCGTGGTCAGGTAGCCGTGGACCGACTCCTCGTCGCTGCCCATCTCGAAGTCGCCCGCGGAGATCTCCCGCAGGCCGGGCAGCTCGACCGGGCTCAGCCCCAGGCGCTTGGCCAGCGGCGCCGCGGTCTGGTGGGTGCGCCGGGCGCTGGAGACGTAGACCGCCTCGATCGGCTCGGTGTGCAGCACCTCCGCCGCTGCGTCCGCCTGCCGGTGGCCGAGGCCGGTCAGCTCCAGCCCGGGCGGCGCCGTGTCCAGCGCCCCGGCCACGTTGCCGTGCGTCTGGCCGTGGCGGAGCAGGAGCAGGCGCATGGGGGTGAGCCTAGTGACGCTCGGCAACCGCCTCGCGACCCGTCGCTAGGGTGAGCCCGTGATTCCGGACTGGTTCGAGCGCCGCACGCACCGGTGGCAGGACTGGTCGCTGGAGCAGCTGCTGGCCGCGAAGGGGAGCACGAGCGTGAGCCTCGTCGTACCCGCCCGCAACGAGGCAGCCACCGTCGGCGACGTGGTCGCCCGGGTCCGCGATGCACTCGTGGACACGGTCGCGCTGCTCGACGAGATCGTGGTGATCGACTCCGACTCGACCGACGACACCTACGCGGTCGCCACCGACGCCGGCGCCCGGGTCTTCCGGTCGGCCGAGATCCGGCCCGACCTCGGGACCGTGCCCGGCAAGGGCGAGGCGATGTGGAAGTCGCTCTTCGTCACCCGCGGGCAGCTGCTGGTCTTCATGGACGCCGACCTGCTCGACTGGGACACCCACTTCGTGCCGGGGCTGCTCGGGCCGCTGCTGACCGACCCTTCCGTGAGCCTCGTCAAGGGGTTCTACGAACGGCCCGGCCAGGGCGTCCTCGAGGGTGGCCGGGTGACCGAGCTGGTGGCCCGGCCGCTGGTCGCGATCGCCTTCCCCGATCTGGCCGGGCTGGTGCAGCCGCTGGCCGGCGAGTGGGCGGTCCGGCGCTCGCTCTTCGCGTCGCTGAACGTCCCCACCGGGTACGCCGTCGAGCTCGCCGCGCTGGTCGACACCGCCTCCTCGCTCGGCGTGGACGCGATCGCGCAGGTCGACCTCGGTCGCCGCGCGCACCGGCACCAGGCGCTGCGCGACCTCGGGGCGATGGCGGTGCAGATCCTCGCCGCGGCCGGGATGCGCGGGATGGGCGTCGAGGACATGGTGGGGGACGTCGTCGGGGATGCGGACGGGCAGCCGGGGGTCGACAGCGTCGAGCTCGTGCAGTACGCGCCCCGCAGCGACGGCAGCACCGGGCCCGTCGTACGCGCGGTGCCCGTCGGTGAGCGGCCGCCCGCCGTCAGCGTGCCCGCGGACCCGGCCGGCGCGGCGGAGGCGGCGTCGTGACGCTCAAGCTGGGCCGGCAGGAGTTCACCGACGACGCGACACTGATGATGGCGATCGTCAACCGGACCCCGGACTCCTTCTACGACAAGGGCGCCACCTGGGCCGAGGCGGCGGCGTTCGACCGGGTCGCCCGGGTGGTCGAGGAGGGCGCCGAGATCGTCGACATCGGCGGGATCAAGGCCGGCCCCGGCGCCGAGATCGACGTCGAGGAGGAGAAGCGGCGGGTGGTGTCCTTCGTGGCGCAGGTGCGCGCGGACTTCCCGGCGCTGGTCATCTCCGTCGACACCTGGCGCAGCGAGGTCGCGCGCGCGGTCTGCGAGGTCGGCGCCGACCTGATCAACGACGCGTGGGGCGGCGTGGACCCCGGGCTGGTCGACGTGGCCGCCGAGTTCGGCGCCGCCATCGTCTGCACCCACACCGGCGGGGTGCAGCCGCGGACGCGACCGCACCGGATGGAGTACGACGACGTCACCGCCGCCGTCCTCGACGCCGTGACCCGCTACGCCGACCGGGCCGTCGCAGCCGGCGTCGACCGCCGGTCGGTGGTGATCGACCCGGCCCACGACTTCGGCAAGAACACCTTCCACTCCCTGGAGCTGACCCGCCGCCTCGACGAGCTGGTCGCGACCGGCTGGCCGGTGCTGGTGTCGCTGTCCAACAAGGACTTCGTCGGCGAGGCGCTCGACCTGCCGGTCGGCTCCCGGCTCACCGGCACCCTCGCCGCCACGGCGCTCTCCGCCCTCGCCGGGGCCCGGATCTATCGCGTGCACGAGGTCGTCGAGACCCGGCAGGTCGTCGACATGGTGAACACCATCGCCGGCAGGCGGCCGCCGGCCCGCGCCATCCGGGGCCTGGCGTGAAGATTGCCGTCGTGCCGTCCGCGCCGGCGCTGCTGCCGGCCTACGCGGGACTCACCGACCCGGTCGCCGACGTGCGGGCGGCCGCCCTGGAGGCGATCGCCTGGCTGGACGGGCCGGTGCAGGTGCTCGCGGCCGACGACCTGGGCCGGCGGGTCGGGGAGCACCTCCTCGGCCGCGCGCCGGTCGACGACGCGGCGGACCTGCTGGTCGTCGCGGACGGCTCCGCCCGGCGGGGCGAGAAGGCACCGGGCCACCTCGACGAGCGGGCGACCGGCTTCGACGCCGCGATCGACGCCGCCCTGCGGCAGGGCGATCCGGCCGCGCTCGTCCGCCTCGACGAGGCACTCGGTGCTGAGCTGCTCGCCCGCGGGGTACCTGCCTTCCGCGCGCTGGGTGCACAGGTCGGCGATCGGCCCGTGCGCGCGCAGGTCGACTACGCCGACGACCCGTTCGGCGTGCAGTACTGGGTGGTGAGGTGGGAGTGCTGATCGCATGCGGCTGCTGATCGGCGGGCCGGTGCCCGACGGCGTCATCGACGACGGGCTGACCGACGAGGAGATCCGCGCCGTCTACGAGCCGCCACGGCAGCCGTGGCTGCGGGTCAACATGGTCGGCACCGTCGACGGCGCCGCGACCGGCGAGGGCGGCAAGACCGGCGCCATCAACAACCCCGCCGACCACCGCGTCTTCCAGCTGCTGCGGCGAGCCTGCGACGCGATCGTGGTCGGCGCGGGCACCGCCCGGGCGGAGGGGTACGGCGCTGCCGACCGGCCGCTGGTGCTGGTCAGCCGGCGGGGCGACGTGCCCGACCGCCTGCTCGACGCCCCGGCCGGGTCGGTGCTGCTCGCCACCTGTGCGGCGGCCGCGGGGCTGGCGACGGCACGCTCGGCGCTCGGCGCGGACAACGTGCTCGTGCTCGGCGAGGACACCGTCGACCTCGCGATGATGCGGTCCCAGCTGGCGTCGCGCGGCCTGCGCACCCTGCACTCCGAGGGCGGGCCGCACCTGCTGCGCGACCTGCTCGCCGCGGGGGTCGTCGACGAACTCGATGCCACCGTGGTGCCGCGACTGATCGCCGGGCTGCACACCAGGATCACCGCGGGCGACGGCGTCGCCGTACAGCTGTCCCTGGCTGCGCTGCTCGAGGAGGACGGCACCCTGCTCGCCCGCTGGCTGGTCGACTAGTCCCTGGTGTTCTTGTCCGGCATCCGCCAGGCGGCGGCGTTGTTGTCGAAGGCGGGCAGGCCGCGGGTCTGCCGGACGAAGCCCCAGAAGAGCGGGCCGAGCAGCAGCATCGCGGCGCCGGTGATGCCGACCGCCGTGGGGGAGGCGCCGAGCATGGTGATGCCGGTCAGCGAGAGCACGATCACGATCCCGCGGCGGGTGACCGACTGCGAGACCCAGCTGGCCATCCGCGCGCCGAGGTAGGTGCCGGGCGTGCCGCCGACGATCAGCGGGATCAGCACCGCCCACTGGACGCCGTCGACGAGGACGTGGCTGATCGCGGCCGAGATGACCAGCGGGACCGCCTGGAGCAGGTCGGTGCCGACGAGCTTCACGGCCGAGAGCGTCGGGTAGAGCAGCAGCAGCGCGACCATGATCAGCGAGCCGGACCCGACGCTGGTGACCCCCACCAGCAGGCCGCCGAAGATGCCGACGAGCAGGGTGGGCACCGGGCGCACGGCCGGCTCGTCCTCGGACATGACGTTGCCGGCGGTGACGTAGCGGAGCTGGAGGTACATCCGGATGCCGTAGGTGAGTGCGGTGAACACCAGCGCGACGCCGATCGCATACTTGACGAACTGCTCCTGCTCGTCGGTCGCGCCGATGGCCTTCACGATGAAGGCGCCGGCGAAGGCGGTCGGCACCGAGCCGATCACCAGCCACATCACCAGCTTGAGGTTCGGTGAGCCCCGCCGGAAGTGCACCGCGGCGCCGACGGGGCGGTTGATCGCGGCGGCGACGAGGTCGTTGGTCACCGCGACCGAGGGGTTGATGCCGAGGAAGATCAGCGCCGGGGTCATCAACGCGCCGCCGCCCATGCCGGTCAGGCCGACGACGATGCCGACCATGAAGCTGACCACGAGCACCGACAGCGCGGCGGTGGTGAAGAGGTCAGCCACGGGTCACCTCGAAGGGGAGGACGCCGAGCACGTCCGCGAGCGCGTCCTCGATGCTGCGCCCGGTCGTGTCCACCCGCACGGCGGCGTCGGCCGGCTCCTCGTAGGGGCTCGAGATGCCGGTGAAATCCGGGATCTCGCCGGCCCGCGCTCTGGCGTAGAGCCCCTTGCGGTCGCGGCGCTCGCACTCCTCGAGGGGCGTGGCGACGTGCACGAGCACGAACTCCCCGCCGGCGTCCTCGACCATCGCGCGCACCTGCCGGCGGGTGGCGTCGAACGGGGCGATCGGGCTGCAGATCGCGATGCCGTGGTGGCGGGCGATCTCCGCGGCGACCCAGCCGATCCGGCGGATGTTGGTCTCCCGGTCCTGGTTGCTGAAGCCCAGGCCCCGGCTGAGGTTTCGTCGTACGACGTCGCCGTCGAGGCTGGTCACGGTCCGCCGGCCGTTCTCGAGGACGAGGTCGAGCAACGCCCGGGCCAGCGTCGACTTGCCGCTGCCCGACAGCCCGGTGAAGAAGACGACCACGCCACGCTCCTCGGGCTGGTCCTGCTCGACGATCGCGGCGATCTCGTCGGGGAGGTCGCCCTCGCCCGCGACCGCCAGCACGTCGCCGGTCGGCGCGTAGTTGTCGGTCACCCGCTGGCCCAGCGCGTGGTCGAGCGCGCCGTCGCCGTGGCTGGGCAGCGGCACGGCGACCACGTGCGCGACGGTTTCGGGGTCGTCGAGCAGGCGGGCGGCCGTGAGCGTCGTACGGACCAGGCCCACGGGGGTCACTCCCTGCGGTGTGCCCGTGCCGCTCAGCGCGAGCAGCACCACCTCGCGCCCGCTGCGCGCGGACCGGATCGCCTCGAGGTCGTCCTTGGCCAGCGGCGCCGCGACCGGCACCACCAGCGCCTGGGGCCAGCGCTGGCGCACCTCGGCCGGGGTGAGGTGCAGCCGGCGGAACGGCCCGTAGGACGGCTTCGCCAGCGGGGTGATCGCTCCCCAGCCGTCGGCGAGCGCGACCCGCGCGAGCGGCAGTCCCTCCGGGTCGACCAGCTCGACCGCGCCCGCGCCCCTGGCCGCGTGGGCGACGTCGTCGGGCAGGGTCAGGCTCACCGGCCCGTCGTCCTCGAAGGTGGTCAGCGGCGCGAGCCCGCCCCCGATCAGCAGCTCGAGGTCGTCGAGCTCGCGGGGGCTGGGGCAGAACTGCGGGACCGGCCCGCTGCTGTCGTCTGGCACGCCGGCCATCGTAGGGGCCTCGTCTCCTCAAAGTCCACTATTTCACCTGTCTTTCTTCTGCTTCGCCGTTCAGTTGGGCCTCGTGGCCCGTTGAGTTGGGCCTCCGGGCCCGTTGAGTTCCGGCTTCGGGCCCGTTCAGTTGGGCCTCCGGGCCCTACTGGCATCGCGGGGCGCCGGCGGGGGCCGAAACTCCCGACTCGACGGGCCGAAACTCCCGACTCGACGGGCCACAACGCGGAACTCGACGGGCCACAACTCCCGACTCGACGGGCCCGGAGGGGGAAGTGAACGAGGGCGTGGGTAGCGTCGAGGACATGCCAGTCGGAGAGCCAACACAGGTCGAGGTGATCGCGGAGGTCGTCCGGTCGGGCGTCGTGGAGGGCCACCACTACGGCTCGACGGTTGCGATCGACCCGGACGGCCGAGTCGTCGACGCCCGCGGCGACGTGACCAGCCAGATCCTGCCGCGGTCGTGCAACAAGCCGCTGCAGGCGCTCGGCATGCTGCGCGCCGGCCTGGACCCGAACGCCGAGCTGCCCGGCGAGCTGGTCGCGCTGGCCTGCGCGTCCCACTCCGGCGAGCCGTTCCACATCGACGGCGTCCGCAAGCTCCTGGCCGGCGCCGGGCTGACCGAGGAGGCGCTGCAGACGCCGCCGGACTACCCGCTCGACGACGCGGCGCGCGATGCCTGGATCCGGACCGGCGGCACCAAGGAGTCGGTGCTGATGAACTGCTCGGGCAAGCACGCCGCGATGCTCGCCACGTGTGTGGCCAACGGCTGGTCGACCGAGGACTACCGCGATCCCGGGCACCCGCTGCAGCAGGCGATCATCGAGACGTTCGCGGAGATGACCGGAGAGCCCGTCGAGCACGTGGCCGTCGACGGCTGCGGGGCCCCGCTGCTGAGCACGAGCCTGACCGGCCTGGCGCGCGCGTTCTCCCGGCTGGCCCAGGCCGCCGACGGGCCGGAGCACCGTGTCGCAGCGGCGATCCGTGCCCATCCGTCGTACGTCTCCGGGAGCACCCGCGACGAGCTCACCCTGCTCACCGCCATCCCCGGCGCCATCGGCAAGGCCGGCGCGGAGTCCTGCTACGTCGTGGCGCTGCCGGACGGGCGGGCCTTCGCGCTCAAGACCGACGACGGGGCCGCCCGTGCGCGGCCACCGGTGATGGTCGCGCTGCTCGAGCGGCTCGGGGTGACCGCGGAGGAAGGCGTCGACGCAGAGGCGGTACGACGCAGCGGGGCGCAACCGCTCCTCGGCGGGGGGAGGCCGGTCGGCGAGATCCGGACGGTCGGACCGGGCGCCTGACGCGACCGCGAGGCCCAACTCGACGGGCCACGAGGCCCAACCCGACGGGCCACGAGGGGGAACTGAACGGGGTGTGAGGGGGCTCACCACGGCTGCGCTTGCATCTGCTAGCAATAGTTAGCACGATGGAGGCATGGCAAGGGGCAAGGTAGGCAAGACCGTCGAGCGGACGGTCGGCTCGGTCGGGGAGTACCTCCACGACCAGCGTGTCTCTGCGCAGCTGTCGTTGCGACAGCTCGCGGACCAGGCGGGGGTGTCCAACCCGTACCTGAGCCAGATCGAGCGCGGCCTGCGCAAGCCGAGCGCCGAGGTGCTCCAGCAGCTCGCGAAGGCGCTGCGGATCTCGGCAGAGCAGGTCTACGTCCAGGCGGGGATCCTCAACGCCGACGACGAGCAGGTGCGCTCGGTGGAGCTGGCAGTCCTGGCCGACCCGGTGCTCGGCGAGCGGCAGAAGCAGTCGCTGCTCGACGTCTACCACGCCTTCCGGGCGGTCGCCGAGGACGCCTCCACCATGCCCGTCACGACCACCAACGGCGCCGACCTCGGCGCCACCGAAGGAGAATGAGATGCCCACCCTGCAGCTGAAGGACCTCAAGAAGCAGTTCAACCAGCCGCTGTTCGCCGTCGCCGGCGCCAGCGAGGCCGCGCTCGACTACGCGCGCGCCTACCTGATCGAGACCCAGGAGCGGCTCGCCCGCGTCGAGTTCGAGCCGAAGGCGGCCCGCAGCGCGGTCAACGCCCGGGTCGACGAGATCAGCCGGGACGCCAAGAAGGCCCAGGCCCGCTTCGAGAAGCGCGTCAACGAGCTGCAGAAGGACGCCAAGTCCTTCCCTGGCAAGGTGCAGGTGCAGTTCCTCGCGGCGCTGACCGAGCTGGTCAACAGCTATGTCGAGCTGGCCGACCGCGGTGAGAAGTTCGTCGCCGCGATCCGCAAGGACGGCGTCAAGGCCGTCGGCGCCCTCAAGGACGCCCCGAAGAGCTCCACCGTCGCCCGGCGGGAGAGCCAGAAGGTCGCCGCGGCCCGCAAGCCGGCCGCCACCCAGACCCGCAAGGCGACCGACAAGGCCGTCAAGAAGGCGCCGGCCACGAAGAAGACCGCCGCCAAGAGGACGTCGGCCAGGAAGACCACCGCCAACAGGACGACCGCGCGGAAGTCGACCACCTCGACGGCGCGCAAGAGCCCGGCGAAGAAGTCGAGCGCGTCGGCCTGACGAAAACCCGGCCAGGACGACGCGCGGGGTCCCCGGATCGCTCCGGGGGCCCCGTCGCGCCTCCTCGGCTAGGCTTGCCCCCATGCTGGGAATCACGGGCACCGTGCTGGCGGTGGTGTTCTACGCCGTCGCCGCCGCGGAGCTGTGGGCGCTGGTCGACGCGGTCGTCCGGCCGACCCAGGCCTACGTCGCCGCGGACAAGCTCACCAAGCCCGCCTGGCTGGTGATCCTCGGCCTCGCGCTGGCCACCAACATCTTCCTCGGCTCGCTGATCTTCACCCTCGTCGGGCTGATCGCCGCCTGCGTCTACCTGCTCGACGTGCGCCCGGCCCTATCTTCTGTCACCCGCCGTCGTTAAGGAGACGTGTCCACCACGTCCGACCGGCGGTCGCTGGCAGCTGTCGGCCTGCCCGAGCAGCGTGCCCGGGCCCCGCGGCCGGACCTGCCGCGGGAGCGCCGTACCCGCCTGGACCGACGGCTCTCCGAGGCGATGTCGCTGGTCTTCGTCGTCGACACGCTCGTGCTGCTCGCGGTCTCGGTGCTCGCCTGGACCCAGCGCGGGCTGCTCGACGGGCGCCTCGGCGACGTGCCGCAGGACCCCGCGCGCTGGCTGCCGGCGATCGGGCCGTGGATCGTCGCGCTCTGGCTGATCACGCTGCTGCTGGCCGGCGGCTACCACCCGCGCTCGCTCGGGGCCGGCTTCGAGGAGTTCCGGGCGATCGTGGTCGGCTCGGTGATCGCGTTCGGGATGTTCGGGGTGACCGGCTTCCTGGTGCGCAGCGAGATGTCGCGCGGCTACCCGGTGCTGCTGTTCGCGGTCGGCACCCCGGCGCTGCTGGCGATGAGGTACGGCGACCGCAAGGTGCTGCACTGGCTACGGGGCCGGGGCCGGATGGTCAACCGCGTCGTCGCGGTCGGCACCGCCTCGGCGGTGGCGGAGCTCGTGGCCGTGCTGGAGCGGGAGACCTGGACCGGCTACCGGGTCGTGGCGACCTGCGCACCCGGTGACGACGTGCCCCGGCTCGCCGTCGAGCTCGGCGCCGACTCGGTGCTGGTCGCCGGCGGTTCCTGGTCCTCGGCCGCGGAGCTGCGCCGGCTCGGCTGGGCCATCGAGGGGCTCGACCTCGACCTGCTGGTGGTGCCGTCGCTGACCGACATCGCCGGGCCGCGGGTGCACATGGCCAACGTGGCCGGGCTGCCGCTCGTGCACGTGCGCGAGCCGCGGATCGGGGAGGCCGGCGGGACGGTGAAGCGGTTCTTCGACGTGCTCGTCGCTTCGCTGCTCGTGGTGGTGCTTTCCCCTGTCCTGCTTGGGATCTCGCTGGCCATCCGGCTCACCGACGGCGGGCCGGTGCTCTACCGCCAGCGCCGCGTCGGGATCGGCCAGAACGGCTTCGACATGCTCAAATTCCGCTCGATGGTGATCGACGCGGAGGGGCTGGTCGACGGGCTGGCCTCGGAGACCGACTTCCTCTTCAAGGTCCGCCGCGACCCGCGGGTGACGCGGGTCGGCCGGGTGCTGCGGCGGCTCTCGCTCGACGAGCTGCCCCAGCTGGTCAACGTCGTGCGGGGCGAGATGAGCCTGGTCGGGCCCCGTCCGCCGCTGCCGTCCGAGGTCGCGTCCTACTCCTCCGACGTGCGCCGCCGGCTGCTGGTCCGTCCCGGGATGACCGGGCTGTGGCAGGTCTCGGGGCGGTCGGACCTGTCCTGGGAGGAGTCGGTGCGGATCGACCTCTACTACGTCGACAACTGGTCGCTGGTCGGTGACGCGGTGATCATGCTCAAGACGGTGCGGGCGGTGTTGGTCGGCCGCGGTGCCTACTGAGCGCTTGCCGGATGTCGGTGCCGCGCGATAGTCCTCTTGTCATGACCTGCACCTTCATCCCTCCCTTCCTGCTCGAGCGGATCTCCTCCACGGAGTCCTCGCGCACCCTGTCGATCGACGCGTCGCTGCGGTCCGCGCGGCAGGGGGTCACCGGCACGGTCCCCGGCACCACGAGCGCGGCCTGGGAGGTGCACACCGCCGCGAACGGGTCGATCCTGCCGGGGGCGCTCGTGCGCACCGCCGGTGAGCCGCCGGTCGGGGACGAGACGGTCAACCAGGAGGCGGACGGCATCGTGGGCTCGCTGTCGCTGTTCCACGACCTGGGGAGGTCGTCGTACGACGGCAAGGGCGCGGCGGTGGTCTCGACCGTGCACTACGAGGAGAACTACGACAACGCCTTCTGGGACGGCAAGCAGCTGGTGTTCGGCGACGGCGACGGCAAGATCTTCGGCAGCTTCACCAAGCCGATCGACGTGACCGGGCACGAGTTCACCCACGCGGTCACGCAGTTCACCGCGAACCTCACCTACTCCGGCCAGTCCGGCGCGCTCAACGAGTCGATCTCGGACTGCTTCGGCTCGTGCGTCAAGCAGCGCGCGCTCGGGCAGACGGCTGCCGAGGCCGACTGGCTGATCGGCGAGGGGATCTTCCTGCCGGGAGTGCACGGGGTCGCCCTGCGGTCGATGAAGGCGCCGGGCACGGCGTACGACGACCCGCAGCTCGGCCGCGATCCCCAGGTGGGGTCGATGTCGGCGTACGTGCAGACGACCGAGGACAACGGCGGCGTGCACATCAACTCCGGCATCCCGAACCGCGCCTTCTACCTCGCCGCTGTCGCGATCGGCGGGGACACCTGGTCCGGGGCCGGCCGGGTCTGGTACGCCGCGCTCACCTCCGGGCTGTCGCCCTCCACCGACTTCGCCGGGTTCGCCGCCGCCTGCGTTGCCGCGGCCGGGCCGGACGCCTCGGCGGTGCGATCGGCGTGGGAGGAGGTGGGCGTGCTCGGGGCCGCGCCTGCCGGGGGTGCTGCTCCCGGGAGCGTGGGTGCCGCGCCCGCGCGGCTGGAGGTCACCCGCTCGGGGGGCTTCGCCGGCGCCTCGACCAGTGGGTCCGTGCCGCTGGACACCGACGACGACCGGGCGATCGAGGCGCGCACGCTGCTGGCCCAGATCGACCTCGCCGCGGTGGCCACCGGGACGCCGCAGCCGGACCGCTACGTCTACGAGTTCCGGACGGGCGAGCAGGTCGTCCAGGTGCAGGAGATCGCGCTGACCCCCGAGCTTCGCCGCCTCGCCGACCTCGCCCTCGGTTGAGTTTCCCCTCCCGGCCCGTTGAGTTGGGCCTTGCGGCCCGTTCAGTTGGGCCTCGCGGCCCGTTGAGTTGGGCCTCGCGGCCCGTTGAGTTGGGCCTCGCGGCCACTGGATACGGTTGCCGGATGCCACTGGACCCACAGCTCGCCGCCCTGTTGCAGCTGATCGACGCCGGTACTCCGATGCACGAGCTCTCCGTGGCGGAGGCCCGGGAGGGATTCCGCGCCCTGACGGTGGGGACGCGAGCGCCGGAGAGCGTCGTACCCGTCGCGTCTGTCGCCGACGCGAAGGTCGAAGGCGCCGACGGGCCGCTCGCGGCGCGCGTCTACCGGCCCGAGGGCGCGGGGTCGTGCCCGACGGTCGCGCTCTTCCACGGCGGCGGCTGGGTGATCGGCGACCTGGACACGCATGACAACATGGCGCGCGCGATCTGCCGCGACGCGGGCGCGGTCGTGGTGTCGGTGGACTACCGGCTGGCGCCCGAGCACCCCTTCCCCGCAGCCGCCGAGGACGCGATCGCCGCGACGCGCTGGCTCGCCGACCGGCGCGACGACTTCGGCGGCGACGCCCGGCTCGCGGTCGCGGGCGACAGCGCGGGCGGCAACCTGGCCGCGGTCGTGGCGCAGCGCGTGCCGGGGGTCGCCGCGCAGTTCCTGATCTATCCGTCGACCGACGCGTCGGGGGACTACGCCTCGCGCACCGAGAACGGCGAGGGCTACTTCCTCGACCTCGCGACGATGGCGTGGTTCGCCGACCTCTACGCGCCCGGCCATCCGACCATGGCCGACCCGCTGCTCTCGCCGCTGCTGGCCGCGTCGCTCGCCGGCCTGCCGCCCGCGGTCGTGGTCACCGCCGAGCTCGACCCGCTGCGCGACGAGGGCGAGGCCTACGCCGCGGCGCTGGAGGAGGCGGGGGTGCGGGTGGTCAGGCGGCGGTACGACGGGCTCATCCACGGATTCTTCGACATGGGGGCCTGGTCGGTGTCCGCGCAGGCAGCCGTCGACGAGGCGATCGGGTGCTTCCGGGAGGTCCTGGCGGGCTGACCGGCCGCAAGGCCGAACTCAACGGGCCGCAAGGCCGAACTCAACGGGCCGCGAGGCCCAAGTCATCGGGCCGCAAGGCCCAACTCAACGGAGGTCGGCGGACAGGGCGGTCCCGGCCTGGTGCAGCAGGGGCACGGCCTGCTCGACCAGGGCCTCGGTCATCCGGGCGGCGGGGCCGGAGACCGACAGGGCCAGCCGGGACGGGGCGTCGGGGACGGCGACCGCGACGCAGCGGACTCCGATCTCCTGCTCGCCCTCGTCGAGGGCGTAGCCGTGCTCGGCGGCCTGGGCGAGCGCCTTGGCGAACTGGTCGGGATCGGAGATCGTGTTCGGGGTGTGCTGCGGCATCCCGGTGCGGGCGAGCAGGTCACGGACCTCCTCGGCGGGCAGGTCGGCCATCAGCACCTTGCCGACCGCGGTGCAGTGCGGCAGCACCCGGCGGCCGACCTCGGTGAACATCCGCATGGAGTGGCGCGACGGGACCTGGGCGACGTAGACGATCTGGTCGCCGTCGAGCATGGCCAGGTTCGCCGACTCGCCGAGCTCGTCGACCAGGCGGGAGAGGTGCGGCCGCGCCCAGATCGACAGCATCTGCGAGGACGACTCTCCGAGACGGATCAGGCGGGGGCCGAGGACGTACTGCCGGGACGGTTCCTGGCGCAGGTAACCGAGGTCGACCAGCGTGCGCACCAGCCGGTGGATCGTCGGCAGCGGCAGCCCCGACTCGGCGGCGAGCTGGGAGAGGCCCATCATGCCCTCGTGGTCGGCCATCGTCTCGAGCAGTCCGAAGGCGCGCTCGATCGACTGCACGCCACCGGAGCGCGCCTTGCCGTCGGCTTCCCTGGCGACCATCAGACCCACCTCTGGTTTCGGATGCCGGAATCCTAGCGTCACCGGACGGCCGGGACCGGATCGCCGGAGTCCTTGCGGTTTCCGTAAAAAGGATACTAGCATCCGCAATACGGAAAAATTCCCGCCAAAGGTGACCGGTCGGCGCCCTCAGCGCGCCAGAAGTGACCGGTCGGCAGGGGAAGCACAGAAGGGGATGAGTGGAGGCCGTGGACGTCCGCGTGACCGGCAGGAGCATCGAGCGGGGCGAGGAGGTGCTGACTCCCGAGGCGCTCGACTTCGTGGCGGCGCTCCAGTCGGAGTTCGGCTCCCGGAGGGACGACCTGCTGTCGCGCCGTCGTACCCGTCGCGAGGAGGTGGCCCGCACCGGCCGCCTGGACTTCCTCGCAGAGACGCGCGAGGTGCGGGAGGGCGACTGGCGAGTGGCCGAGGCGCCCGAGGACCTGGTCGACCGCCGGGTGGAGATCACCGGGCCGACCGAGGCCAAGATGACGATCAACGCGCTGAACTCCGGCGCGCGCGTGTGGCTGGCCGACCTGGAGGACGCCAGCACGCCGCACTGGGAGAACGTCGTCGGCGGGCAGGTCAACCTCAAGGACGCGATCCGGCGCGAGATCGACTTCACCTCGCCGGAGGGCAAGAGCTATGCGCTGCGGACCGACCGGCGGCTGGCGACGATCGTGATGCGGCCGCGCGGCTGGCACTTCGACGAGCTGCACATCAGCGTGGACGGCCGTCCGGTGGTCGGGGCGCTGGTCGACTTCGGGCTCTACTTCTTCCACAACGCCGCCGAGCTGATCGAGCGCGGCAGCGGGCCCTACTTCTACCTGCCGAAGATGGAGAGTCACCTCGAGGCGCGACTGTGGGACGACGTGTTCACCTTCGCCGAGGAGCGACTCGGGATCCCGCACGGCACCATCCGCGCGACCGTGCTGATCGAGACGATCCCAGCGGCCTTCGAGATGGACGAGATCCTCTACGAGCTGCGCGACCACGCCAGCGGGCTCAACGCCGGCCGGTGGGACTACCTCTTCAGCGTGATCAAGTACTTCCGCGACGCCGGCCCGAGCTTCGTGCTCCCCGACCGCAACGTCGTCGCGATGACCTCGCCGTTCATGAAGGCCTACACCGACCTGCTCGTGCAGACCTGCCACCGGCGCAGCGCCTTTGCGATGGGCGGGATGGCGGCCTTCATCCCCAGCCGGCGAGACGAGGAGGTCAACGCGCGCGCGTTCGCGAAGGTGCGTGAGGACAAGGAACGCGAGGCCCACCAGGGCTTCGACGGCTCGTGGGTCGCCCACCCGGACCTGGTGGCGGTGTGCGGCGAGGTCTTCGACCGGGTGCTGGGCGACCGGCCCAACCAGCTGAGCGTGCTGCGACCGGACGTGCACGTCACCGCCGCCGACCTCCTCGACATCGCCGCGACCCCCGGCGAGATCACCCGCGAGGGGCTGCACAGCAACGTCGAGGTGGCGCTGCTCTACCTCGAGTCGTGGCTGCGCGGCAGCGGCGCGGTCGGCATCCACAACCTGATGGAGGACGCCGCCACCGCGGAGATCTCCCGGTCGCAGATCTGGCAGTGGGTGCACAACGGGGCCAAGCTGTCCGACGGCCCAGAAGGCGGCACCGTGGTCACCGACGCGCTGGTGCGGCAGGTGCTCGACGAGGAGGTCGCGAACATCCGCGCCCAGGGTGTCACCGGGAAGCTCGAGCAGGCGCGCGAGCTCTTCGAGACGGTCGCGCTGTCCGACGACTTCGCGGACTTCCTCACGCTGCCGGCCTACGACGCGATGGTGGCCGGTGAATGACCGATCCCCTGGCCGGCTTGGCCGACGAGCTCGACGAGCGCCTCGCCGGCGTCGACGAGCGGCTGCGGTCGTCGTACCCGGGGGAGCGGGGGGTGCGCCAGCCGGTGCACACCGTCTACGTCCCCGCCGACCGCTTCGACGCCGGCACCGTCGCGAGCTGGGGCGAGCAGGCGCTGGCGGCGCTGGGGAGGTACGGCGCCTCCGCGGGCCAGCTCGCAGACGGGGTCGGACTGGATCTGGCGCTCGTGTCCGACGTGCTCGAGCGGGTCCGCGAGAAGCTGGCGCGCGAGCCGGTCGAGGACCTGCGGATCGACTTCGAGGACGGCTACGGCAACCGGCCCGACGAGGAGGAGGACGCCGCCGTCGTGGCCGCGGCCGCCGCCCTGCGGGAGTGCCTCGACGGCGCGGGACCGAAGCCGACCTACTACGGCATCAGGTTCAAGAGCTTCGAGGCGCCGACGCGACGGCGCGGGCTGCGGACGCTGGGGCTCTTCGTGCAGGCGCTGGGGGAGCTCGGCGACGGGTTCGTCGTGACGCTGCCGAAGGTCACCGCGGTCGAGCAGGTCTCCGCGATGGTGTCGGCCTGCGAGGCGCTGGAGTCCTCGCTGGGGGTCGGCCCGCTGCGCTTCGAGATCCAGGTGGAGACGCCGCAGTCGATCCTCGGGGCCGACGGCACCGTGCTGGTCGCCCCGATGATCCACGCGTCGCAGGGGCGGTGCACCGGTCTGCACTACGGCACCTACGACTACTCGGCGTCGTGCGGGATCGCGGCGGAGTACCAGTCGATGGAGCATCCCGCCGCCGACCACGCCAAGGCGGTGATGCAGGTGGCGGCCGCGGGGACGGGCGTGTTCTGCTCCGACGGGTCGACCAACGTCATCCCGGTCGGGTCCGCCGCCGAGGTGCGCGCCGCCTGGGCGCTGCACGGCCGGCTGGTGCGCCGGTCGCTCGAGCGCGGGTTCTACCAGGGCTGGGACCTGCACCCGGCGCAGCTGCCGACCAGGTTCCTGGCGACCTACGCGTTCTTCCGGGCCGGGCTCGCCGCCGCCGCCGCGCGGCTGTCGGCCTACGTCGGGGCGACCGACTCCGGCTTCCTCGACGAGCCCGCGACCGCCGCGGCGCTGGCCGGCTTCGTGCTGCGGGGCGTGGACTGCGGTGCCGTGTCCGCCGAGGAGGTGCGTGACCTGATCGGTGTCGACCTGCCTGCTCTTGCTCGTCTCGCCCGGCGGCCGGTGGACTAGCCTCACCCGCATGCAGCTGCGGGCGGAGTTCACCACCGAGCCGTTCCAGGGCGAGGGGGAGCCGCCGGAGCACGCGACGGCGCCCGTGCACGTGCTCCAGCAGGCCGGGCTCGAGGTCGACTTCGGGCCGCTCGGCACCGGCGCGACCGGCGAGTCCGACGCGCTGCTCGACGCCCTGCGCGAGGCGGTCGCGGCCGCCTTCGACCGGGGCGCGACCCGGGTCAGCCTGCAGGTCCGCCTGCCCGAGGTGGCCGCCCGCGACGCGACCCCCGACGCGGGCCTCGACGGCCTCCTCGCCGACGTCGCCACCGAGCTCGGCGGCCGGCTCGACGCGCTGCCCCGCGCGGAGAAGCAGCGAGCCGTCCGTCTGCTGGAGGAGCGCGGCGCCTTCGACTACCGTAAGTCGGTCGAGACCGTCGCCGAGGCGCTCGGCGTCACCCGGTTCACCGTCTACAACTACCTCAACCGCGGTGCCTGACCGGGACCACCCGGAAATTCCTTCAACAAACTGTTGACGTGAGCACGGTCCCACCCTACCTTTTCAGGTGACGGAACGCATTTTCCGCCTGACGAAAGGAACCGGTTCGTGTACCTGGACCAGTTCAACACCGCCGCCGCCGCCGACCTCCGCCCCGAGCTGCTCAGCTGCTGCGACGTGCCGGCGTGGGCCGACGTGGTCCTCCGGGCCAGGCCGTACGACGACCTCGCCGCGCTGGTGAAGACCGCCGACGAGGCCGCCCGCCGCTTCGACCGCGCCGAGGTCGACCGGGCGCTGGCCCAGCACCCGCGGATCGGCGAGCGCGCGGCCGGGCAGGACACCGGGTCGCGCTGGTCGCGCCAGGAGCAGGCCGGCGTCGACGCCGAGGCCAGGGACCAGCTCGCCGAGGCCAACCGGGCCTATGAGGAGCGCTTCGACCGGGTCTTCCTGATCTGTGCGACCGGCCTGTCGGCCCGGGAGATCCTGGCCAGCCTGCAGGACCGGCTGGGCAACGACGACGCCACCGAGGCCGCCGTCGTCGCCGACGAGCTGCGCAAGATCGCGCTGCTCCGGCT
>JAICXL010000016.1 GCA_025980475.1 Nocardioidaceae bacterium | reverse complement strand
GTAGCCGTCCATCGCGGCCTGGAGCGCGCAGATCGGGTCGATCTCGGTGACCACCACACGCGCACCCTGACCGCGCAGGGACTCGGCACACCCCTTGCCGACATCACCGTAGCCGCACACGACGGCGACCTTGCCGCCGATCAGCACGTCGGTGGCTCGGTTGATCCCGTCCACCAGGCTGTGGCGGCAGCCGTAGCGGTTGTCGAACTTCGACTTGGTGACCGAGTCGTTGACGTTGATGGCGGGGAAGAGCAGCGTGCCCTCCCGGGTCATTTCGTAGAGCCGATGCACGCCCGTCGTGGTCTCCTCGGTCACGCCCTTGACGGAGTTCGCGATCGCGGTCCAGTGGGTGGCGTCCTTCGCGAGCTGGGCACCGAGGTTCTCGAAGATGATCCGCTGCTCGTTGCTGGTCGCCGTCGTCGGGTCCGGGGCCTGCCCCGACTTCTCTGCCTGCACGCCGAGGTGCACCAGCAGGGTGGCGTCACCCCCGTCGTCGAGGAGCATGTTGGGCAGCTCGCCCGTGCCGGCCCAGTCGAGGGCCCGCTGCGTGCACCACCAGTACTCCTCCAGGGTCTCCCCCTTCCAGGCGAAGACCGGCACCCCACGGGGCTCCTTGACGGTGCCCTCGGGACCCACCACGACCGCCGCCGCCGCGTGGTCCTGGGTCGAGAAGATGTTGCAGGACGCCCACCGGACCTCGGCGCCGAGCACGACCAGCGTCTCGATCAGCACTGCCGTCTGGATGGTCATGTGCAGGGAGCCGGCGATGCGCGCCCCGGCGAGGGGTTGCGCGGTTGCGTAGCGCTCGCGCATGGCCATCAGGCCGGGCATCTCGTGCTCGGCGAGCCGGATCTCCGTGCGGCCGTAGTCGGCCAGGGCCAGGTCGGCGACCTTGTAGTCCATCGATGTCCTCGTGTCGGGGTCGGGGGCGGCCTACAGCCTACGTCAGGGCAGCGGGCCCCGGAGTCAGCCGTCGAGACCGATGCTGAGGTACTCCGCGGCGTACGTGCCGGAGGCGAGCAGGGCTGCGTAGCGCGCCACCTGCCCCTCCGCGGCTGAGCTGAGCGTCTCCACCCTGACGTCGTGCGCCTCCGCCGCCCCGGTCAGCTGCTGCCGGGTGTCGCGGACCAGGGGGTCCTCCGCTCCGTCGTCGAGGACCACCAGGGCCGGGCGCCGGTCGCTGGTGCCGTCCAGCAACGGGTCGGCGAAGACGTCGGCGGGCGGCGTCGCCTCGAGGACCGGCAGCAGGTGCTCCGCGTCCGCGGCCAGGGCGGCCCGGCCGGTCGCCCGGCGCACGGACTCCGCGATCCGCCGGCCGGCGCGGGCCGCCAGGACAGTGCCACCCCAGAACATCGGCGTGGTGTCGGCGATGGCGATCGCGAGTATCTTCGCCGGGTTGACCGCCAGGTCGCGGTGGGGGCTGCACTCGACCGCCACCCGGTCGAGGGCGCTCGCGACCACGTCGGGGTCCGTCGCCGGACCGAGCCCGAGCCGGTCGAGCAGCTCGAGCATGACCACGGCTGTGGCGAGCTGGTCGCGGGTGGCCGTGGGAAGCACCGTCGCGTAGCGGCCGACGGCGTGCTTGGCCACCAACGAGTCCGCCGGCGCCGCCACCACCAGCTGGCAGCCACGGCGGACTGCCTCGGCGACCGCGCGCGCCGTCGAGGGGTCCCGCCCCTCCGGTGCCAGCACCACCACGAGGTCCAGGCTGCCGGCCCAGCCCGGCAGTCCCGGTCCCGGCCAGGCCAGGAAGGGAACCGGACAGACCGGCTCGAGCACGGCGCGCAGAAGCCGGGAGTCCGGCCCTGCGGCGACCACCGCGCGCGGACGCATCTCACCCAGCCCGGACACGGCCTCGCGCAGCGCTTCCTCGGCGGCCACGGTCTCGCGTCGTACCCGGGACCCCGACTCGGCCAGCAGGCGCAGCCGTGGGTCGGCGCGGCGGAGCACCACCTCGTCGTCGAGCAGTCCGTCGTCGAACACAGCGGTCGTCAGGTGGCCTGGCGGGCCTCGTCCACCAGCAGCACCGGGATGTCGTCGCGGACCGGGTAGGCCAAGTGGCACCCGGTGCACACCAGCTCACCGGCCGCGTCATCGACGGCCAGGGAGCTCCGGCACGCCGGGCACACGATGAGCTCGAGCAGCTCGGGGTCGAGGTTCATCCCACGCTCCTGTCCTGGTTCCGGATCAAGCCGAGCGCCTCGTCGCGCACCTTGGTCATCGTGGGTTCGTCGGCGCCCTCGACGTTGAGCCGGAGCAGCGGCTCGGTGTTGGACGGGCGCACGTTGAACCACCAGTCGGGGTGGGAGACCGTCAGGCCGTCCAGATGATCGACATTGACGCCGTCGCGACCACCCCAGACCTGCTCGATGTGGTCGAGCACCGCTTGCTGGTCCACCACCTCGCTGTTGATCTCGCCGCTCGCCGCGTACCGAGCGTAGGGCGCAAGCAGTGCGGACAGCGGCTGGTCGAGCTCGGCCATCGCCGCCAGCGTGTGCAGCGCGGCGAGCATGCCGGAGTCGGCCCGCCAGAAGTCGCGGAAGTAGAAGTGCCCGGAGTGCTCCCCGCCGAAGATCGCGTCGGTCTCGGCCATCGTCGCCTTGATGAAGGAGTGGCCCACCCGGGTGCGAACCGCTCGACCGCCGTGCTCGGAGACGATCTCCGGGACGCCACGCGAGGTGATCAGGTTGTGGATGATCGTCGCCCCGGGATCCTTGCCGAGCTCACGGACCGCGATCAGCGCCGCCAGCGTGCTCGGGCTCACCAGCTCCCCGCGCTCATCGACGACGAAGCAGCGGTCGGCATCGCCGTCGAAGGCGAGGCCGACGTCGGCGCCGATGTCGCGCACGCGGGCCTGGAGATCGACCAGGTTGACGGGGTCGATCGGGTTCGCCTCGTGGTTGGGGAAATTCCCGTCGAGCTCGAAGTACATCGGGTCGACCTCGACGTCGATCCGGCCGAGGACCGCCGGGGCGGTCAGCCCCGCCATGCCGTTGCCCGCGTCGACGACCACCTTGAGCCGACGCCCGCTCACCGGCGCCAGGGAGAGCAGGTGGGTGGCGTACGCGTCGAGCACGTCCTCGCGACGCACGGAGCCCTCGGCCGCGCTCATCCGGAGCTCGCCGGAGGCGACCAGGTCACGAATCTCGCCGAGGCCGGTGTCCTGCCCCACCGGTCGCGCCCCGGAGCGGCACAGCTTGATGCCGTTGTAGCGAGCCGGGTTGTGGCTGGCGGTGAACATCGCGCCGGGATGGTCCAGGTGTCCAGAGGCGAAGTAGAGCTCGTCGGTCGACACCAGGCCCACCAGCACCACGTCGGCCCCAGCGGCTGCCGCACCTTCGGAGAACGCGTCGGCCAGACCGGGCGACGAGGGCCGCATGTCATGGCCGACGACGACGGTGTTGGCGCCGGTCACCGCCACGAAGGCGTTGCCGACCCGGCGCGCCAGCTCGGCATCGAGCTGCTCGGGCACGACACCGCGGATGTCGTAGGCCTTGAAGATCGTCGCCAGGCTGGCTGGGTCGGTGGTGGACATGGAGCGACTCTAGCGACGTCGGCTCCGTCGATCACTCCTCGGTGCGGAGCACCCGGAGGTGACCACGTCGCCCCACCTCACGGCCGCCGTCGGGACTGGCAGCGGTGATGGGCGCCGGCACGTGGTCGAGCAACCGCGGCGCACCTGCCTCGCGGACCGCGTCTGCCAGCGCGAGCAGGTCGTCGGTGGACGGGCCCTGCGGATCGTCGTGCGCGAGCCGCACGACCTCCCATCCCCGGGGGGCGCTCAGCCGCTCGCTGTGGACGTCACAGAGGTCGTAGGCATGCGGTTCGGCATAGGTGGCGAGCGGACCGAGCACCGCGGTCTGGTCCGCGTAGACATAGGTGAGCGTGGTGGCGGCCGGCCGCCCGCAGGCCGTGCGCGAACACCGACGCAGGAGACTCACGGGCAGGACGGTACCGGTTGGACGCCACCGCTCCGGCTAGGCTCGCGGACGTGCCGGTCCCCGAGTCCCAGCCCCCGCAGCACCCTGCTGGTGGGCCGTCGCCCCGGCCTTCGGGCCGGCGCGATCGGCGCGGGCGCGGGATGCGCGGCCCGGGCCTGCGGCCGGGGCCGCGGGCGCCAGAGGGCGTGCCCGCACAACGCACCCGTCGCGAGCAGTTCGACGCGTTGGCGCTCGCCACGATGGGCGACCTGGAGGCACGCTGGCCGAGCGAGCTCGCCGCGACCGAGCTGGCGGTCGAGGAGGTGCCGTTGCTGCCGGACCACTGGGCGGCAGAGACGGTGCCGCTGGCGTCGTACGTCGCGCCGACCGCCAAGTCCCCCGCCCGGCTGGTCCTCTTCCGCCAGCCGATAGAGCACCGCGCGGAGACGCGCACCGACCTGGCGGCGCTGGTGCTCACCGTGCTCGTGGAGCAGGTGGCCGAGGTGCTCGGTGTGCCGCCGGAGGACATCCACCCCGACTACGAGGAGGACTGAGCGCCCGCTCACCAGGCGGGTCACCACGCGGGCAGGACTCCGGGTCGTCGAAGCGCGGTCGCCGACGGTGAGATCGGGATGGTGCCGATGCCCGCCGCCGCGCGGACCACCAGCACCCCGGTGACGTCGCCGCCCGACGTGCTCACCGAAACAGCCCGCGCAGCGTGTGGCAGCGCCACCGTCGCCGCCCCCGCAGGGGGAACCGCCACCTGTCGAGACATCAGCCACCGGCTGCCCGGGCCGCTGACCCGTAGGTCGGCCGTCGCCGGATGCCGCCCGGTCTCGGGTCCCGCGGACGAGAGCACGAGGGTGGAACGGCCACCGAGGGGGATCCCGACAACGCTCCGGCCGCTGATGGGTTCCGCGGCGGCGGCGTACGCCTCGTCGTTGCCGCGCACGCTGCGCACCGTCGCGACCACCGGCACGTTCGCGGACAGGCGGACCGCGGCCGTGCCCCCGCTGACCACGGAGGAGAGGTCGAGCTCCTGCACGGTGCCTGCCGGCACCGTGACGGAGGCATGGCTGGTCGGGTCGAAGGTGCCCTGCTTGCCGACCAGCCGGAGCCGGACGACGCCCTGGCGGACCCCCGGGTTCGCAACCAGGAGGGTGCTGGTGCCGCCGCCCGGAAGGCCGGTGAGCTCCGTGGAGCGGGCCGGCGGCAGTTGCGGCGCGACCCATTCCCTCACCTGCTTGCCGATCAGCCCGGGAGCCCATCTCTCCGCAGCCATGGCGGCAACCAGGCCGCGAGAGGACCGGATCCGGACGGCGAGGTCACCGGTGGCCGGCGCCAACCGGGCCAGGTCCAGCGTGCGGGTCTGGCCGGAGCCGAGCGTCAGTCCGTGCAGGCCCGGGGCGTTCACCGGCCCGTCGGGACCGCTCACGTCGACGTCGAAGATGGCGATGCCCGGCCGTGGGTTGGCCACGGTGAGCACCGTGTCGTGCCGGTCGCTGGCGCCGGCGCCGACGAACCACCAGGTCGGCCGCGGCTCGACGCAGGCCGCGGTCGCCAGCCAGCGTGAACTGCTGGCGCTCTGAACCGCGTAGGCACCCGGAGCGGCGGCCCGGCCGGCCCGGACCCGGACCGGCTGCGACACCCGGAACGAGGGCCGCGAGGAAGCCCCGTGCAGCGGGCGGCCGTTCGCGGAGACCGTGCCGTGCCGGCTGACGGTCCCGGCGACCCCGGTCGTGCCGGGCAGTCCGCCTGTGCAGGTGAAGCTGCGGGTGCCCAGGTCGAGCCGGCTGGTCACCTGCGGACGGGGGCCGGTGGCGTTGTCGGTGGCGCCGGCCGCGAAGAGCGCTGCGACAGTCAGGGCGACGACGGCCAGTGCCGCCAGCACGGCTCCCAGCGGCGCACGCCGCCGGGGACCCGGGCGCGGGCGCCGCCCCGGAGGCCGTTCGGCGACGCGCCTGCCCCGCTCGCGACTCATCGGACCGGCCTGCGGCTGGGCAGGGCGAGCACCACGGCGACCACGACGGTCAGCAGCTGCAGGCCGAGCAAGGGCCAGTGCCACGGCCCCACCCGCGGCGGCACGGCCCGCAGGGTCGGGTTCGCCGCCACCTGCCACGCCCTGGTGTCCTGCCGCGGCGCGCTCGCGGCGGTCAGCCCCGGCGCTGCATCCAGCGCGGAGGTGACCGCTGCCGGCGCCGGGGCGGGCGCGTAGACGTAGCGGACGCCGTAGCCGGCCAGCGTGGTGGCGGCTCTGCCCGGGTTCGCCGAGAGCAACGCGGCCACGATGGCGGTGAGCCGTGGGTCGGGCCGCGTCAGGGCGAGGAGCCCGTCGTCCCCGAGTCGCTCGGCTCCGTGCCTGAGGAGCCGGTAGCGGACCCGTTCCCGGTCGCCGGCGAGCGTCAGGACCGCGCTGGTGCTGCGGTTGGCGGCGAGCTCGGACATGTAGGTCGGCACCACGTTGTCGGGGTCGCGGGTGAGGGGACCCGGCGTGCCGGCGAAGACCCACCAGCCGGCGCCGGCCAGGACGCCCAGGGTGGCGGCGACGAACGCGACCCCGGCGAGCGGCTGGCGCCACCCGAAGCGCTCGGTGGAGATCACGCGCAACAGCCCGTCGGCGGCCGTGGCCGCGGCGAGCACGAAGCACCCTTGGACCACGACGACGAGGAAGCCGGGCCACGCGCGGAAGCCGAAGGGCACGCCGGGGAGCTCCACCAGCACGCGCGACGTGAGCAGCACCAGCAGGGCGGCCGCGAGGGCCGCGACCCAGGCTCGGAGCACCCGGCGCCGGGTGTCCCGGCGGAGCAGCGCGACTGCGGCAGCGAGGGGCAGGCCCACGGACAACCAGCGCGGAGCACATCCGGGACCGGTGCCTCTTCCCAGGAGCAGGTCGAGCCCGCCGGGCAGCACGGGCACCGAAGCCCCCCGGCCGGCCTCCACCAGCCAGGCGCCCGGCGAGCCGACCGTGGCGATCGCCCATGGCGCGAGCAGCAGCAGCGGGACGACGGCCACCACGGCGAGCCGGCCGACGCCGGCACGACGACCGCCGAGCAGGGGCGCGAGCACGACGAGCAGCAGATCCAGCAGCCAGGCCACCGGCGCGAAGGCACTGAGAAGCCCGGCCCACAAGGCGGTCCGCCAAGCCGCGCGCCAGCGCCGGTCCGGGTCCTCAGCGCCGAGGCCCAGCGCCGCTGCGGCCGCCCACGGCAGGATCACCGCACCTGCCACGGTGCCCAGGCGACCCTGGCCCACGCCACCACAGAGCAGCGGCACCAGGGCATAGGCCAGGGCCCCCCACACCGGTGGCCAGCCGCCTCGAACGACCTTGCGCAGCAGCCGTAGCGCGCCGAAGGCGGAGAGCGGCACGCACAGGATGAAGAGCGTGTTGACCACCCAGCCGGGATTGCCCAGCAGCACGGTGGCCGCCGCGGCCAGCGGCAGGACGTAGGCCGGTGCCGGGGCGTCGGTTCCGGCTCCGGTCCAGTGCCAGGAGTGCCACCACGACCCCCACCAGTGGCCGATCCCGTCAGGTGCGGGGAGCAGCGCCCCTCCGTGCAGGGCGTGGCCCGTGAGCAGACTGCGACCCGCGACCAGCGAGAGGACGAACGTGCCCAGGAGCAGCCAGGCGCCCGGGCTGCGCGCCAGGCCCGCGGTGAACCCGGTGTCGGGGTTCCGGCGACGGGCCTGGTCGCTCCAGGAGTGGCCGATCGCCACCCCGACGTCGGTGACGAAGTCGAGTCCCTGCCGGTAGGGCAACCAGGACGGCGCCAGGAGGTGCCGCACCGAGCCGGGAGAGGTCACCGCGGTCGCCCGTCGTGCTCGTCGTCCGGCGAGCAGCACGTCGGGCCGGAGGTAGACCTTCGCCAGTCCCAGCAGCTCGTCGCGCGCTTCTCCCGGCGCCCGGACGACCAGGAGGGCGAGGGCGCGCAGCAGTCCGCCGAGGAGGAGCCGGACGATGCGCAGCGGCAGGGAGGCAGCGCGTCCGTTGACCAGCAGGACGTGGACCGCAGCGGCGCGCTCGTCGCGGCGCGGCCGGGAGGACAACGGGCCTGGACGCCTCCCACGGTGCGCCGCCTCGACGTGGAACATGATCGCGGCCGGGACCGCGAGGACCCGGAACCCGGCGCGCGCAGCTCGCCAGCCGAAGTCGATGTCGGTGCCGAAGATCGGCAGTCGGTCGTCGAGACCGAGCCGCTCGAGGGCCGTGCGACGCACCAGCATGCCTGCGGTGTTGACCGCCAGGACCTGGGTGACCTCGTCGTGCTGGCCCTGGTCGTACTCCCCGGGCTCGAGGCCGGTCACCCGGCGACCGGTCGGCGAGATGGTGACGCCCACCTCGAGCAGCCGCCTCAGCGATGGCCACTCGCGCAGCTTCGGACCCAGGGCGGCGACGTCCTCTCCCGACGCGCTGGCTACGGCGCACAGCTGGGCCAGGCAGTCAGCCGCCGGCGCGGAGTCGTCGTGCAGCAGCCACACCCACTCGTCGGGCTCGGCAGGCGGGCAGGCGGCCAGACCGGCACGCACCGCCGCCGGATAGCCGGCCGTGGCGTCGACACGCACCACGTCGGCACCCGTGCCGGCCACCAGGCCGACCGAGTCGTCGGTCGAGCCGGTGTCCACCGCCACGATGCGCGCCGGGGCGACCGTCGAGCGGTCGAGCGCCCTCAGCACACCGGGAAACCACGTCGCCCCGTCGTGGGTGACGAGGAGCGCAGTGACCTTCACGAGGCGCCACCCTAACCAGCGCGGCCCGAGACCAGGGAACCGCGCCGGTCGGCGCCTAGACCGCGCGCTTCTTCAGCTTGCGCCGCTCCCGCTCGCTGAGACCACCCCAGATGCCGAACCTCTCGTCGTTGGAGAGGGCGTATTCCAGGCAGTGGTCACGGACCTCGCAGGTGAGGCAGACCCGCTTGGCCTCGCGGGTGGAGCCGCCCTTCTCGGGGAAGAACGCCTCCGGGTCCGTCTGAGCGCACAAGGCGCGTTCCTGCCAGCCGCTCTCCTCGCCATCGCCCCCGAGCACGTAGAGCTCTCGCATGTGTCTGCCCCTTCGACCCTGCGACCCTGACGGGCCGCGTTTGACAGTGTCCCCGTGATCTTCGTCACCCACCTGTGCGTCGGGTTGAAAACCACACTGGTGTGATTACATGCCTGTCGTACCCGCCACGTCAAGCCCACTTCTGATATTGGGCCCCCGGCGCGGAAGACTGGCCCCCATGGATCACACGCCACCACCCGAACGGCCCCCCCGCAGACTCACGGTGCTCTCGGGGGGCGTCGGCGGTGCCCGCTTCCTCCAGGGCGTGCTGCGCCTGGTTGCTCGCACGGGTGCCACCACCGAGATCACCGTCGTGGCGAACACCGCCGACGACCTGTGGCTGCACGGGTTGAAGGTCTGTCCCGACCTCGACACCGTGATGTACACGCTGGGCGACGGCATCGACGTCGAGCGCGGGTGGGGCCGTCGCGACGAGACCTGGCGTGCTGGCGAGGAGCTGGCGGCGTACGGCGCGGAACCCACCTGGTTCGGCCTGGGCGACCGCGACCTGGCCACCCACCTGGTCCGGACGGAGATGCTGGCGGCCGGGTACCCCCTCTCGGCGGTGACCGAGGCCCTGTGCCGCCGCTGGCAACCGGGCGTCCGGTTGCTGCCGATGACCGACGACCGGGTCGAGACGCACGTCGTGATCGACGACCCCGCCGACGGGCAGCGTCGCGCCGTGCACTTCCAGGAGTACTGGATCCGGCACCACGCCGAGGTGCCGGCCCACGCCGTGGTGCCGATCGGGCTCGACCAGTGCGCTCCCGCGCCGGGCGTCCTCGAAGCGCTCTCCGATGCCGATGTCGTCCTGGTCCCGCCGTCCAACCCGATCGTCTCGGTGGGAACGATCCTCGGTGTCCCCGGCGTCCGGGAGGCCTTGGCGGCGACCCCGGCACCGGTGATCGGCGTCTCGGGGATCATCGGCGGCGACCATGTTCGCGGGATGGCCCGACAGCTCCTCGCAGCGGTCGGCGTGGAGTGCTCGGCGGCAGCGGTCGCCCTGCACTACGGTGCCCGCAAGGAGGGTGGACTGCTCGACGGCTGGCTGGTGGATCCCGTGGACGCCGATGCGGTCCCCGCCCTCGAGGGCGCGGGCATCCGGTGCCGCGCCGTACCCCTGCTGATGACCGACCCGGACGCGAGCGCGGACATCGCCGCGGCCGCCCTCGCCCTCGTGCCGTGAGCAGCGCGCCCCCACCGGCACCGGCGCGGCTCGAGGTGATCGCCGCCGAGGGCATCGGGGAGATCACCGAGGGCACCGACCTGTGCGCGCTCGTGGCGGCGCTGCCCGGGCTCACCGACGGCGACGTGGTGGTCCTGACCAGCAAGGTGGTCAGCAAGGCCGAGGGCCGCGTGGTCCCTGGGGAGCGGGCCGACGTGGTCGCGGCCGAGACGGTCCGCCCGGTGGCCCGTCGCGGGGACACGGCGATCGTCGAGAACCATCTCGGCCTCGTGATGGCGGCTGCGGGGGTGGACGCCTCCAACGTCGACCCCGGCCTGCTCGTGCTGCTCCCCCGCGACCCCGATGCCTCCGCGCGCGCGATCCGTCGGGCCGTGCTCGCTGCCACCGGCCGCAACGTCGCGGTGCTGGTGACCGACACCGCGGGCCGCGCCTGGCGCGAGGGGCAGACCGACATCGCGATCGGCGCCGCCGGGCTGGACCCCCTGACCAGTTTCGCCGGTGCTCACGACCACCACGGGAACCCGTTGGTGGTCACCGCGCCGGCGGTCGCCGACGAGCTCGCCGCGAGTGCGGACCTCGTCGCCGGAAAGATCGATGGCCGCCCGGTCGTCGTGGTGCGGGGCTTCGCGGCCCGGGTCCGGCCACCGGGTGATGACGGTCCGGGAGCCAGGTCCCTGGTCCGGCCGCGCCGCCACGACATGTTCGGTCTCGGCGCGCGCGAGGCCGTGGTCGCTGCCGTCCGCGCCGTCGAGGGCGCGAGCTTCGGCGCCCCGGCACGCCAGCAGGAGCTCGTCGAGGCGCTGGCGGGGTGCGGGTGGCACGCCGCCTCCTCCGGTGCCGACGTCACCGTCGACGGGGAGACCGGGGAGGTGACGCTGGCCCGTGTCGTCGCGTTCGCGCACGGCTGGGACGAGGCCCCGGGGCCGGCCACCGCCGGCCGCCTCCTGCTGCGACCACGCTGACCGCTGGCTGGCGCCGGGTCAGAGAAGGTCTGCGCGACCCCGGCGCCGTAGCTGCTCCACGAGGGCCTTGACCTCCTGCGCCCGCGACCGGGTGGTCACCAGGACGGCGTCCGGCGTGTCGACCACGACCACGTCGTCGACGCCGACCACGGCGACCATGCGGTCACCCGCGGTCGCCACCAGGCCCGAGCTGTCCGTCGAGAGCACGGTGTCGGCGTCGCCGAGGACCGCCAGTGCTCCCTGCCCACCGGCACCGGGTCCCGCCCGGAGCACCTCCTCGAGCGAGGCGAAGTCGCCCACGTCGTCCCAGCCGAACGAGCCGGGGACCACCGCGACCCGCCCGGCGCGCGCTGCCGGCTCAGCAACCGCGTGGTCGATCGCGATCCGCTCCAGGCCCGGCCACACGTCGTCGATCCGCTCCGGGTGGGCGGCCACGTCGCGCAGGCCTGCGGCCAGGTCCGGATGGTGCTCGGCGAGCAGGTCCAGCAGCACCCCTGCCCCGACGACGAACATGCCGGCGTTCCAGCGGTGTCTGCCGTCCGCGACGTACTCACGCGCGCGCTCGACATCCGGCTTCTCCACGAACTCCTCGACGTGGCACGCCGAACGCCGACCCTCGATCACGTCGCCACAGCGGATGTAGCCGAAGCCGGTCGCCGGGTGCGTCGGCTCGATGCCGATCGTCACCAGCAGTCCCGAGCGGGCGACCTCCACGGCCTCCTCGACGGAGGCCGCGAAGGCTGTGGCGTCGGTGATGACGTGGTCGGCGGCGAAGGAGGCGAGCAGGGCACCGGTGTCCTCGCGCTCGAGCATGGCCGCCGCCAGGCCGATCGCCGCCATCGAGTCACGTGGCGCGGGCTCGGCGACCACCCTTGCCCCCGGCAGCTGCGGGAGCTGACGGACGACGGCGTCGCGGTGAGCCGCGCCGGTGACCACCAGGACCCGGTCGTCCACGAGCGGCACCAGCCGGTCGACGGTCTGCTGCAGCAGGCTCCGACCGGTCCCGGTGAGGTCCAGCAGGAACTTCGGGAGCGCGGCCCGGGACAGTGGCCAGAGCCGGGTGCCGGCGCCTCCGGCCGGCACCACGGCCCACAGCGACGAGGTCGGGCTTGAGCTTTCGGCCATGCCCGGCATCCTGTCACCTCGGTCCGCGACCGGTAGCGGGATCGCCTACCGTGACCTGGTGACCGCGCCCCGGACCTTCTCCGACGTCGTGGCAGCAATGCTGCGCGACGGCGGTTCGCGCCCCGTGGTGACTGCGTACGACGACGACACCGGCGAGCGCACCGAGTTGTCGGCCGTGACGTACGCGAACTGGGTGGCCAAGACCGCGAACCTCCTCGTCGACGAGCTGATGCTCGAGGCCGGCGAGACCGTGCTCGTCGACCTCCCGCCCCACTGGCTCGCCACGGTGTTCCTCGGCGGTGCCTGGACTGCCGGGCTCGCGGTCGCCTGTCCCGACACCGATGCCGGCGCCGCCGTCGCCGCCGTGGTGTGCGGCCCTGAGGATCCAGCCGGACACCTGGGGCGAGGCGTGCCGGTCGTGGCGTGCTCGCTGCTGCCCTTCGCCGTGCCGTTCGCCGACCCGCTCCCTGGCGGTGTCCTGGACCACGGGTTGCTGTGGCCGGGCCAGAGCGACGTCTTCGCACCGATGGCTGGGCCGGGGCCCGATTCGCCCGCGTGGCAGCCCACCGGCACGACCCAGGGCCTCCTGCTGGCCCGCGCTGCCGAGCGCGTCGAAGGGCCGGTGCGGTTGCTCACCGACGCCCACCCCTGCTTCGACGAGGGCGTGCCGGGGTTCCTGCGGCCGCTGGTCAGCGGTGGGTCGTTGGTGCTGGTCCGACGGCCCGACGACAGTCGATGGCCGCGTCACCGGGAGTCTGAGCAGGCCACCGCCGAGCTGCGCCGGCCACCTGCGCCAGGTCACACGCCCTGCTGACGGCGGGGAGGCCCGGGGTGTGCGCGTCCGGGGCCACGATGTCGAGCGTGTGAACCCCCACTGCGGACAGGCCGAGCACCAGGACGGCCCCGGCGACCAGCAGCTGCTGGCACACCGTGACATACCTGCTGCGACTCAGCTGCATGCGCGGACCCCACGTGAGACGAGGCGGATTCACACCAAGCAGCAAGTGTCACACCGCTCGCAGGGGGGTCCGCAAGCGACTTGGGAGAACTACAGCGCTGTAGTTCAGATATCGGCGCCGAGCTCCTCGTCCTCCAGGCTTTCCTCGTCGTCGGACTCGACGTCGTCGTCGTAGTGGAGATACCTGATGCCTTCGGCGACGTCGCCGTCGAAGCCCAGGCGCCCGTTCTCCAGGACCAGGACCCGGTCACACATCGATCGGACCGACGCTGCCGCGTGGCTGACGTAGAAGATCGTGGTCCCCTGCTGCCGAATCTCCTGCATCTTGACGAGGCACTTCTTCTTGAACGGCCGGTCCCCGACGGCGAGCACCTCGTCGGCCAGGAAGACGTCGGCGTCGACGTGGACCGCGATCGAGAAGCCCAGTCGGGAGAACATGCCCGAGGAGTAGTGGGACACCGGCACGTCGAGGAAGCGGCCGATGTCGGCGAACTCGACGATCTCGTCGAACTTCGCGTCAGTCTCCGCCTCGCTGAGGCCCATGATCGCCGCGTTGAGGTAGAGGTTCTCGCGACCGGTCAGCTGGGAGTGGAACCCCGCTCCCTTGGCGATCAGGCCCGCGATCCGCCCGCGGGCCAGCACGCTGCCGGTGTCGGGCCGCATCACCCCGTTGATCAGTTTCAGCAGGGTGCTCTTGCCGGAGCCGTTCAGGCCCATCAGCCCGATCGACTCACCCTGCTCAACCGTGAAGGACACGTCGGAGAGCGCCTTGAAGGTCTCATTGAGCGGCAGCCGTCGCAGCGACGCCACCGCCTTCTGCTTCAGGGTGCGGTGGTAGTGCATGGTGAACACCTTGCTCACCTGGTCCACGACGATGGATTCAGCCACGGGACTTCCTCGGTTCAGACTGTTCTGGCTGCCGCACGGGCACGGTGCGCCTCACAGGTGCTCGGCGAACTTCACCTCGAGGCGCGTGAACGCCTGCTGGGCGAACCAGAGCAGGATCAGGCAGGCCACCAGCGTAATGGCGCCGCGCTCGAGCATGCCCGGTGGAAAGGCGGTGCTCGGGTTGCGCTCTCCGTTGGCCTGGATGGAGCCGAACCAGAAGAACCGCTGCAGGAGGACGACCGCCTCGGCGATCGGGTTGGCCATGTAGAGCTGGTAGATGAGCGGGTGGCTGTGCGACACGGCCATGACACGGGTGACGGGGTACATCATCGGCACCATGAAGTGCATGAACTGCGTGAGCGTCCCGACGATGTTCTGGAAGTCGCGGTAGTAGACGTTCACCGCGCTGAAGAACAACGCCACGGCGGTGCTGAAGATGACCACGATCGCCAGACCAAGGACTCCGGAGACGATCCCCACCAGGTCGGTCTGCCAGCCCACCAGCACGCAGACCAGCATCAGCAGCACCAGCTGCGGGAAGGTGTGCAGCGCGGCGGTGAGCATCGACGCGATCGGGAATGCCTCGCGCGGGAGGGAAGTGCGGTCGACCAGGGAGCGGTTCGCCCAGATCGAGCGCGTCCCCCCCGAGACCGTCTCGGCGAAGTAGTGGGTGAACACGATCCCGCAGAAGAGGTGCAGGGCGAACTCCGGCACCGACTGCGACTTCCGGATCAGACCCAGGACGACGACGTAGTAGACGCCGAAGCGGATTGCCGGCTGGATGTAGGACCACAGCAGGCCCAGGAAGGAGCCGGAGTAGCGCTTGGCCATCTCCCGACGGACCAGCAGCTGCAGGAGCCAGCGCCGTTGGAGGACGCCGACGAGGCCACCTGCAGCCGTGGGCGGCTGCAGCGGGCCCTCCACGGCGCGGGACTCCTGCGGCTCGCCGATCGCGGGAACGACCGGCATCGACGCGGCCTTGCGGGCCAGCCTGCGGGCTCGCTTCCTCCCGCGGGGCTTGCGGCCCGGACCTTCCTCGATGACCGCCTCGTGGAGCGGGTGCTCCTGGTCGGACGCGTTGCTCACTCGGCTCCCTTGGCATCCACGGGCAGTGCTCCTGGTCCGACCTCGTCGTCGAGTCCCTGGAAGGTCAGCTTCCAGGTCTCCGGCGCGGTGAGCTCGCCCAGCGCCTCCTTGTAGCGCGCGGAGAGGGCAGGCCACTCCCGGTACAGCTGGGTGTGCAGCTGCACGGAGCGGCGCATCTGGACCACGAACTGATCGCGGTCACGCTGGTACCACGCCGCCGAGGTGCCGTCGGCCGACGAGACGATAGAGGAGTCCATCTGGGCCAGCCGCCACCACCGCTGCTCCACGTAGGGGACGATCGCCTCAGGATGCTTCCGGGCGAACTCGCGGGGCGTGCGCAGCTGGCGCAGCATGCTCAGGGCGGCGGTCTTCACCGCGCCGACGGCGCCGGTGGGCGCGCTGATCGCCTTGCCGCGGCGCGGGGGCTTCTTTCGCTTGGCCGGCGGGAATTCCTCCAGGCTGGGGGCGAGCCTGCCGTCTGGGTACTGCGCCCGCAACTTGCGCAGCTCCTGCAGCCGGTAGGTCATGTCCCGGTGCATCCGCTCCGGACCCGCGAGCACGTCCTGAAGGGCGAGCAGGATGCTCTCCCCGGTGCTGTACTGCATGGAGACGGTGCGCTTGGCGTGGTTCTCGAGGCTCTCGAGGACCAGCCGGCCGCCGCGCTCGTAGGGCGAGTGCAGCAGGCCGGAGACCAGCCGGTTGCGCTCGTGGAAGTACGCCTGCCAGTCCAGGGTGTCGTCCTTCTCCGTCCACGGCACGTGCCACACGGCGACGCCGGGGAGGGTGACCGTGGGGTAGCCGGCCGCGCCCGCGCGAAGCCCGAACTCGGCGTCGTCCCACTTGATGAACATCGGCAGCGACAGGCCGATCTCACGGACGACCCGCGTCGGGATCAGGCACATCCACCAACCGTTGTAGTCGACGTCCACGCGCCGGTGCAGCCACGGCGTGCCGCGGAGCGAGCGGCGGGAGAAGTCGTGGCCGTGCTTGGTGCCCGGCGCCGGCCCCCAGAACCATCGGTACTGGCCCAGGGTCTCCCCGAAGGCATGCATCACCGTCCGGTCGTAGAGGCTGAACATCTGTCCGCCGACGATCACCGGTGTGCGGGCGAGGTCGGCCATCGCGATGGCCCGCAGGATGCCTTCGAGCTCGCAGACGACGTCGTCGTCGAGCAGCAGCACGTAGTCGGCCGATCCCTTGGCCGCTGCTTCGTCCATCGCCCGGGAGAACCCACCGGAACCACCGAGGTTCGGCTGCTGCAGGATGCGCAGCTTGTCACCAAGGGCGGCCGCTGTCTCCTCGAACCCCTTCTGGTCCCGGACCAGCTCGGTGCCCTGGTCCACCACCACGATCTCGTCGAGGAGGGCGAGCACGTCGTGCGCCCCGGCCAGCTTGGTGAGCTGGGCCAGGCAGAAGTCCGGTCGGTTGAAGGTGGTGATGCCGATCGACAGGCGGCCGGGGGACGTCTGGTCGGTGAAGAACCCCCAGCTCGCCTCGACGAGTGTGAGCGAGGACTCTTCCGCCTCGACGTCGAACCAGTACCAGCCGCCGTCGATGAAGGGCTTCAGCGAAAGGTCCAGCTCGTAGCTCTGGGTGGTGTCCGAGTCGACGTGGATCGACTCGACCCGCAGGACGTGCCCCTTGGAGGTGGAGCGGTAGACGATGAAGTTGCCGTGGCCGCGGACCTTGACGAGCAACCGCACCGACGAGAAGTCGGTCCAGCGTCGCCAGTAGCTGGCGGGGAAGGCGTTGAAGTAGGTGGCGAACGTGATCCGGCGGTTGGGACCAGCGACGGCGTGGCCCTGGTCCGTGATCTCCCCGTAGCCGTGCAGCCCCGGCTGGGACGTGCTCGCCGCCGGGGTGTCGGCGTCCTCCTCCGCCTGATTCTTGACGCGCTCGGACCACGAGTCGTCGGGGCCGGCCCCGGACTGCCGCGTCGTCGCTTCGCCGACGCCGAAGTCGGAGAACCCGGCGACGTAGAGCGCCCGGACGTCGAGTTCCTGGTCGGGTCGCATCAGGGTGCGCTGGACGACGCGGAACCCGTCCGACGACGGGGTCGCCTCTGGCTCGGTGCTGATGGTGCCGCTCACGTCGGTGCTCACCTGACTCTCGGTGTCGTGGTTGTGGGGGCGGTAGCCGGACTCGTCGCCGGACACGGTGCCGGACACGTTGTCGAGACAGGTTGTCGAGACGGGCCCGCGGCATCCCCCGAGGGACAAAAATACCAGTCAGATCCGCCGTGACCGGTCAGCCGAGCCGCAACCGGAACTCCCGCACCCGGTCACGCACCTCGCGCTCGGTCAGGTCGAGGTGCTCCAGCACGGTGTAGCGGCCCGGTCTGGTGTCGGGTGCGGCCATCACAGCCGCCACGAACTGGTCGTCGTCCAGCCCGATGTCGGCCGGTGAGGTGGGCAGGCCATGCTGGCGCAAGCAGGTCGCGAGGGTTTCGAACAAGCTGGTCTCACCGCGCAGCGACGTGGCGAAGAGGGCGCCGATCCCGGCGAGCTCACCATGGTCCGAGGCGCCGGGGAAGAGCTGGTCGACCGCATGCACGAACTCGTGACAGGCCCCACTGCACGGACGCGACGAGCCGGCGACCGACATCGCCATCCCGGAGAGGACCAGGGACTGCGCCAGGGTGACCAGGAACTCGTCGCTGTCGATCGAGTCCCGCCTGCCCAGCACCGCCTCTGCGGCATTCTGGGCAATGGCGATCGCGAGCCCGTCGACGGGCTCTCCTTGCTGCCGGTGTGCCAGCAGCCAGTCCTCGATGGCGGAGAGGTTGCTGACCACGTCCCCGACACCGGCCCGGACCAGGCGGGGTGGGGCGGAGCGGACGTAGTCGAGGTCGACGAGCACCGCCAACGGCATCGAGACGCCGTAGGACCCCTTGCCATGGGCGTGCATCAGCGACGCCACCGGGGAGCAGATGCCGTCGTGGGCCAGGTTCGTCGCCACGGCGACCATGGGGACACCGGCTCGCGTCGCCGCGTACTTCGCGACGTCCAGCGTGCGACCACCCCCGATGCCGACGACGGCGTCGTAACCCCTCTCGGACAGCGCCTCCTGCAGTCGGCCTGCGCTGCCCAGGCTCGCGTCCTGGACTGGGAAAACACCCGCGTCGGGCATCGACGGCTGCACGGTGCGCCAGATGCGTTCACCCTGGGATGGTCCGACCGCGACCAGCACCTTTCCGGTCGGCGAGATGAAGCGGTCCTGCAGGACGTCCCCGAGCGCCGCGACCGCGCCGGCCCTGATGTCCACGAACATCGGGCTGGGCAGCATCCTGGCTAGTATCGGCACGCGATCTGCCTCGCGCGCTGGAGGTCCGCCAGGTCGTCGACCTCCACCCACTCCGTGCCGGCCGGGATCGGCGCCACGCTCACGGGTACGCCCCGGTCGACGAGCTCCTGGTAGCCGTCCTCGTAGTAGAGGTCCGGGTCGCCCTCGAAGGTGGCCTGCAGAGCCGACGCCAGGCCGGGGACGGCCTCGGCCTCGATCAGGGTGACCCCGATGTACTCGCCGTCGGCGGCGCCGGGATCCATCAGCTTGGTGATCCGGCGCAGCCGGCCGCTTTCGTCCAGCTGCACCTTCATCTCTTCCTCACCGAGCTGCTTCTGGTCGTCCATCGCCAGCAGCAGTCCAGGACCGCGACGCTCGAGCAGGGCCTCCTCGACGGTGACGGGATGGACAGTGTCCCCGTTGACCATCAGGGCGCCGTCGGCCATCACGTCGCGGGCCAGCCACATCGAGTAGGCGTTGTTCCAGATCTCAGCCCGGTCGTTGTGGACCAGGGTGAGGCGCACGCCGTGGCGTCGTTCCAGGTCCTCACGCCGCTCCTCCACGACCTGGCTCGCGTAGCCGACGACCACCGCGACGTCCCGGAGGTCGACCGCTGCGAGGTTGCGCAGGGCGATGTCGAGGATCGTGGTCTCCCCGTCCACGGGCACGAGGGCCTTGGGCAACGTGTCGGTGTGCGGGCGGAGCCGGCGGCCGGCGCCGGCCGCGAGCACCATGCCGATCACGGGGTCCTCCGGTCTTCGGTCACTGGCTTCCTCCTCGGGGTGGCGCGGTGGCACAGGCTAGCGTGTCCGGCCGCCGCGGAGTGTCGCCCTCGGGCGCGGCCGAGCGGCCGGATCGGGTCAGTAACATGACACCACCGCGCTGAAGGGACGAGTGACCAGGCAGATGAACCGCACGATGAGGGCGCGGGCACGCCGTACCCGCGACCGGTTGGTCAACGCGAAGGCCCGGCTCAACCGCCCGGCCCGCGACCTCGCCACCGACGTCGACCGTCTCAGGCGCCGGGTCAAGGCACTCGAGGACGAGGTCGAGGAGTGCCGCCGGCTCAACCGACGCCTCGCCGAGCTCACCGACGTCGTGCAGGAGCTGCTGGTGCCGCTCTCACAGCGCGACGAGGCGGAGACGCAGCGGATCCTCGACCGTTACTCCGCCAGTCTCTAGGCCATCGGCTGCGACCAGAAGGAGATCGATGGCGAACCCCGTCTTCCTGCACATCGGGCTGCCCAAGTCCGGCACGACGTTCCTGCAGACGCGGATGTGGAGCAACCGCGCGCTGCTCCGCCGACAGGGCTTCCTCTACCCGGGCCGGGAGCGGATGGACCACTTCCATGCCTCGCAGGTGGTGCGTGGGTCCCGTGGCATCCGGGCAGACAAGGCCGATGCCTGGGACCGGCTGGTAGCGGAGGTGCGGAACTGGGACGGGTCGGCGCTGATCACCCACGAGTTCTTCTGCATGGCCACCGCGGAGCAGGCCACGGCCGCCGTCGGGCGGTTCCCGGAGAGTGAGCTGCACGTCGTCGTCACCGCCCGCGACTACCTCCGCCAGTTCCCCGCGGTATGGCAGGAGGCGCTGAAGATGGGCACGGCAGCCGGTCTCGACGACTTCATGGAGGAAACGCTTCGCGAGCGGCCCCACCGTGCCTGGGGCTGGCCCACCCAGGACCTGCCGGCCGTACTGGCCCGTTGGGCCGAGACGGTCCCGCGGGAACGGCTGCACCTCATCACGGTGCCGCCCCCGGGCGCCCCCCACGCCCTGCTGTGGCAGCGCTGGTGTGCCGTCACCGGCATCGACGACTCCGGCTTCGACATGGACGCCGCCAGGGCCAACGAGTCCCTCGGGGCCGCCCAGGCTGCGCTGCTGCAGCGCGTGGTGCCGCACGTCTCCGGCGAGCTCGTGCCCGGAAGCGCCCGTCACCGGTGGCTCCGGCAGTACCTCGGCCACGAGGTGCTGGCCGCCCAGCGCGGAGACCGGTTCGGTCTCAAGGACGAGCATGCCGCGGAGCTCCGCGAGCTCGCGGTCGCCGGCGTGGCGGAGATCGCCGACGCCGGTTACGCGGTCACCGGCGACCTCGCCGACCTGGTCCCGCCAGAGCACCAACCGGTGCGCCCGCACCCCGACCACGTCCCGGATGCCGAGATCATCGACGTGGCCGCTCGGGCGATCGAGCAGATGGTGCGCGACGTGATGGAGCTGTCCGTGAAGCGACAGCGATGGCGGCGGGAGGCGATGCGGCTGCGCAAGCGCACGATCCCCGGACAGCTCTCCCTGCTCCGGCGCGGGCTCCGGATGCCTCCCTCGCAACTGCGCGCCCGGCTGCGGGAGCGTGGGCGGTGAACGTCGCGAACGGCGCCGCCAAAGGGCGCGAGACCAAGCCGGCACGACTGCACCTGGACGACGACCGGGTGTGGTTGCCCGCGCGTGTCGAGCAGGACGCCACCTACGACATCCTCCTCAACGACCAGCACGTCTGGTCCCTGCAGCCCGCCCGGGACGCGGCCGGACCGTCGGGCAACCAGCGTGTCGAGTGGCCGAGCGCCTTGCGACGCTACCTTCGCGGACACGCGGACGTGGCCTTCCGTGAGCATGTCGCCGGCACCGTCCTGGCCACGACCAGCCACGTCTTCGGTGACGCTGCGGACCGCACCGTGAGAGTGACCGACCAGCACGGCAACGCGCTGATCCTGGACAAGTGGGGTCGCCTGATCCGTCCGCTCGCAAGCGACGCCGACGAGCTCGTCGACGAGCTCGTGGAGCGGCTGCTCGAGATGATGGGCACGATCCTCCAGCGCACCGGGCTACCCGTGTTCCTGTGTTACGGGACCCTGCTCGGCGCGGTGCGCGACGGCCGGTTCATCGGCCACGACAACGACGTCGACATCGCCTACGCCAGCGCCGAGTCCCATCCGGTCGACATCGTCCGCGAAGGCTTCCGGGTCGAGCGTGCCCTGTCCGCAGCCGGCTGGAAGGTGCGCCGTGGCTCGGGTGTCCGGCTGAACATCTCGATCGCCCTCAGCGACGGCTCCGTTCGCTTCGTGGACGTGTTCTCGGCCAATTGGGTCGAGGGGGTCCTCTACATCCCCTCGGACCTCGGCGTCCGCCTGCCGCGAGAGACAGTCCTGCCGCTCGGCACGGTGACGCTGCACGGCAGGGAGGTGCCCGCTCCCCATGACCCAGAGTCGGTCCTGGCGGCCACCTACGGCGAGCGTTGGCGCGTGCCCGATCCTTCGTTCCGCTACGACTCCCCCCGTTCCCTGCACCGTCGCTTCAACGGCTGGTACGGCGGCCTGATCACCGGACGCAAGCACTGGGGCAGGTTCGCCGCCGCCGCGGCGGGGTCCGTGCCCGACGAACCAACGCCGTTCGCTCGCTGGGTGGCCGAGCAGTATCCCTCCGCACGGCCGCTCGTGGACCTGGGCGCCGGCACCGGGCGGGACACGCTCTGGTTCGCCGGGCAGGGGCGGCAGGTCACGGCCGTCGACTACGTCCCGCGCAGCGTGCTCAAGGCGCTGCGGGAGCGCGCTGCCCGGCGACGGCGCACGGGCCCGAAGGTCTCGGTGGAGGTGCTCAACCTCTCCGACCTTCGGGCGGTGCTCGCGTTCGGTGCCAGGCTGAGCCGAAGCGACGAGCCGGTCGACCTCTACGCCCGGTTCCTGCTGCACGGCATGCACCGGCAGGGCCGGGACCACGTCTTCCGGCTCGCCTCGATGTCGCTGCGCCGGGGCGGCTTCCTCTTCCTCGAGTTCCGCACAAGGCAGGACCGGCGACGCCGCAAGACCTTCTCCGGTCCACGCAACTATCTCGCGCCGCGCCGGGTGCGCAGTCAGATCGAGCGTGCCGGGGGCGAGGTGGTGTTCCAGACCCAGGGCACCGGGCTGGCGCCCTTCCGCGACGAGGACCCGCACGTCTGCCGCATGGTCGTCAGATGGTCGCGCGACACGGGCGGGGCGACGTCGTGAGCTCTGCCGGGTCCGCCCACCGCCGAAGGGTCTTCCTGCACGTGGGCAGCCCCAAGACCGGGACGACCTACCTGCAGAACATCCTGTGGACGGGCAGGGAGACGGCCCGGGAGCAGGGGGTGCTCCTCCCCCAGGAGCGTTTCGCAGACCACTACCTGGCGACGCTCGACGTGCGGGACCTCGCGGACCGTCCGGAGCACCCGGCACGGGCGGTCGGCATGTGGCAGCGGATCGTCACCGAGGCGGAGGACTGGGAGGGCGACGCGGTGATCTCCCACGAGCTCTTCGCCGGCGCCACCAGCTCCCAGGCCGAGCGGGCGCTCTCGGCGTTCGGACCGGGCACCGAGGTGCACGTGGTCCTCACCGCCCGTGATCTGCTCCGCCAGATCCCCGCGGAATGGCAGGAGCACGTCAAGCACCGCTCGATGCGTTCGCTGCCGGCATTCGTCGACCGGGTCATCGCCGACACCGACGAGCGGAGCTGGTTCTGGACCGTCCAGGACTACGTCGCGGTGCTGAAGCGGTGGGGGCGGTCCGTGCCCGTCGACCAGGTGCACGTGATCACCGTCCCGCAGCGAGGGGCTGATCCTGCCGCCCTCTGGCGCCGCTTCGCCACGCTGGTGGGGCTGGAACCGGCCTCCTTCAGGACCGACGTCGGCAGGGGCAACCTGTCCCTCGGTGCGGAACAGGCCGAGCTGCTGCGCCTGGTGAACGCCGCGCTGGGCGACCGGTTGCCGATCCCGGGACCGTATCCCCGGGTGGTCAAGGAGCTCTTCGCCCAGGAGGTGCTGGCGGGCCGGCCGGGAACCGCGCTACGCCTCGACCGGAAGGGCGCTGAGTTCGCCGTGGCGAAGTCCCGTGAGATGGCGGACGGCCTCGCCGCGCTCGGCGTCGACGTCATCGGCGACCTCGAGGAGCTGGTGCCACCACTCCAGTCTCGCGACCCGGCATCCGACGCCCACTATCCCGAGCCCTCCGACGCGGAGCTGCTGTCCGAGGCCGTCGAAGCCGTTGCCGAGCTGCTGCGTCTGTTGGCCCAGCGCGGCCGGGCTGAAGCGGAGTTCCGGCGACAGCTCGGGCAGCTGCGCGACATGCCGGTCCGCTATGCCCTGCTCCAGGCAAGCAAGCGACACGCGGGACTGGGCAGGCTGCGGCGCGCCTACACGCAGGGCCGTCGCCGGCTCAGCGGCCGATCCGGCGCGAGTGGTTCCGGATGACACCCCAGTTGGTGATGTACTTGTGGTAGGCCGAGGCCAGTTCGACGTTCAGCGTGACCTCGTCGCCCTTCGAGAGTGACCCACCCACCCAGTTCTGCGAACCGGTCATCACCACGCGCGCGTGCCGGTTGCCGCGGTAGCTGCCCTTGACCAGCACGTACTTGCCGTGGGTACGCACGTCGTAGGTCCCGTTGCCGTTCAGGTCCTTGCGGCTGTCGTAGAGGCTGATGAGGTGCCGCCGGGCGAACTTGCTCAGCAGTAGCCGGATGTCCCTGGAGGGAGCCCCGTAGATGACCGACACCCGGCAGCCGTCCCGAGCAAGGCCAAGGAGCTTCCGGGCGAGGTAGGTGCCGCGCGTCCCGGCCCAGAAGAACATCGAGACGTTGACACGGGTCCGGCCGAAATCACTGCGGCAACGGATCCGGTCGAGGTCCTGCAGCGTCGGGTCGTTGGACTTCGAAGCGTTCTCCATCGGGAAGAAGCGGCTGGTGAACGGCCCGTCGACGAGCTGGACCTTGTTGGTGCCGGCGCGTACGTCGTCGGTCATCTCCTGGTGGATCTTGCTGAACTCGCGAAAGGTCCGGGGCCGCCTCTTGATGATGTAGAGATCGTTCCAGCCGGCGACCGCGCCGCCCCTGTTGAGGTTCGAGGAGCTCACCATGACGACGTTGCGCGTGGTGCCGGTGTGGGAGAAGGCGTAGAACTTCGAGTGCATGTTGCCGCCGCCTCCACGGCAGCTGCCCCGGCACTTCTTGAGGTAGCTGCGGTCCTTGCCCCACGTGGCCGGGTCGCTCGAGAGGGCGCCGACGTTGTCGTGGTTCAAGGCCCGGGCCAGCCGGCGCTCCTGGTGGTTGTCGACATCGCCGTCGAGGATGACCCGCACCGACACGTGCCGGTTGCGCGCGTTGATCAGCGCGTCCGCGCTGGCCCTGCGGTCGAAGAGGAACGAGGAGATCAAGATCACGGGATGCCGGTCCGTCGAGACGGGTCGGGTCTTGTTGATGGCCCGTTCGACGGTGTGGATGATCCGGTACTCCGCAGCAGTCCCGCCCCAGGGCCGGGGCACGTTGAACACCGCACCGTGCGGGGGTTCGTAGGCACTTGCCGGGGAGACCCCGATCGTCAGCACCATGGCCAGGACGAGCAGCGCTCCCCCGAGTACCTTCACGTCACGCTCCCCCACTGGGACGAGGCGGGTCCTATCGCCTCACGACAGAATGCCGCCGCAGCCTAACATGCCCTGCCGGGCCGGCCACGGACCCTCAGCGGGACTGGGGAATGCGCCGTGAGTGGTTGCGCACGACGCCCCAGTTCCTGATGTAGCTGTTGTAGGCGGAGGTGAGCGCGATGTTCAGGGTGACCTCGTCACCCTTCGACAGGGAGCCGCCGACCCAGTTCTGGGAGCCGGTCATCACCAGGTGGGCCGACCGGTTGCCGGCAAAGGTGCCCTTGACCAGCACGTACTTCTCGTGCGTGCGGACGTCGTAGGCCCCGTCGCCGTTGAGGTCCCAGCGGCTGTCGTAGACGTTGATCAGGTGCTTGACCGCGGCAGCGCGCAGCTGGAGCCGGACCGCCTTCGACGGGGCACCGTAGATCACCGAGATCTGGCACCCGTCGCGGGCCAGGCTGATCAGCTTCGAGGCGAGGTAGGCGCCACGGGTGCCCTCCCAGTAGAACATCGACACGTTGATCCGGGTCCGCCCGAAGGCGCTGTGGCAGCGGATCCTGTTGAGGTCCTTCATCGTGGGGTCGTTGGCCTTGGTGGCGTTCTCCATCGGGAAGAAGCGACTGGTGTAGGGCCCGTCGACGACCTCGTCCAGGCCCGTCCCGGCGCGTGTCTGGTCGGTCATCTCCGCGTGGATCTCGGCGAACTTGGCGAACGTCTTGGGCCGCTGCCGCATCACGTAGAGGTCGTTCCAGCCGTTGAGCGCCCCGCCCTTGTTGAGGTTGGAGGAGCTCACCATCACCACGTTCTTGACCGACCCGGTGCGGGAGAACGCGTAGAACTTGGTGTGCACATTGCCCCCGCCGCCGCGGCAGCTGCCGGTGCACCGCAGGACGTAGCTCTCGTCGGCGCCCCAGGTCTTGGGGTCGCTGCTGATCGGCCCGTTCACGTCAGGCTTGTTGTCATGGTTCAGCGCCCAGGTCAGCCGGTCCGCCTGGTGACCGACGATGTCGGGGTCGAGGACCACCCGCACCGAGTCGCCCCGGTTGCTGGCGTTGATCAGCGCGTCGACGCTGGGCTTGTCGTCGAGCAGGAACTGCGAGATGTAGATGACCGGCTGGGCAACGGCCTCGTTGCTCGACCAGCCGGGGACGTTGCGGATCGCGGTGTCCACCGTGCGGACGATGTGGTACCGCTGCGCCGACGTCCCCCACGGACGAGGCGTGTTGAAGGCCGCGCCCCCCGGCGGCGCGTACGCGGCGTCGGCGGTTCCGAGACCGGTCGTGAACACCAGCGCCAGCGCCAGGAACAAACCCCCGAGAACCTTCACGTGTTGCTCCCCACTGCTCGATGCGAGCGTCACCACACGGCGACGAAATGCCGCGGCAGCGTAACAGCCGGCATCACGACTCCGCGGCAGAACGCGACCCGTTGCCCGCACGCGTCGGTGGGCGCACAAAATGGGCAGGTGGCGTCAGTCGTCGACCCCGCCCGACGCCAGCTCAGCGCCATCGGTGAAGTGCGGCACGAGCTTGTTGTCGAACATCGACAGCGCAGATCCGATGGCCATGTGCATGTCGAGGTACTTGTAGGTCCCCAGTCGACCGCCGAAGAGCACCATCGGCTCCTTGCGGGCCCGGTCCCGGTACTTCAGCAGCTTCTCCCGGTCCTCGGCCGTGTTGACCGGGTAGTAGGGCTCGTCGCCCTTCACCGCGAAGCGGGAGTACTCCCGCATGATCACGGACTTGTCATGGGGGTAGTCACGCTCGGGATGGAAGTGCCGGAACTCGTGGATCCGGGTGAACTCCACGTCCTCGTCGGGGTAGTTCATCACCGACGTGCCCTGGAAGTCGCCGGTGTCGACCACCTCGCGCTCGAAGTCGAGGGTCCGCCAGGCCAGCTCCCCCTCGGCGTAGCCGAAGTACTCGTCCACCGGGCCGGTGTAGACGATCGGCACCGTGCCCACGTAGTCGCCGGCCAGGAACCGCTCGGGGTCGAAGAAGTCGGTGTCGAGCCGCACCTCGATGTTGGGATGGTCGGCCATCCGCTCGAGCCAGGCGGTGTAGCCGTCGACAGGGAGCCCTTCGTAGGTGTCGTTGAAGTAGCGGTTGTCGTAGGTGTAACGCACCGGCAGCCGGCTGATGATGTCCGCCGACAACCTCGAGGGCTCGGTCTGCCACTGCTTGGCGGTGTAGTGGGCGATGAACGCCTCGTAGAGCGGCCGGCCGATGAGCGAAACGCCCTTCTCGACGAAGTTCTCCGGCTCCTTGCCGCCGAGCTCCGACGACTGCTCCCTGATCAGGGCCCGGGCCTCGTCGGGCGAGTAGGCCGCGTCGAAGAACTGGTTGATCGTGCCGAGGTTGATCGGCAGCGGGTAGACCTGCCCGGCGTGGTTGCTGTAGACCCGGTGCTGGTAGCCGGTGAACCGGGTGAACTGGTTGACGTACTCCCAGACCCTTCTGTTGGAGGTGTGGAAGAGGTGCGCACCGTAGACGTGCACCTCGATCCCGGTCTCCGGGTCCGCCTCGCTGTAGGCGTTGCCGCCGATGTGGTGGCGCCGGTCGATCACCAGCACCTTCAGCCCGAGCTGGCTCGCGCACCGCTCGGCGACGGTCAACCCGAAGAATCCGGCTCCGACGACGACCAGGTCGGGACGATCGGCTTCCACATACACTCCTCAGCGACGAAAGGGCGCCACGACGGCTCCGTCGCGCCGGGCAAGTCTATCCGCGGAGGCTGCTCGAGCTGTTGGCCAGCAACCGGCGGTAGGCGACCTTTCTCACACCCTCCGGCACCAGGCGGTAGCCGCCGCGCACAACGACGTTGCGCAGGTACTCGCCCCTCGTGGTGATGCCCAGGTGCAGGAGGCGGCGCTGCAGCTCCAGCTCCGACCGCAGCAGGCGGCGCCCTCCGCGCCGCGCGTAGGCGCCCTCGCCGACCCGGTAGTGCACCAGCGGCTCGGCGAGGTTGGCCGGCTCGGCCCCGCCGCTGACCATCCGGGTGAAGAGCAGGTAGTCCTCGAGCAGGTCGAGATCGGCGTATCCGCCCGCCGCCACGACGGCGTCGCGCCGGTAGACCACCGTGGGGTGGTTGAACGGGTCGCGGAACCGGATCACCCGGCGGATCTCGTCGGCTCCCACAGGAGGCGTACGACGACCCACGACGTCGTCGGTCGACGCCCCGAACTCCACGAGCCCAGCGCCCACGATGTCGGCACCTGCCTCCACGAGCGGGAGCTGCCGGGCGAACCGCTCGGGGAAGCTGACGTCATCGGCATCCATCCGGGCGACGATGTCGTGGCGGCAGGCGGCCAGGCCGGCGTCCAGCGCCGGGCCCAGGCCGACGTTGGCCGGCAGCGCGAGATGGTTGACCGGGACCGGGCTGCTCGCCACCAGCTCCCCGATCGCGGAAGCCAGCGGCGCGGGCACGGGCCCGTCCTGGACCAGCACCACGTCGGCCGGCGGCCGCGACTGCTTCTGCACCGAGGAGGTGAATGCCTCGACCAGCTGCTCCGGGTCGTCACCGGCCCAGGTGCTAATCAGCAGGCTGAACTGCTGCTCCCCCTCCGACGAGCCGTCCGGGGCCTGCGCCGCGACCCGTGCCGGCCCGAGCACCTCGGCGTTGGACCGGGGCCGCCGCAGCCCGGCGAGCAGGCCGCGCAGCAGCGCCCGTCGCAGCCTCGGCCGGTCGTCGGAGGCGGCGAACGTGCGCACCCACCGACGCACGCTGCTCGCCGCGTAGAGGATCCGCTCGGGCACCGCGAGTCCGCGGGAGCGGCTGAACACCCAGACCTTGTTGCGCACCTCGTAGAAGAAGCGCTCACCCGGGTCGACGTCTGTCGACCCGAACGCCTTCGTCTTGTGCACCACGACGCTCGCCGGGCAGTAGAGGCCGGCGTGGCCGCGCACCAGCCGGGTGGTGTACTCGAAGTCGTCGTTCCACAGGAAGTAGTCGGCCACCGGCAGCCCGCGGTCGCGCACCACCGCGGCGTCGCACATCACCGAGACGAACGACGCCGACCGCACCGGCACCGCGCCGACCCGTCGGGCGGCGGCGGCCTCGCGGCGGCGCACACCGGGCTTGCGGCGCGGCGTGTTCATCGGGTGGTCGCGGCCGTCGGTCCACAGCACCCTGCTGGCGAGCAGCGCCGGCGGCCGGGGGCCGTCGTACTCCCGCCAGCACCGCACCAGCTCGGCCGCGGCGGTCGGGGTCGGGACCGTGTCGTCGTCGAGCAGCCAGACCAGGTCGGGCCGGTGCACCAGCGCCCGCTCGATGCCGGCGGCGAAGCCACCAGCGCCACCGGTGTTGGCCGCGAGCGCGACCACGTCCAGGCCGTGGTCGGAGGAGTAAGACGACGCCAGCAGCTCGCGCGTGCCGTCCGTGCTCGCGTTGTCGACCACCACCACGGCGGCCGGCTGGTGGGTCTGGGCACGCAACGCGGTCACTGCCTCCTGCAGCAGTGTGCACCGGTTCCAGGTGACCACCACGGCGACGACCCTGGGTCCGGGCACGGGCTGCTCCACGTCGGGCACCCTATGCCAGCCGGGATCGGCTCAGCAGGCCGAGGACAGGTTGGTGGCCTCGTTGGCGGCATAGCCGTCCTGCATGTTGCCGATCGAGCCGCCCGTGGTCTGGGCGTCGCGCGGGGCCGCGTGCTGCGCAGCGTGTCGCTTCACCGGGGCGGAGCCGTTGGACGTGGCGATCGCCTTCTTGACCATCGCCTGGATCTTCGCGATGTCGGGGCTGCCGGTGTTGATCGCCGGCGGCACGAAGGACACCGTCCGGATCGGCTGCTGGCGTGCCTTGAGCGCCAGCTGCATGAAGGTGTCGACCTCCGAGCGTGGGACGTCGGTGGTGACCAGCGACTCGCTCGCCTTGGCGATCTTCTCGAACTTCAGCAGGACCGTCTGCGGGCTCAGCTGGTGCAGCATCGCGTTCATCACGCACTTCTGCCGCGCCATCCGGGAGTAGTCGTCGGCGGCCACCCGGGAGCGCGCGAACCAGAGCGTCTGGTAGCCGTCTAGCTTGCGTTTGCCAGGTTTGATGTAGCCGGAGATCGGCGCACCGATGCCGCCGATCGGGATCCGGTCGCGGACGTCGAGGGTCACCCCGCCGACGGCGTCGACGAGCTTGCGGAAGCCGGCCAGGTTGACCATCGCGTAGTAGTTGATCTTCAGCCCGGTGATGCCCTCGACCGCCTCGGTGGTCGCCTCGACGCCGGGGTCGGGGACCCCCTTGAAGAGGCTCTTGTGGTCGGCGGCCCAGGTGGCCAGCGAGTTCAGCTCGCACTGGATGCCGCAGTCGTAGCCGTGGGGGTACTGCTGGGCCATGATCGAGCCCTTGACGAAGGGGAAGTTCAGCATGTTGCGCGGGAGCCCGAAGATCACCGTGCGGCCGGTCTCGGCGTCGATGCTCGCGACGTTGATGCTGTCGGGTCGCAGCCCCCACCGATCGGCGCCGGAGTCGCCACCGAGCAGCAGGATGTTGAAGCGCCCGTCGTGAGCCGACGTCACCTTCGCCGAGGCGAACGTGCTGGACAGGAAGTCCTTCGACACGCCTACCAGGTGGGAGGCGAAGAGCAGTGAGCCGGCCATCGAGAAGCAGAGCACGCCGTTGATGCCGACCATCGCCAGTCGCTGTTGCCGCTGCAGGCTCAGCGGGTCACCGAGCCGCCAAGCGTCGACGAACAGCCAGGCCCAGCCGACCGCGAGCACCATCAGCAGGATCCGCAGCACGCCGAGCACCAGGCCGCTGGTCGCGAACCAGAAGAGGAACGAGTGGGACACCAGGGCCACGATCGCCAGCAGTACGGCGGTCCCGACCAGCCCGAACCAGATGCGCATCGCGACCCGGCCGGTCTCGCGACGCCCGGCGGCCATCTGCGCCGAGCCGGGAAGGACCAGGGTCATCACCATCAGGGCGACGGCCCGACGGAAGCGGATCCGCGCCGCCGCGGTGCCGTAACCGGGGCGGCCATCGGTCGTCGGCGGCATCGGCTGACCTCTCGTGACGGGGCGGACGGGCGCTGCCCGCCCAGTATCACCAGTCACACTGGTAACGCCGGCCGCGGCACGCCGGGGAGCCACAAGTCCGCGCGGTAGCGTTCCGCGCATGGCAGATCGGCCCTCCGGCGACCAGGACCCGGGCGAGTACGGCTGGCTCTACGGCAACCGCCGGGGCTCGCGCGGACGGGACGGTGCCCGCCCCGAGAGGCCCAGCACGGAGGGCCCGCGCAACGACGATCCCGAGCCCACCCGCATGCTGCCGACCACCCCGCGTCCCTCCCGGGGATCCTCCCACGGGGGCGGTTCTGCCCGGGGCGCGCGCCCGGGCGTGCCACCACCGACGGCCCGTCCCGCGCCGCCCCCGCCCCGCCGACCCCGGCACCGCCTGCGCGGGACCGTGCTCATCGTGGTCGCGCTGTGGATCGTCTACCTGATCGCGGTGCCGGCGTGGGCCTGGACCCAGATCACCAAGGTGCACGCCGACCCCCACGGCGCCCGGCCAGCGGACCAGCCCGGGACGACCTATCTCCTGGTCGGCAGCGACTCGCGAAGAGGCCTGAGCAAGGCCGAGCAGAAGAAGCTCGGTGTCGGCGGGGTGGGGGACATCGGCCAGCGCACCGACACGATCCTGCTGCTGCACACCGGCTCCGGCCCGAGCCTGTTGCTGTCGATCCCCCGTGACTCGCTCGTGCCGGTGCCCGGCCACGGCACCACCAAGATCAATGCAGCGTTCGCGTACGGCGGGCCCAAGCTGCTGGTGAAGACCATCGAGCAGGACACCGGCGTGCGCATCGACCACTACGTCGAGATCGGCTTCGGGGGCTTCGTCAACTCCGTCGATGCCGTGGGTGGCGTGCAGATCTGTCCGACCCAGAACATGGACGACCCCCGCGCGAACCTGCACATCAAGAAGGGCTGCCAGCACGTCGACGGCATCACCGCGCTCGGCTACGCCCGGTCTCGGCACACCTCCGCCCTCGGTGACATCGCGCGTGCCGAGCACCAGCGCGAGGTGGTCAGCGCCATCGGCTCGGAGGTGAAGTCGCCGCTGACCATCCTCAACCCGCTGCGCTACTTCCGGGTGGCGGACGCGGCCACCTCGTCGCTGACGATCAGCAAGAACACCGGCCCGATCTCACTGCTGCAGTTCGCCTGGGCCATGACGAGGGTCAACGGCAAGCAGGGGCTGACCTGCTCGATGCCGATCAGTGACCTCGCCGTGCACTGGGACCGGCCGCGCGCGCTGGCGCTGATGAAGCTGATCAAGGAGGACCGCACCGCCGACATCACCAAGCGGCTGTGCGAGAGCACCGGGCTCAACCAGTGAGGCAGCTCGAGACGCTGACGACCGAGGTCGACGACGACCCCATCACGACGCCCACCCTCGACCGGCCGGACCGGGTCAACGCCTTCTCGCTGACGATGGCCCGGGAGCTCGAGCAGTGGTTCCGGTCAGCCGCCGAGGACGACGCCATCCGCGCGGTGGTGGTGACCGGTGCCGGCAAGGCCTTCTGCGCCGGCATGGACCTTTCGGTCGACGGGCAACGCCCTCGGGCTCGACGAGTCCGCAGCGCCCACGCCCGCGGACCTGCGCGAGCGACTCACCGAGGAGCCCATCCAGTCCGGCGTCCGCGACACCGGTGGCAAGGTGGCGCTGGCCATCCATGACTGCCCGAAGCCGGTCATCGCCGCCGTCAACGGCGACCAAGCGGTTGCTCTTCCGCAACGCCGGCGGTCGGTCATCGCCACGAGGCGCACCGGGCCGACAGCATGATGATGTGGCACACCTCGGTCGGCGACGGCAAGGAGGGGGGTCGCCGCCTTTCTGGAGAAGCGCGAGCCGCGGTTCACCGGGAAGGCCTCCGAGGCACCCGACCTGGGCTAGAAGAGCGTGCCGCGGATCTCCCTGCTGCGGCCGGTGAACTGGGCCACCACCCGGTCACCGCAGCGCACGGCGACGTCGTACACCCCGTCCCGGCCCTCGCGGCTGCGCTCGACCGCGGTCGCCTCGAGCACGTCGCCGAGCCGCGTCGGGGCCAGGAACCTGATCTCCGCGCCGGCCGCGACGGTGCTGCGGTTGTAGGAGTTGCAGGCGAAGGCGAACGCCGAGTCGGCAAGGGTGAAGGTGAGGCCGCCGTGTCCGATGTCGTGGCCGTTGACCATGTCCTCGCGCACGGTCATCCGCAGCGTCGCGCGGCCGGGGCCGATCTCCGCGAGCTCCATGCCCAGTGCCTGGCTGGCCCGGTCGGCCGCCCACATGGCGGCAGCCGCCCTGCCTGCGGTCTCCTCGGGAGTCACCTGCGCAGGCTAACGTCTGGTCAATGGAGCGGTGGGTGTGCGACTACTGCGGGACGACCGGGAGAACCCGCGTCGGCGAGATCACCGAGGAGATCCAGTGCCCGGTCTGCGGCGAGCCGGTGACCCGCCTCCCCGGCTGAGCGTCGGTTCCCCGACCAGGGGGACCGAACCGGAGTAGGTTCGCCGGAAGGAACCTCCGTCGAGACGTATCAGGCGACTCGGGCCACGCCTCCTGCGGGATGTGATGACCATGCACGGCACCACCGGTGACTCGCCCGGGTCGGTCTCCCGACCCGCCCCCGGCCCGGCCGCGTCGGACCCCGGTGCCCTCTGGGACGACGCCGCCGAGGCCTTCCGGCGCTGGCGCGAGGGCGAGCAGCAGGCGCTGGACGAGCTGGTCCGGTTGATGAGCCCGGTGCTCTGGCACGTCGTCCGCGCGACCGGGCTCGACCAGGAGGCTGCCGAGGACGTCGTGCAGACCGCCTGGCTCACCCTGGTCCGCTCCGCCGCCTCGGTTCAGGATCCCCAGGCGGTTGGGCGCTGGCTGTGCACCACCGCCCGGCGCGAGGCGTGGCGCCACGGGCGCGCCTCCGGTCGTGTCCACACCACCGATGTCGAGGTCCTCGACTCCCGGCTGCCCCGCCAGCAGTCACCGGAGGACGACGTCGTCCTCGGCGACGAGCAGGCCCGGCTCTGGCAGGCGCTCTCCAGGCTGCCCGAGCGCTGCCAGCAGCTGCTGCGGATCGTGGCGGCGGAGGCCCGGCCCGACTACGGCAGCATCTCGGCCCACCTGCAGATGCCGGTCGGCAGCATCGGCCCCACCCGCGGCCGGTGTCTCGACAAGCTCCGCACCGAGCTCGTGAACTCAGGAGGCCCGCGATGAGCAACGGCACGAGCAACCGCGCCGACGACGCCCCCACCGACGAGCAGCTGCTCGAGGCGGTGCACCACCTGTTCACGGTGATCGACCCACCGCCCGCCGACCTCGCCGACGGCGTGCTGGCCCGCATCGGCGTCGAGGACCTCGAGCTGGAGTACGAGCTGCTCTCGCTCGTCGACGACTCCGGTGTCACCGCGGTCCGCGGCAGCACCGGCGCGACCCGGCCCGACACCGACGGGTCCGTGACCCTGGAATTCGCCGGCGGCTCCTACCGGGTGCTGCTGCGCATCGACAGCATCGCTCCTGCTGAGGCCCCAGCCGGCCCTGAGCGCCGGCGGGTCGACGGCTGGGTGGTGCCCGCGGTGCCGATGCGGGTCAGCCTCGTCGCCGACGACGGGGACCGCGCCGTGGGGGTGCCGGACTTGACCAGCATCCCGGACGAGAACGGCCGCTTCGAGTTCACCGACGTCGAAGGAGGCCGGTTCCGGGTCTGGCTGCACCCGGAGCCGGCGACCGACGCGGGCCTGCACCCGTTCGCGACCCTGCCGTTCCTGATCTGACCCATCGTCTGCACCGGGACGCTCCCGGGCGGGCACCCGAGGAGAACCCATGGACGTCCCTTCGAGGACCAAAGGTGGCGACCTGCCGCCCCACCGGCGTCGCGACCGGCTGGACCAGCGCGAGCCCCGGGTGCCCCCGCCGCAGCTCCTGCAACAGGTTGGTGGCCGGGTGCTCGATCCCGTCGCCGCCCTGGTGGTCAAGGGGGTGCGGCCCCGGTCGACGGCCTACGTCGGGCCACGGCTGACGATCTCGCGGCAGGGTGACGTCGACCGGCAGCTCCAGCAGCTCAGGGCCGTGGCCGACGACCTCGGCTGGGAGCTCCGCGCGGACGGATCAGATCGCCCCGTCCGCGAGCACCGGCGCCGGCTGGGCGTCGTACGCGTCGAGCTCGACGTGAAGGACCAGCGGGCGACGCTCGCTCCCGACGGCTGGGTGCTGATCCAGCAGGCCCGGGCCCGCCACGGCATCGAGGCGATGCGCGGCGTCGCCCTCGACCACGTGGTGACGGTGCGCGAGGTCCAGGCCGCGCCGTACCACGAGTCGGAGCCCTACCACGAGTCGGAGCCCTACCACGAGTCCGAGCCCTACCACGAGTCCGAGCCGGTCGGACAGGGCTACTCCTCTGCGATCGCGACCTATGGCCGGGCCGGGAGCGGCGGCCGCCAACCGGTCGCCTACGTCGGGCCCGCACCGGTGCGCCGACCCGACGCGGAGCTCACCGGTCGCCGACCGGTGGTGGCGGTGCTGGACACCGGCTGCGGCCGGCATCCCTGGCTCGACGGAGTGGTCCGCCGCGACGTCACCCTGGCCGGGGAACCCATCGGCTACACCGATGACAGCACGGACCCGGAGCGCTGGCCCGACCAGGTGGGACCCCTCGACGGGAGCATCGACGACCTGGCCGGCCATGGCACCTTCATCTGCGGGCTCGTCCACCAGGCCTGTCCCGACGCCGACATCCTGGCGTGGCGCATCGTCGGCTCCGGCGGGCAGATCGTGGAGAGCGACCTGGTGGAGGCGCTGGCGGACATCGCCGAGCTCGCCCGGCGACACCGGGACGGGGAGGCGGGGGGCCATCCGGTCGACGTGCTGAACCTGTCGATGGGCTACTACCACGAGACGCCCGAGGACTCGCTGTTCGACCCGACGATGTACGACCTGCTCCGGTTGCTCGGTGAGTGCGGCACGATCGTGGTCTGCTCGGCCGGCAACGACGCCACCGCCCGACCGATGTTCCCGGCCGCGTTCGCGCCCTGGCTGGACGGCAACGGGCCGGTCGCGACGCCGACGGACGCGGTGCCGATCCTCTCGGTGGGGGCTCTCAACCCCAACGGGACCGACGCGCTCTTCAGCAACACCGGCCCGTGGGTGCGCGCCCACGCCCCCGGGGCCTCGGTGGTCAGCACCCTGCCGCCGTTCAACGGCGGGCTGCTGCCGGTCGCGCGCGCCGAGGCCTACCAGCGCACCCGCGAGTCGCTCGACCCCGACGACTACACGGGTGAGTTCGCCGTCTGGAGCGGCACGTCGTTCTCCGCTCCGCTGCTCGCCGGCCGGGCGGCCGCGGCTCTGGTCGGCCGACTCCCCGCCCCCGGCACCGCGGAGGACGTTCCCTCGACCGTGGCCCGGGCCCGGGAATTCGTGACCGCACTGCTGAGCTGACGCCATGATGGCGGGGTGCGCACCGCCGAGGACCTTCGCCAGCAGGCTGTCCGGGCGGTGCGACGGGGCAGCTTCGCCGATGCTCGGGCCCTGCTCGAGCGAGCGCGCCGGCGCGCCGGCGACGACGCCGACCTGCGGGCCCTGGTGGAGCTCACGGAGGCCTACATGGCCTCCGAGCGGCAGGACTCGGCCGTGGGCGTCGACCGCTGCCGGCGGCTGCTGGACTCCCCGGGTCTGACCGAGGTGACCCGTGGACGGATCTGGTCCCAGCTCGGCCTGCTGCAGCTGCGCAGCGGCGAGGCCGACGAGGCTTTGCGGTCCTTCTCCGAGGCGGAGGCCCGGCTCCGGGACTCGCCCGAGCACGTCGGAAGAGTGCTGCTCAACCGCGGGAACCTGCACCTGCAGCGGCATCGACCCGAGCTGGCTGCCGCCGACCTGGTCCGCGCCGCCACCGAGCTCGGCGCCACCGGGCAGCTGGAGTCCCAGGCGCGCGCGCGGCACAACCTCGGCTACGCGAGGATGCTCACCGGTGATCTCGTCGAGGCGCTCAGGCTGATGGACGCCGCGGCCCTGGTGCTGCACCCGCTCTCCCCCGTCTCCCGCGCCCAGGGGGAGCAGGACCGCGCCGAGGTGCTGCTCGCCGCGGGTCGCCCCCGCGAGGCGATCCGGTCGCTGGAGGCCGCTGCCGCTGCCTACGGTGCCCGCCGGCTGCGTCGCTACCAGGCGGAGTGCGAGCTGGTCCTGGCGCGGACGCTCCTGCTCGAGGACCCTCGGCGCGCGCGGCGGGTGGCACGACAGTCGGCCCGGCGGTTCCGCGCGAACGCCAGCGAGGGGTGGGCCGTCCGCGCCGACGCCATCGCGGTGATGGCCGAGATCGAGGGGGGTGGCCGGGCGGCGTGCCTGCTGGTCCGCGGCGACGCACTGGTCGGTGAGCTCCGGCTGGCCGGGGACGACCGGGCCGCGGACAAGCTGGCCCTGCACGTCGCCCGGCTCGCGGTCCGCCGCGGCGAGCACGCCGACGCCGCCCGGCGGCTGGCCGCGGTGCGGGTCGGCCGTCGCACGCCGATCGACGCGAGGCTGCTCGCCCGTGAGGTGCGCGCCGGCCTCGCCGTGGCCGGTGGCCATGCGGGACGGGCCAGGGCCGAGGTGCGCGCAGGTCTCGGCGACCTGCATGCGTGGCAGTCGAGCTTCGGCAGCCTCGACCTGCAGAGCACCGTGGTGGGGCACGGCAACAACCTGGCCCGGCTGGGCCTGCGGCTCGCGCTGGCCGACGGAGCCCACGAGATGGTCTTCGAGTGGTCCGAGCGAGCCCGGGCCCTGGCCGCGCGGGTGGGCCCGATCCGGCCGCCCCGGGATCCCCGGCTCGCCGCCGACCTGGCCGAGCTCCGTTCGCTGGGTGACCAGGGGCCGGCTCGCCGCCGGGAGGAGCTGCAGGAACGGATCCGCCGGGAGAGCTGGTACGGCCCGGGTGGCGGGCACGTCGCCGAGCCCGCGTCGTACGACGATCTCCGCGAGGCGCTCGTTCGGCACGGGGCAGCGCTGGTCGCACACATCGTGCTCGACGGGGCCGTCACGGCCCTCGTGGTGACCGGCCGGGAGTCGGCGGTGGTGCCGCTCGGTGACGCAGCGCCCGTGCGCAACCTGCTCGACCGGGTCGCGGTCGACCTCGACCTCGCCGCCTCCCGCAGCACCGGCCCGATGGGCGCGGCCGTGCTCGGGTCGCTTCGAGCCGACCTCGGTCTGGCGGCTGACGCCCTCGTCGGGCCGCTGCTCGGGCTGGTCGGCGACGACCGGCTGGTGCTCACCCCCTCGGCGCTGCTGGCCGGCACGCCGTGGACTCTGCTGCCGGGGCTGGTCGGCCGGCCGCTGACCGTGCCGCCCTCCGCCACCCGCTGGCTGGACCACGTCGGCCGCCCGCTGCCCCCCGATGCGCAGGTCGGCCTGGTCGCCGGCCCGGGGGTGCCGCGGGGCGGGGACGAGGCGACCCGGGCGGCCGCGCAGTGGCCCTCGGCCGAGCTGCTCGTGCACGAGAAGGCCACCGCCGCCCGGGTCTCCGAGCTCGCCGGACGGGTCGACGTGCTCCACGTCGCGGGGCACGGCCACCACTCCGCCGAGAACCCGCTCTTCTCGAGCATCGACCTCGCCGACGGCCCCTGGTTCGGCTACGACGTCGACACCCTCGCCCGGACCCCCGAGGTGGTGGTGCTCTCGGCCTGCGAGCTGGGCCGCGTCTCGGTGCGCTCGGCAGAGGAGACCGTCGGGATGACCGCGGCCTGGCTGCATGCGGGTTCCCGGACGGCGCTGTCCTCCCCCACCCTGGTCGCCGACGACGCCGCCAGCCAGGCGCTTGCCCAGTGGCACCGTCTCGTCGCCGGCGGCAGCGCCCCGGCCGACGCACTCGCTCAGGTCGTGTCTGAGTCTCCGCGGCTGACGGGCTCGCCGCTGCCGTTCGTCTGCTTCGGCGCCGGTTGGTGACGCCGCCGGCACTGCGCTGTATCAGCGCTGGCGCTGCCCCCTCCTGAGCAGCATCGGCCGTCACGGGGGCGGCCCCTGCACCAGGAGAGACCATGAACCAGTCACGACGTGCCCTCTGGGTCGGCGCGGGGATCGGCGCAGTCGGCGTCGTCCTCGGCGGCACCGGGGTCGGCTACGCCAGCAACGGGCACGCCTTCCTGCTCGGGCAGAACAACCGCGAGACCGCGACCGCGACGCTGCGCAACACCAACGGCCCGGCCCTTCGGATGGTCGCGCCGGCCGGGTCGGCCCCCTTCCGCGTCAACAGCAGCACCCGGGTCGACGGGCTGGACGCCGACCAGCTCGACGGCCTCGACTCCTCGACCTTCCAGCAGAAGGGTGCGGTGGTGCGCCAGGGCCAGACCACGCTGACCCCCAGCGAGGGGCCGGTCAACCGGCAGTCGCGGGCCTGGTGCCAGGCCGGTGAGCATGCCGTGGGCGGCGGCGGCCACGTCGTCGCGCTGACCGCCGACCGGCTCGGGGAGTACTACACCTTCATCGTGCACAGTGCGCCGATCGCCGCCGACGGTGAGCCCGCCGAGGACGGCAGCCAGGCCGTCGGCTGGCTGGTCGAGGCGACCAACACCGCCCACGTGATGACCGGGCAGAGCAACAAGGACGCCAACCTGGTCAGCTACGTGGTCTGCGAGAAGGACTGACCGCCTCGCGCGAAGACCAGCGGCTGCCCACCGGACACGGGGGGGGCCGCCGCCACCCCCCGCACCCGCCACCCCCCCGCCGGGTCAGAGGCGGCG
>JAICXL010000063.1 GCA_025980475.1 Nocardioidaceae bacterium | reverse complement strand
TCACCGAGACCGGGCGCGAGGAAGTGGTCCGTGGGATCAACCTGGTCGCCACCAGATCGCTCTGATCGCACCCTCAAGTGGCACGTTGGTGCGCACCCAGCGGTGGTGAGGACGTTCAGTCGCGAGCATGAGGTCGTGGAGGTCGGTGAGCTGCTCGTGCGCGTATTGAGCATCGTGGACGATCGCCCGGATCGTCGGGTGGCCGCGCTTCTCCAGAATCCGGAAGGTCCCGTCATCGGCGATTGCGATCCGATCCCCGATGGAGATGCCGTAAGGGAAGAACGGAGTGCAGTCGCCGGGTCGGAGTGCGTCACAATGCTCGTCCCTTCGGTCACGCAGGAACCCTGGAGCCGAAGGCATCGAGGTGCTCGACACCGTCACAGCGGCATGACAGTGCGTCTCCCGCGCTTGGTGGAGGATCATCGTCACGTGAGCATTCGGGGCAGGTTCTTCCTGACCATCGCCGGGGCGTTGGCGTTCGGGATCGTGGCTGGGATGGTGCACGGCAACGATGGCGGCCTACGAGCTGAGTTCGGAAACCTGAGCGCCCCGTGGCTGATCGTTGCTCTGGTTCCCGGGTGGTTCTCCGGTTCCGCGCTTCGCGGCATGGCGTTCGGGGCGACGTCAACCCTCGTGGCACTTGCCGGGTTCTACGTCGGTCTCACGGCCACGATGTACGGCCACCTCGGCGCTATCCACGGGCTGGTGGCGTCCTTCGTCCTCGTACTGAGGGCGAACCAGGTCTGGTTCGCTGCCGGACTGATCAGCGGCCCGGTGTGCGGCGGCGCCGCCGGGCTCCTGGCGACCAGGGTCGCAGCTACGTGGCTTGCGGTCGTGCTCGGGTTCTTGATGGTCGGCGAGGTCGCTGTCGTGGCCGGTGTGCAGGGCCTCCAGGTTCCAGGTATTCGTCTTCGGTGGGGCGGCGCAACAGATCTTCGCGGCTACTGGTGCGAGGCAGCGCTCGGACTCCTGATTCTCGCTTCGTTGGCTGCTCGGAGACTGCGGTTCGCACGCTGAGCCGCGGGCGTCCACTGCTCATTGCGGCGAGTGCCCGCCGGACAGCAGATGAGTGCGTGCCTCGAACACACCGCTGGTCGGGGGACCGGCCAGGTACGGTACTGGTCATGTCGGCGATCGCAAGGCTGCGAGCGGTGGTGCTGGACTGTCCCGACCCCCGAGCGTTGGCGGAGTTCTACCGAGCGCTGGTGGGCGGCGAGATCACGTATGCCGACGACGACTGGGTCAACCTTCGCGACGGCGGCAAGGTGATTCTTAGCTTCCAGCGGGTCTCGGACTACCAGGCGCCCGACTGGCCCAGCGCGCAGGACGGCCAGCAGTTCCACATCGATGTGACCGTCGACGACGTTGACCCGGCCGAGCAGCATGTCCTGGGGATCGGTGCCCGTCGTTGCGTCCTGCAACCCGGTGTCGAGGAGGGCTCGAACTGGCGGGTCTATCTCGACCCCGTCGGCCACCCGTTCTGCCTCTGCTGGGACTGAGCCTGAACGGTCTTCGTTTGATGGGACCTACAACCTATCGACATCGCACCTGTCGGGGCTGTTCTGGGTGGAGTTACCCTTGCTCGGCTTCGCTTTGGACACGGCGGCGCGAAACTTCCGGCATGGACCATAGCCCCCCGGCAGGCGCAGCCGTTGCGAGGACGATCGACTCCCGGTCAGCGGCCTCCGCAGTCTCTGGCCAAGTGTCTTTTCGCGGCATGATGAGCGGATTGCTCGAGTGGCAACCGCCGGGCAAGTACCCGACCTTGACGACGTCACTTCGCGCGTCGTGCGAGTATTGACCACCATGACCCGGGGCGGGCCTGCAGCGACGTCTCGGGTGTAGGCCCGCTCGTTCTGATCGTGTGCGAGTGGGCCGCCGGGGGAAATCAGACAGTCACGAAGGGCCGGGCAAAGCCTCGGCACCAGCCGCGAAGGGTGACGATGATGGGACTAGTCGATCCATTGCCCCGGCTGGTGGCCGATACAGCGCGCTCGCTGCAGGCCGAGATCGGCTCGATCGACACCATGGACCTGGCTGTGCAGCTGGCGGTGGAGGTCATCGACGGGGCCGAGTTCGCTTCGATCTCGCTCATCCAGGGCTCCCGGACCGTGAACACTCCAGCCGCCACCAACGATCGAGCCCGTCAGGCCGACCAGATCCAGTACGAGCTCGAGGAAGGACCGTGTCTGAGCGCGGTCTGGGACGAAGAAGTCGTCTCTTGCCCTGACCTGCAGACCGAGGAGCGCTGGGGCCAGTGGGCCTCCCGGACCGTCAGCGGCACCCAGATTCAGAGCATGCTCTCGTTTCGCATGTTCACCCAGAAGAACCGGCTCGGCGCCCTAAACCTGTACTCGAGTCGACCCCATGCCTTCTCCGGCGCCGACCTCGAGCGCGGGACCTCCCTTGCCGCCCACACAGCCATCGCGCTGGCAACCGCGCAGAATCAGGAGCACATGGAGATCGCGCTGGACTCCAGAACTCTGATTGGGCAAGCAACCGGCATCATCATGGCCCACTACGACATCGACGCAGTCCACGCGTTCGAGGTGCTCAAACGCGTCTCCCAACACACCAACGTCAAACTTCATGCGATCGCAGCCGAGGTGATCAAGACCCGCAAGCTGCCTGTGTGAACCATCCCCGCCGGAACAAGAGCCTCGTCGTTCGCTCATCGACTACGTCCGGAAGACGCGGCTGTTAGGGGCAGATACGCGAGCGCCCCTGCGCTTGCAGGGGCAGTCAGCGGTAGCGCTACTGGGAGTCTGGTCTGGACTGGCCGGGACGGACGAGTCCGCTCTCATAGGCGAGCACGGCGGCCTGCACGCGATCGCGAAGCCCGAGCTTGGTGAGGATGCGCGTGACGTGGGTCTTGACGGTGGTGTCGGAAAGGAACAGGTGGCCGGCAATCTCGGCGTTGGAGTGGCCGGCGGCGACCAGCATCAGGACCTCACGCTCGCGGTCGGTGAGCTGGTCGAGCGCAGCGGGGGTGTGGCCGGGTTGGGGTCCGCGGACGAACTCCTCGACCAGCCGGCGGGTGATGGCCGGTGCGATCAGCATCTCGCCGGCGGCGATGGTGCGCACGGCGTGGGCGAGTTGCTCGGGCCGGACATCCTTCAGGAGGAAGCCGCTGGCGCCGGCCCGGATAGCGTCGTAGACGTGGGAGTCGAGGTCGAACGTGGTCAGCATCAGCACCCGTGTGTGGGAGGACTGGGTGATGCGGCGGGTGGCCTCGACCCCGTCCATGACGGGCATCCGCACGTCCATCAAGACGACGTCGGGTTGCTGATGGGCGCACACGGTGAGCGCCTGGCGTCCGTCGCCGGCTTCGCCGACGACCTCGATGTCGACCTCCTCGGCGAGGATCATCGCGAAGCCACGACGCACCAGGGCTTGGTCGTCGACGACCACTACGCGTGTGGTCATGACCCGGACACCATCGGCAGCGTGGCCCTGACGCGGAAGCCACTCGGGTCCTGGTCGACATCGAGGTGGCCGCCGCAGGACTCCACCCGCTCACGCATGCCGCGCAGACCGTGCCCGGGCGGTCCGGTCTTGTTCTCGGACGGGCCCGGGTCGACGACTTCGATGCTCAACGACCCGGCGGAGACGCCCAGTCGGAGGCAGGCCCGATCGGCGGTGGAGTGCCTCAGCACGTTGGTCAAGCTCTCCTGCGCCACCCGGTAGGCGGTCAGTCCGATGGCCGGTGGGACGGACACTGCGGCATCTGGGCCGGCGTAGTGCACGGCCAGGCCAGCGTCGCGGAACTGGTCGACGAGCCCGGCGATCTGCACGAGGCCGGGTTGCGGTGAGGTGGGCTGGTGGGCGCCGTCGAGCCGGAGCACGCCGAGCATCTGGCGCAGCTCATCCATCGCCTGTCGACCCGAGTCCTGGATCGACCGAGCAGCCTCCACGGCCAGGGCAGGTTCACGGGCCGCCTTGCGCTCGGCCACCCCCGCCTGCACGAGCATGACGCTCACCGAGTGCGAGAGCACGTCGTGGATGTCCTGGGCGATGCGCAACCGCTCCTCGGCAACCACCTGGTGCGCCAGCTCTTCGCGGCTGGCCGCCAACTCGGCCGCAGTCGCCCGGAGGTCCTCGATCAGCATCCGTCGGTTGCGCAGCGCACGGCCGCCGCCCCAGGCGCCACCGATGATCAACAGGAGCCAGCCGAGGTTGCCCCAGGTGATCGTCTCGGTGGTCGCCACGCACAGGAAGGCGAACACCACGGCGAGGACGGACTCCCGGGTCGGCATGGCGTGGCCGACGTGGAACACCAGCACCAGGCACGCGATGATCGAGGCCAGGAAGTCGACTTGGGACAGACCAAGCCCGTAGGTCACCACGATGCCGGAGAACGCCACCAGGAGTGCCGCCCACAGCGACGTGCATCGCAGCAGCAGCGCGGCGGGGTAGCACAGCACCGCGAGGACCCCGACAGGCGTGGGCCCGTGCAGTTGGCCGGCGCCGAGCTCTACCACCCCCAACCCCAGGATGCCGGCGGCCAGGGCGAGGTCAGCCCATTTCGGGCGGCGCAGCCACATAGCCGCAAGATAGGGCCTAGCGCGCGTCGGCGCGTCGTACTTGAGCAGGATCCCTCTCCTCATCGAGATGTACCCGGGCTCCTCGTCGAGGAGACCCAGGTCGACCATCGCGTACGACGCTGACCAGAGCTCCCGAACCGTACGGTGCTCTCACCATCGTCAGACACGAAGGAGCTCGAAGGTGACCAGCATCCCCACGACCGGTACCGCCGCCGTCAACCCCGCCCCGAGCAGTGCCGGTGAACACCGGCCCGATCCTCTGGCGAGCGCGCCGCCGGGCCTGCGCAGCCGTCTGGGGGCAGCCTGCCTCCCGGGGCTGTTCCTGGTCATGATCATCGGCACCGCCATCCAACCGGTGGACAACAACGCCAGCAGCGCCGCCACCTTCCGACAGGCTGCCGGCCACCTCGGTTCCCTGCAGGTACTGGCCTGGCTCGAGTTGCTCACCGGCGCCCTGTGCATCGCCGGTATCCTCACCCTCACCGGCGCCATCCGTTCCCGCGGTGCCGGCTGGGCCACCGCCGCAGGGGTGCTCGGCATCCTCGCCGGCCTCGGCCAAGCAGTGATCAGCCTCAACCACTTCGTCGTCGTCGGCCTGGCCACCACCAACCTCACGGCGGGCCAACGGGTCGCCTCGCTCGACGCCTTCCACCACGCAGGCGGTCCAATCGTGGCACTGTTCTACCTGCTCGCACTGGCCGTCCCCTTCGCCGGAGTTGCCGCATGGCGAGCAGCTCTGGCCCCCAAGACCATCCTGGTGCCTTCGCTGCTGTTCCTACTGACAGTCACCATTCCCGGGGCCGGACCGGCCCAGTACATTCCCCTTGTGGTCGGGGTCGTCCTCGGTGGTTGGCTCGCCAAGGCGATTGTCCAGCGCTGATCTCCAGCCGCTCGCCATCGCGGCGGGGCCGGTGAAGAAGAGCAGACTGGCTGTCTGACAGCTGACGAGGTGGAGGCCTACCTTGCTGGACTCGAGGAGCCGGAGCAGAGCACGCTTGAGGCTTTACGCCGATCGATCCTGGCCGCCGTCCCCGATGCCGTGGAGTGTCCCTCCTACGGCATGCCACCATTTCGGGTGCAGGGAAAGGTAATCGCGGGTTTCGCGGCCTTCAAGAACCATCTCGCCTACCTTCTCCACCGGTTCGTCGGCTGACCATCATCTGAATGCGGGGCGGCGTTTCCAAGCCTGAACGCCGACTATCACCAGGACCAGCACGATGGTCAGGAGGGTGGAGTAGTGGTCGATGCGGTGGACAACGTCCGCGGCGGGCTGGCCGATGGCGTAGCCCAGGCCGACGATGGGGCCCACCCAGAGCAGCGTGCCGACCATGTCCAGCGCCAGGAAGGTTCGCAGGCGCATCCCAGACAGGCCGGAGGCCGCGTAGATCAGCACCGTCGGCAGGGGGAGGTAGTAGGCCAGCACGATCGCCGCCGGCCCGAACCGCTCGGCCATCCGCGCGAGCCGGGCGGCACGCGCCTCGCGTCTCGCCACACCTCGCGGCGACGAGGCGCGGCCCAGGAGCAGGTGCACCGCGCGGTCTCCCCACCGCCGCCCTGCCCACCAGAAGACCCAGTCGAACATCATCGAGCCGGGCACTCCGGCGGCCACCGCGAGCCACATCGGCAGTTCGCCCAGCCGACTGTGCGCCCCGACCGTGACTTCGGCCAAGGTCGACCCGCTGATGACCTCAAGCAGCAATGGGTGCGACCCGATCAGCACCGGGACGAGCGGCCACAACACGAGCGAGTACGCGACGTACAGGCCGATCAGTAGCGCGATCGCGGTGTCTGCCCGTCCGGCGGCATCACCCCACGGCGCGGCCACCCGGCGTGGCCCCTGCGGCTCCGGTCCATCCGTCGCGAGTGTCATCGGGTCCAGTGTCACACCCGCGAGGTCCCTGCCACTCGACGCACGGCGACGAGCACTGGGCCCGCCGTCGAAGCGCGGCCGCCTATGCGAAGTCGCGCCGGAAAGACGCGCGTTCAGATGGGAGGGCCCCGTCACTGACGCTCGGCCTCTGCGTACGGGACACTGGATGCATGGCTCACCTTTCGCTGCGCTGTCCCCGCTGCAAACAACAGTTCGCAGGGGTCGATGCCGACGAACTTGCAGATGCGATCATCGCGCACGTCGAGCAGGCGCATGGCCATGCGCCGCCGAGGGAGCACGTCCTGGCGCGGATCGAGCGCCACAACAGCAGCGCCTGATCCGCCGGAGCACCACTGCTGCGAGCTCACGACACTTTGTCGCCGGAACCGTGCCGGGCGCTCCGAACTTCCTTGAACGCCTCGGCTGGCCACGGCGAGTTCCAGTCTCCGACCGTCGGCGCATACCGCGGACACCCAGTCAACCCGACGAACCCGAGGCCGCGGCCCTGCGGGAGCTGTCGTGATCTCAGGTCCCTCTGGTCGCCGTGCACAGGAACACGCCGAACTCGCGACCCTCCTTCAGGATGGTCGTGGCGTCAACGAAACGCACCTCGACGAAGCCGGCCTGGGCCAACTGGTCGGCGAGGCGTTCCCGGTCGAATCCGTGGGATCCGTCGAAGTCGACCTTGTCGGCATGGAAGGCGCCGTCAGGATCCTCGTCGAGGTCCGCGACGGCCAGCCGACCACCGTCCACGAGAAGTCCGGCCACGGCCCGCAACAGCGCATCCAGGTCCCGCACGTGGTGCAACGCCATCGAGCTCCAGGCAACGTCGTAGGCCCCATCGAGCCGGTCGATCGTCAGGTCCGCCTGGACAGCGCGCAGCCGGTCACCGAGCCCGGCCGCCTCGATCCGCTGCCGCGCGACGCGCACCATTCCGGCGGACGGGTCGGTCACCACCACAGAGCCGACCCGGTCGGCGAGCAGGATGCTAAGCCGACCGGTGCCACCACCGACGTCGACCGCGCTCATGGCAGGGCTGAGGTCGACGACATCCTCGATGGCCCGGGCAACTGCCACCTGTCGCTTCTCGTGGTCCGGGTCGTCGTCCCACGTCGCTGCCTCGTCGTCGAATCGCTTGTGTTCGTGCACGGGCTCGACCCTAGCCGGCGCTGCCATGACCCTCGGCGAGACCATGGTCAGGAGCCACGTGGCTGGCGTGCTCGGGTACGACGCGCGCGCGCCAGGGGAGCTACGAGCTGGCCAACCGGGCTGAACATCCCAGCCAGAGCCAGCCCGACCCCATCTAACGCAGCGGGATGACGTCCTTGCCGTGGTCGGACTCGGGACGTACGCCGAAGATGCGCCGCTCGGACTCCTGGATCCGGATGTCGTTGATGCTTGACTCCCGGCGGCGGTTCAGCCCGTTCTCGTCGTACTCCCACAGCTCGTTGCCATAGCTGCGCCACCACTGTCCGTCCGGATCGTGGCTCTCGTACTGGTACCGCACCGCGATGAAGTTGCCGCTGAACGCCCACAGCTGCTTGCGCAGCGCATAGTCCAGCTCACGCGACCACTTGTCCCGCAACAGCGCGAGGATCTCGTCGCGACCGGTGACGAAGCTGTCCCGGTTGCGCCAGACCGAGTCCGCGGTGTAGCCGAGCACGACCTTCTCCGGGTCGCAGGTGTTCCACACATCCTCAGCGCCCTGCACCTTCTGCATGGCGGTCTGGCTGTCGAACGGAGGCAGCGGCGGTCGTTGGTCTGACATGACGATTCCCTTCGTGGGCGAGCTCGGGTTCCCGACGTCGACGCGCCCCGTCAGCCGGCGACGAAGGGCTGAGCGGGCAGGTCGGTGTGGACGGCGACGTTCATCCGGTTCCACACGTTGATCGCGGCGACGGCCATCAGCAGCAGCACGGCCTCCTTCTGGTCGAACACGGCCAGCAGCCCGTCCCAGACCTCGTCAGAGACCCCGTCCTGACTGATCAGGGTGACCTCTTCGGCAAAGGCGAGCGCCGCCTGCTCACGGGCGCTGAAGAGCGCGGGCGCCTCTCGCCAGGCGGCGACCACGTCGAGCTGACGCTGGTCGACGCCGGCCTTGCGAGCCTCGGCCACGTGCATGTCCAGGCACCAGGCGCAGTGGTTGATCTGGGAGGCGCGAATCTTCATCAGCGCGAGCAGTCCGGCGTCCAGGTTGCCGGAGTGGACATACTTCTCCAGGCCCAGCACGGCCTTGTAGGCCTCCGGGTCAACGTCCTGGATCGACATCCTCTGCGTCACGGGCATCGCGCTGCCTCCTCGGGCTTGATCGTCCCTGCTCCAGATTACGTCGCGCCGGAGCGACCCGTAGGGTGCAGGTGTGACGCGGTTGGGACACGCTCACCGATGCCTGTTGGGAGGCGCTCGATGAGCGTGGTTCTTCTTGCCCTTGCGGCCACCGTCCTGTTCGGCTCCTCCTCGGTCATGGAGCAGCGCAGCACCAAGCGGGTCCCGGCGCGCGAAGCGCTGTCGCCCCGGCTGCTGGTCGATCTTGCCCGTCGACCGCTCTGGATCATTGCGATCGCCATCAACGTCACCGGGAACCTGCTGCAAGTCGTCGCGTTGCACTTCGGTGCGTTGGCGGTCGTCCAGCCCATCCTCGTGTGCAACCTGCTGGTGGCCGTCCTGATCACGGTCCTGACCCTCCACCGCCGACCGGATCGCACGATGCTGGTTGGCATCGCCTGTTGTGTTGCTGGGGTCGCCGGCTTCCTGGCGGTGGCCCATCCCAGCGGGGGGCGTTCGACGGTCCCGGTTGCTGCCGCCCTGCCGCTGGCGGTGGCCCTCACGGGGGCCTTGGGAGGTTGCCTCGTCGCGGCCCGGTTCGTTCGGCGACTCCGCCCGCTCTGGCTTGCCCTTGCCTGCGGCGTCGACTTCGGGGCGACGGCCTTCCTGCTCAAAGTCGTCCCGAACACGTTGGCGGGCGGGTTCGGCGACCCGGCCCGGCAATGGCCGCTCTACCTGCTCGTGGTCGTGGCCCCGGCGGGGTTCCTGCTCAACCAGAATGCCTTCCAGGCCGGCCGTCTGATCTCACCGGTCCTGTCGATCATCACTGCCGTCGATCCGCTCGTCTCGATCGCCCTGGCGATCATCTTGCTGAAGGAGCGGGTTGCCAGCTCGCCCTCGGCCCTGCTGGTCGAGGTCGTCTCGCTGGCCGTGATGACGGGCGGCATCGTCGCCCTGGCCCACCGGGCGCCACACGTCGCTCATGAGCTGAGCGAGGGGACGACCCGGTGACACCGCTCGGGTGCTGCGCGCCCCAGGACGCGCGCGACCGTCGCGTCCTGCCGGACCGGGGGAGCGGCGTCACATAATGTCGGCATGGTGGGGTCTCGAGAGGCGGTGCCGTCGCGCACCCGGGTGCGCATGGTGGCCCAACCGGCCAGCGTGCCGGCAGCCCGTCGCTTCGTCGACGACGCGCTCACCGGTTGGGGATGCGAAGGGCTCGCGGAGGACGTCGGGCTGTGCGTCAGCGAGCTGGCCACCAACGCCACGCTGCACAGCGGCAGTACCTACTTCCAGATCGAGATGGAGGCCCAGTCCGGCGCGGTCCGGGTCGCGGTGGCCGACACCGGGATGGGTTCCGTGGAGGTGCTCGCGCACCAGCCCGAGATGAGCGACGCCTTCCTCGACTACCTGGCTCTCGACGCCGCCAGCGCGACCGGCCGCGGGCTCTTCCTGGTGGCCGCGTTGGCAACCGCATGGGGCATCGACGAGCTGCCGGGGGGCAAACGGGTCTGGGCAGAATTCCACCCGCCTGCCCCGGAGGGGGCCGGCCCTGGAAACCTCGACGTGCAGGACCGCGAGGGCCCCACCGCGGCCCGCATCACCCGGAGCGCGGAGCGGCCGGCCCCCGAGCTCGACACGGAGGACTGGGCGGTCGTGCGTTTCCGGAGCTGCCCGGCGGGACTGCTGGTCGCCCATGACGACAACCTGGCGGAGTACACCCGCGAGCTCCAGCTGATCGGGGACCGGCTGGCCGAGCCGGCCTACCAGCGGCTCGCCGAGGTGTTGGGGGGCCACGTCGCTCGACACGCGGCGAACTGGGACCCCGCCCGGATCATTGCCCACGAAGCGGTCCGGAGCGGCCGCGAGCTCGTCGACATCGACGTGCTCGCGACCCGGCACATCCGGGAGAGCCTCCGGGCACTCCGCGGGATGATCCGGGAGGCGGAGGCGCTGTCTGCCGTGGGCAGGTTGATGACCCTGCCGGCGCCCGAGCCGGTCCAGCGGCTCCGGGACTGGCTGGAAGGTGAGTTCCTCGCCCAGATCGAGGACGGCGCCGAGCCCCTTGCCTACGGCGACTGGCTTGCGGGGTCCCGCCGTTGAGCAGTCCGGCCCCTGGGAGGAGAGCGTGAGCGAACGTGCCCGTCGGCCCGGTGTGGTGGTCGGGTCCGCGGACTCGTTCTTCTTGCATGTCGAGGAGTCGGGAGCCCCGCAGATCGCCGGTGGCGTCGCGTTGCTCCATCCCGCCGCCGATGGCCGGACCTCCCTGGGCCAGATCCGCGACCTCGTCCGTGAGGAGCTGCGGCACCTGCCGCACTTCGAGGTCCGGGCCGCCTCGGGCTCGTCATGGCGGCGTCCGCGCTGGGTCGGGACGCGTGAGCCGGACCTCGACTGGCACGTCACCGAGCGTCGCTCGCCCGATGGCCTGCGCGGGCTGGAGTCGATCGTCGCCGAGCTCGCCGCTCAGCCGTTGCCTCGCGACCGGCCGCTCTGGCGCGTCGTCATGGTGCGCGACGTCGGCCCGGCCCGCTCGGCCATGGTCTTCCTCATGCACCACGCCCTCGGCGACGGTGTTGGCACGGTGACGAACTCCCTGCAGTTGATGCGACCGCGCACGGCACTGCCGTCGTTCGACGGCGGCCCCGGACGCATCGCCCGGGGATCCGCCACGGCCCTGGGTCTCGCCCAGCTCGCCGCCGATGGGCTGCCGGCCGCGCGGCTCGGCGCCGGGTCGGTCCGGCGCGACTTCGCGACCGCCCGGCCGATGCTGAAGGACGTGCGCCGGGTCGCCGACTCGCGTGCCGTGCGGGTGACCGACCTGGTCCTCGCGTTGGTCGCCGACGCGGTGGCCGCGACGTGCCCGGACCTGGCGGCGCGTCTCGGCGGCCAGCTCCGGCTCGCCGTACCCCGGCTGGTCGCCCGGCCGCCGGAGGTGGCCAACCGCGTCCTGTCGAGCAACGCCACCGGTGCAGTCATGGTCGACGTCCCCGTCGACGGCCGGCCGTTCGAGGAGCTGCTCAGGGACCTCGCGCGCCGCACGCGACGACTGCACCGACCGACCCGGGCGATGGCTGCGCGGTTCGTGATGACATCCGGGCTCAAGGTGCTGCCCGAGCCGGGTGTCGGCTGGTTCGCCCGCACCGTCTACGGGCGGCGGTTCTTCCAGGGGATCGTCACCAACTTCCCCGGCCCCACGGCCCAGCTCAGCATCGATGGGGTGCCGATCGACGTCGTCTACCCGGTCCTGCCGCTGGCCCCCGGGGCACCACTCGCCCTCGGGGCGCTGAGCTGGCACGGGATCCTCGGTGTCAGCCTGGCCGCGGACCCCGACCTCGTCGATCCGCACCCGTTGCTGGCACACCTGACCGCGACGCTCGCCGGCCTGGCCCGGTCTGCCTGAGGCGCCGACGAGGCCGCCGGGTCAGCCGACCCGGCCCTTCCAGAGGCCACCGCGGCCGGCGTGGTGCCGGCGAGCACTGTCCACCGTCATCACCAGGTAGAGCACGGCCACCGCCGGCAGCACCGGTGCCCACCAGGGGCCGATGCGGTGGAAGCGCAGCAGCGGGACGTACGACGCCGCCATGATCGTCCAGGCCGCGAGGCCGAGACCTGCCATCCACGCGTCGCCGACGACCAGCCCGGCCACCGTCCCTGCGGGGGGCACCACGTAGACCAGCAACAGGCCGAGGACCGTCGCGACGAGCAGCGCGGGGCAGTGGCGTAGCTGGGTGTAGGCACTGCGTGACACCATCTGCCACAGGTCGGCCAGCCGCGGGTAGGGACGCACGCTGACGACATCGTCGGCGAGGCCGAGCCAGACCCGGCCGTGCGGCTTGAGCAACCGGGCCAGGGCCACGTCGTCGATGCGCGCGCTCCGGATCTCGTGGAGCCCTCCGGCGGACGACAGTGCGGCACCCCGGACGAGCATGCAGCCGCCGGCCGCTGCCGCCGTACGCCCTGGTCGGTTCACCCTGGAGAACGGGTAGAGCTGGGCGAAGAAGTAGACGAAGGCCGGGACGAGCAACCGCTCCCACGTCGCCTCCGCCCGCAGCCGGACCATCCGGGAGACGAGGTCGAGCCCGTGCCCAGCCGCAGCGGTGACCAGCTCCGTCACGGCGCCGGGCGGCCAGGCGATGTCCGCATCGGTGAAGAGCACGAAGTCCGGAGCGCCGGCCGCCTCCACGCCGGCCGCCATCGCCGCCACCTTGCCCGACCACCCCCGTGGAGGCCCTGGGGACCGGATCACCCGCGCCCCGAGCTGCGCCGCGCAGTCGCCGGTGCCGTCGGTGCTGTCGTCGTCGACGAGCACCACCTGGAAGGGACCCGGGTAGCCCTGGCCGACGAGGCTGGGCAGCGTCTCCGGCAGCACCTCAGCCTCGTCCCGGGCGGGCACGACCGCGACGACCGACGGCCACGGGGTCGGGGGCACCCTCGCTGGAGGCAGCCGCGGAGGGAGCCAGAAGCGGCCGTGGGCGAGCACCAGGTAGGCCCAGCTGGCGAGGGCTGCTCCCGTGACCACCTCGGCGACCATGGTGCGATCCTGTCAGTCACCGTGCGGGTTTCGCCCCGGTGGGGCCGGGTACCCGCGTGCGATGGCTGACGCGGTGGTGGTCGGCGCCGGGCCGAACGGACTCGTCGCTGCGAACGTGCTCGCCGACGCCGGCTGGGACGTCGTGGTGGTCGAGGAGCAGGACGAGCCCGGCGGTGCGGTGCGCAGCGCTCCTGGGCCCGCCGACGGCTTCGTGCGGGACCTCTGCAGCGCCTTCTACCCCATGGCGGCCGTCTCCCGGTCGATCGCGGCACTGGAGCTCGAGCAGCACGGCCTGCGCTGGGTGCATGCCGATCACGTGCTGGCCCACCCGCTGCCGGACGGCCGGGCGGCGGTGCTCGACCGCGACCTCGACCGGACCAGCCGCGGGCTGGAGGAGTTGGGCGCCGGGGACGGCGAGGCCTGGCGACGGCTCTACGACCTGTGGGAGCGGCTCGGGCCGCACCTGATGGATGCCCTCTTCGTGCCGTTCCCACCCGTGCGCTCGGGCCTGCGGTTGGCCGCGGAGCTGAAGCTCCCGGGCCTGCTGCGGTTCGTCCGCTTCGGCCTGCTGCCCGTGCGCCGGCTGGCCGAGGAGGAGTTCTCGGGGCCCGGCGCCGCCCTGCTCCTCGCCGGATGCTCCATGCATGCCGACCTGATGCCGGAGTCGGCCGGGAGCACGGTCTTCGGTTGGCTGCTGGCCATGCTCGGCCAGCAGGTCGGGTGGCCGGTGCCGGAGGGCGGCGCCGGCCAGCTCACCGCTGCCCTGGTGCGCCGGCTCGAGAGCCGCGGTGGCACGGTCCTGTGCGGCCGTCGCGTCGACCAGGTGGTGGTCCGGGGCGGCCGGGCTGTGGCTGTGCGGACAGCTGCGGGGGAGGAGATCCCGGCGCGCCGGGCCGTCCTCGCGGACGTGGCGGTCACGTCGCTCTACGGAGGTCTCGTGGGCTGGGAGCACCTGCCGGCGCGCCTGCGTGACGACCTGCGTCGCTTCCAGTGGGATTTCTCCACCTTCAAGGTGGACTGGGCGCTGAACGGCCCGGTGCCGTGGTCGTCGCCTGAGACGGCCCGCGCGGGGACGGTCCACGTGGCCTCCGACCTGGACGAGATGACCGGTTACACCGCCGACCTCGCCATGGGGCGCGTGCCGGCGCACCCCTTCCTGCTCGTGGGCCAGATGACCACCGCCGACCGCACCCGTTCCCCGGACGGCACCGAGTCGCTGTGGGCCTACACCCACGTCCCTCGGCAGGTGCGCGGCGACTCCGGCGGCGACCTCACCGGCAGCTGGTCGCCCGACGAGAAGCAGCGCTTCGCCGACCGGATGCAGGCGCACATCGAACGGTTCGCGCCGGGACTGGGCGACCGGATCATCGCCCGGGAGATCACCGCCCCCGGTGAGCTCAACGCCCACAACGCGAACCTCGTCGGGGGCGCGATCAACGGCGGCACCACCGCCGTGCACCAGCAGCTCGTGTTCCGTCCGACCCCGGGCCTGGGGCGACCGGAGACACCCGTCAGCGGCCTCTACCTCGCCTCGGCGGGCGCCCACCCGGGGGGCGCGGTCCACGGGGCCTGCGGCTCCAACGCCGCCCGCGCGGCGATCCGCGGCTGGCGCAGCCGCGGGCAGAGGGTCGCTGCCGCGATGACCCGGATGGCGATCGGCAAGTGAGCCCGACGTGCGTCAGCCGGACGACCCGGCTTGCTCGCCCTCGACGACGCCCTTGAGCGCCGCAGCCATCTTCCGGTTGCGCACCCTCAGCAGCAGCTCGACCAGGGCGTTGTGGAACCGCGCGGGCGGACCGGTCAACGGGTGCTCGTCGATGATGACCAGCGTCCTGCCCTCGCCCCACGCCATCACCTCGATGGAGACCCGAGCGCTGCCCATCCTGCCGGCGTAGGCCTGCAGCTCCAGGCGCTCGTCGGAGAGGTTCCGGACGTAGGTGACGTCATCGAACTGCAGCGGACCTATCCCGGCGGTGAAGTGGATCTTGGACCCGACCGCGGGCCAGTCGTCGTCCACCTCGCGGATCTGCTGGGTGCCGGCCACCCAGCGGGCGTAGGTCCAGCCGTCGCGAAGCACGCGCCACACCGCGTCCGGGGGCCTGTCGATGAGCAGGTTGAGCACCGCCACGTCGCCCGATACCCGCAGCACGGCAGGGCAAACCGGGCGCCGGGAGGGCTCAGGCCTGGTGCACGAGCCGCCCGCCGGCGTAGGTGCGATCCACCCGGGCTCGGGCGATCTGCGTGGTCGGGTGTGCGAAGGGATCCCGGTCGAGGACGACGAGGTCAGCACTGTGCCCGACCGAGACCGAGCCGCTGACGCCCTCGAGACGCGAGACGTAGGACGACCCGGCGGTGTAGGCCGCCAGCGCCACCGACAGTGGGAGCGCCTGGCCGGGCAGGAAGGCCGGTGTCCCCGCCGGAGCGACCGGGGAGACCCGGTTGGCCGCGACGTGGATCGCCGCCAGCGGGTCCGGACTGCTCACCGGCCAGTCGCTGCCCATCGCCAGGGTGGCACCGGAGCGGTAGAGGTCTCCGAAGGGGTACTGCCAGCCGGCCCGCCGGTCGCCGAGGAACGGGATCGTCAGCTCGTCCATCTCCGGCTCATGGGTCGCCCACAGCGCCTGCAGGGTCGCCGCCGCACCGACCTCGCGGAAGCGCCGGACGTCGTCGGGGTGCACGACCTGGAGATGGGCCAGGTGGTGGCGCCGGTCGCCGGTCCCGTTGGCCCGGCGTGCGGCCGCGACCGCGTCGAGCGCGTCGCGCACCGCCCGGTCGCCGAGGGCGTGGAAGTGGACCTGGAACCCGGCCGCGTCGAGCCGGCTCACGATCGACCGCAGCAGCTGGCCCCCGACGAAGCTGAGACCGGTGTTGCCTGTCGGGTGCCCGCAGCGGTCGAGGTAGGGCTCCAGCATCGCGGCGGTGCCCGTCTCCGCCACCCCGTCGAGCATGATCTTGACGGTGCCGGCGTCGTACCTTCCCCCCGCGCCGGCGGTCTGCTCCCGCACCGCGACGAAGCGGGCCACCTGGTCCGCCACCTCGTCGGGCGTCCTCTCGCGGGGCCACCACAGGCAGCCCACCACGCGGGCCGTGAGGGTGCCGGCGGCCTGCGCCCGCAGGTAGGCAGCGTGGACCGACGGTCCGTCGCCGTCCACCTCGACCCAGGCGTCCTGCCACCCGACGACGCCCAGCGAGTGCAGGTAGGCCTGGCCCACCGCCAGCGCCTCGTCGAAGTCGGCCTGCGTCGTCGCCGGGACCAGCCGCTCGACCAGGCCGGCCGCGCCCTCGTGCAACGCGCCGGTCGGCCTGCCGGACGCGTCGCGCTCGATCCGCCCGTCGGCCGGGTCGGGGGTCGAGGCGTCGATCCCGGCGAGATCGAGGGCGCGGCTGCTCACCCACGCAGAGTGATGGTCCCGGTTGGGCAGGAAGGCCGGCCGGTCGCCGACCACGGCGTCGAGCTGGGCAGCGGTCGGGCAGCCGTTCTCGAAGGCGCCCATGCTCCAGCCGCCGCCAAGGACCCAGGGGCGACCAGGATGCCGGTCGACGTACTCTCCGATCGTGGCCTGGTAGTCGGCCAGGGCGTGTCCGTCGGTCAGGTCGCAGCGGATCCGCTCGAGGCCGCCCATCACGGGATGCACGTGGGCGTCGACGAAGCCCGGCAGCAGGAGCCGGCCCTCGAGGTCGACCACCTCGCCGGCATCTCGGAGGTACGGCGCCACCTCCTCGTCGCCGCCCACCGCCACGATGCTGCCGTCACGCACCGCCACCGCGGTGGCCCAGGAGCGGGCGGCGTCGGCGCGGAAGACGGGGCCGTTGCGGAAGACGGTCGTGGACTGGTCGGTCACCCGGCAGATTATTCAGCCGTCGGCCGCTGGGAGGTCAACGGGGCCGGTGCCGCGGGAACTCCACCACCTGCTGGAAGGTCGGTCGGTTCTGCCAGTCGATCGTGGGCTGGCCGACGATGCCCAACGCCCGGAACGCGATCGCGTCGTATCCCGGCATCGTCTGACCCGCCGCCGCGGAGTCGGTGGAGGCGGTCCACGACGCGACGTCGGAGGTGCCGTTGGCCTTCACCAGTGCGTCGTAGGTCTGCTGCAGCGCCGCGTCGATTGCCGCCCGGCACGTCGACGGACCGCCACCACACTCGTGCCGCGACAGCGGGGCTGAGAACCCGTCGCCGGGGTGCCTGCCGAGCAGCTGCTGCAGGGTCGACATCAGGTAGCCCTCGAAGCCGCCGTCGTAGGCGGAGCCGAGGTGCGCGCCGCCGGAGTCGGGGGTGTTCACCCACTGCATCGGCAGCACGGCGTAGCCGGGAACCGACGCACCGCCGGTGGAGGACACGCCGCTGATGCCGCCCGAGGCCAGGATCGGGTCGTAGAGCGCGCGGATCAGGTTCGGGACGAGCTCGTCGGAGATGGCGACGGCGGCGGCGTCCTGGTACTGCGCGTCGCCGGGTGCGGCCTTGCGCCGGTGGGCGCCGGCCCGTTGCCAGACCTCGAGCTGGTCCAGCATCGCCGTGACGCCGGCCGGGTGGCGGTGCCCCGCGACGTACTGCAGCAGGAGCGGGACCACGGTGACGCCGTCGAGATCCTGCGAGGCTGCTGTCTCCATC
>JAICXL010000039.1 GCA_025980475.1 Nocardioidaceae bacterium | reverse complement strand
GATCTCGGGCTTGGGCATGACGTCGACGACGACACGCGGCATAAGGAGTTCTCCCTACGGAGTCGGTGCTGGCGGCGGTCAGTCTAGATGAGCTCGCGCTTGAGGATCTTCCCGGTCGCAGTCATCGGCAGGCTCGGGACGAACTCGACGATGCGTGGGTACTTGTAGGACGCCATCTGCTCCTTGCCCCAGGCGACCAGCTCGTCCTCGGTGGTCGCGGCGCCCTCGTTCATGATCACGAACGCCTTGATCTCCTCGCCGTGGGACTCGTGCGGGACGCCGACCACGGCCGCGAGCGAGACGTCGGGGTGGGTCATCAGCACCTCCTCGACCTCGCGGGGATAGACGTTGTAGCCGCCGCGGATGATCATGTCCTTCGACCGGTCGACGATGTAGTAGAAGCCGTCCTTGTCGCGACGGGCCAGGTCGCCGGTGCGGAACCAGCCGTCCTTCATCACCTCGGCGGTCGCCTCTGGCCGGTTGAGGTAGCCCTTCATGATGTTGTGACCACGGACCGCGATCTCCCCGACGGCGTCCTCGTCGCTGCCGTCGGCGTTGACCTCGTTCCACTCCTCGTCGACCAGCCTGCACTCGATGCCCCAGATCGGGATGCCGATCGAGCCGGGCCGGGGGTCCCGGTCGGGGTCGGAGAAGGTGGCCACCGGCGAGGTCTCGGAGAGTCCGTAGCCCTCGAGGATCTGGACGTGCAGGCGCTCCTTGACCTTGCGGATGATCTCCACCGGCAGGCTGGCGCCGCCCGAGACCGCGACCCGCAGGTTTCGCGCGATCTTGTCGACGTCGACGTCGACGCCGTCCGCCCCGGAGGCAGAACCCAGCGCGCCCAGGAGGCCCCAGTACATCGTCGGCACCCCGGCGAAGAGGGTGACCTCCTCCTTGTCCAGCAGCGCGACCGCCTGCTCGGCGTCGAAGCGCGGCAGCAGCACGAGGGTCGCGGCCATCGACAGGCCCGCGTTCATGTTCACCGTCGAGCCGAAGGAGTGGAAGAGCGGCAGCGTCACCAGGTGCACGTCGGTGGCCGGCTTGGAGTCGAAGAGCCGGTTGGAGGTCAGCGCGTTGAGCACCAGGTTGGAGTGCGACAGCTCGGCGCCCTTGGGCTGGCCGGTGGTGCCGCTCGTGTAGAGGATGACGGCCGTGTCGGTCTCGTCGCGGACCACGGTCTCGAACACCGGCGACTGCCCCTGCAGGGCCTGGCCCAGCGTCTCGACACCGTCGATGCTCGCGGGTGCGGCCGGGTCGGCCATCACGAGGAAGAAGTGCTCGCAGGCCCCGGCGGCGTCGTACCCCGCCTTGCCCTCCGTGCCCATCGGCAGGTCCGGCGTGCCCTGGAAGCAGAAGTAGGCCTTCGCCCCGGAGTCCTCGAGGTAGTAGGTGACCTCGCGGGACTTGTTGAGCACGTTCATCGGCACCACGACCGCGCCCGCCTTGAGGATGCCGTAGTAGACGATCGGGAAGAAGGGCAGGTTCGGGCAGGTCAGCGCGACCCTGTCGCCGGGTCGGATGCCTCGACCCCGGAGGAGGTTCGCGACCTGGTTGGCGGCCGCGTCGAGCTGCCGGTAGGTCAGCCGGGTCGCGCCGAGCACCACGGCGTCGCGGTCCGGATAGCGGCGGGCGGAGTCCTCGAGGACGACGGACAAGTTGAGCACTGCGACCTCCCTTGGTGGCTTCGGGCTCCAACCTACTGGGAGGTACGACGACCCGCCCGCTGGTGTCCTATCCGGTCAGCGATCCGTAGGGGGCGACCGTCACCAGGCCGGAGACCGACCGGGCCAGATCCTCGTCGAGCGTGACGAGCGCGTCGGCCTGCAGTGTGGTGACCGCGACGTACTCGGCGGTGTAGGTGTCCTCCCAACCGAGCTGCTCGGCGATCCGCCAGGCCACCCGCTGCAGCACGCGGTCGCCGAGGAGGCGGATCCGCAGCCCGCGCACGTAGTCGACGTGTGCCGACGCTTCAGCCTCCGTGAGCTCCCCGCGGCGGACGGACCGGAAGAGCGTGGCGAGCAGCTGGGAGCGCAGCAGGGTCGGCGCCACCAGCTGGTGCTCGCCACCGATCGCCGTGCGCTCGACTGCGAGGCGCAGGGCCACGTCCGGGTCGATGACGAAGCGGGTCATCTGCTGCCTGCCCGGAACTTCTCACCGGTCAGCAGCTCGAACGCCTCGACGTAGCGGGCGCGCGTCAGGTCGACGACCTGCGCCGGCAGCGCCGGTGGCCGCTCGCCGGCGGAGCGGTCCCAGCCGCTCTCCGGCGAGGTCAGCCAGTTGCGCACGACCTGCTTGTCGTAGGACGGCTGGGCCCGTCCCGGCTGCCAGTCGGACGCGGGCCAGAACCGGCTCGAGTCCGGAGTGAGCACCTCGTCGGCCAGCACGATCCCGGCGCCCTGAGAGCCGAACTCGAGCTTGGTGTCGGCCACGATGATGCCGCGCTCCCGGGCGATGCCCTCGGCGCGGCGGTAGACGGCCAGGGTCAGCTCGCGGAGCCGGGCCGCCACCTCGTCGCCGACGCGATCGCCGACGGCGTCGTACGACACGTTCTCGTCGTGGTCCCCCAGGTCGGCCTTGGTCGCCGGGGTGAACACCGGCGAGGGCAGCCGGCTGCCGTCCTCGAGGCCGGGCGGCAGCGGGATGCCGCACACCTCGCCGGTGGCCCGGTAGTCGATCAGCCCCGAGCCGGTGAGGTAGCCGCGGGCGACGCACTCGACCGGGAACATCGTCAGCGGCTCGCAGACCACTGCACGGCCGCGGACAGCGTCGGGGACGTCGGTGGAGACGATGTGGTTGGGCACCAGGTCGCCGAGCTGGTCGAACCACCACAGCGACATCCGGGTGAGGATCTCGCCCTTGTCGGGGATCGTGGAGTCGAGGACGAAGTCGAACGCCGAGATCCGGTCGCTGGCCACCATCAGCAGCCGGCCGGCGTGCTCACCGGAGTCGATCCGGTAGAGGTCCCGGACCTTCCCGGAGTGCACGTGGGTGGCGCCCTCGATCGCCGGGGCGGCGGGGATGTTCGTCTGGGCCACGTCGTCACCCTAACGGCGCGTCGGTCCGGCGGCGCCGGCGGTGAGGGCACCATGAGCCGCATGTGGAACGACCTGATGCACCTCGGGGTCCCGGCCTCCGACAAGATCATCCGCACGGTGGCGGTCTACCTCGCGCTCGCGATCATCCTGCGCCTCGCCGGCAAACGTGACCTCGCCCAGCTCAACGCCTTCGACCTGGTGGTGATGCTGCTGCTGTCCAACGTCGTGCAGAACGCGATCATCGGGCCCGACAACTCGTTGGCCGGGGGGCTGATCGGCGCGGTCGTGCTGATCGGGGTCAACGCCGTGGTCGTGCGGGTGGTCCGGCGCAACGACCGGGTCGCCCGGTTGCTCGAGGGCTCCCCGACCACGCTGGTCACCGACGGCGAGTGGGACAAGGCCGCCCTGCGCCGCGAGGGCCTGCGCCAGGCCGACGTCGAGGCGGCGCTACGGCGACAGAATGCCAACGAGGTCACCGACGTGCAGCGGCTGACCATCGAGCCCGGCGGTGCCATCGTCGCCACGATCAAGCCCGAGGAGGAGTCGGCGACCGCCGCCGACGTCGCCCGGCTCGAGGCGAAGCTCGACGCACTGCTGGCCCGCCGACAATGAGCTTGCGGGCGGCGGGAGAATGTCCCGGTGAGCAATTCCCACTCCGCACCGGAGTACCCCGAGAACATCGACGCCGCCGTGCTGAAGGTGGCTGGCGTCGTGGTGCTCGGCGCCATCATGTCGATCCTCGACATCACCGTGGTGAACGTCGCGCTGCCGACCTTCCAGAACGTCTTCGGCAGCAAGGACTCGCCCGTCTCCTACGCGCACGTCGCCTGGACGGTGACGGCCTACACCCTGGCCCTGGCCACGGTGATCCCGCTGTCGGGCTGGGCTGCGGACCGGTTCGGCACCAAACGCCTCTACATCACCGCGATCCTGCTGTTCACGGCCGGCTCGGCGCTGTGCTCGACGGCCGCCAGCATCCAGATGCTGATCGGCTTCCGGGTGCTCCAGGGGCTGGGCGGCGGGATGCTGATGCCGCTCGGGATGACGATCATGACGCGGGCCGCCGGCCCGAAGCGGATGGGCCGGCTGATGGCCGTGCTCGGTGTGCCGATGCTGCTCGGCCCGATCCTCGGACCGATCCTCGGCGGTTGGCTGATCCAGATCGCCAGCTGGCACTGGATCTTCCTGATCAACGTGCCGCTCGGCGTGATCGCGATGATCTACGCCTGGCGCGTGCTGGAGAAGGACGCCCCCGAGCCCTCGGAGTCCTTCGACTTCCTGGGGATGGCGCTGATGTCGCCCGGCCTGGCGCTGTTCCTCTACGGCGTCTCCTCGATCCCGAGCGAGGGCACCTTCGCGGCCCCGAAGGTGTGGGGCACGATGCTGGGCGGTGCCGTGCTGATGGCGCTGTTCGTGCTGCACTCCTTCCGGCCGGCGCACCCGCTGCTGGACCTCCGGCTCTTCCGCAACCGTGACCTGACCGTCTCGGTGATCACCATGTTCCTCTTCGCGGGCGCCTTCTTCGGCGGGCTGCTGCTGGTGCCGACCTACTTCCAGGAGGTGCGTGGGCAGTCCACGCTGCATGCCGGTCTGCTCGTCGCGCCGCAGGGCATCGGCGCGATGCTGACCATGCCGATCGCCGGCGCCCTGGCCGACCGGCTGCCGATCGGGCGGATCGTGCCGGTGGGCATCTCCGTGATCCTGGTCGGCCTGCTCGGCCTCACCCAGGTCGGCGCGGACACGTCCTACACCTTCCTGATCGGCACCCTCTTCGTGATGGGCCTCGGGATGGGCGCGACGATGATGCCGCTGTTCACCGCGGCCTTGAAGGTGCTCCGGCACCACGAGGTCGCCCGCGGGTCCACGCTGCTCAACATCACCCAGCAGGTGGCCAGCTCCTGCGGTGTCGCGCTGATGTCGGTCCTGCTCACCGACCACCTCAACAGCTCACCGGTCATCCCGGGCAGCACCCAGGTCCCGCAGCTGCCCGGCGGCCTGACCGAGGCCGGTGCCGCGATCATGCACAGCACCCGGCCGTCGGCGTTCGCCCAGCTGGCCGCCCTGCTGCACATCCCGCCGCACGTGGTGGCCGACGGTCTCGATCAGGCCGGGGCCGCGTTCGCGCACACCTACTGGGTGGCCTGGGGGCTGGTCGCACTGACCCTGGTGCCGGCCCTGCTGCTGCCGCGCCGGCACCGCGACGTGCCCGACTCCGAGCCCGACACCGGGCTCGAGGCCGACGACGAGGCACCGCCGGTCGTCATCCACTGACGTCGAGCGCCGCGGTCACTGCATGGCGCGCAGGAAGCCGCGGACCCGCTCTCGGGCGTTGTCCCTGATCTCGGTGCCGTGGGTGAAGGCGGCGACGTCGTAGTCGAGCTCGCCGAGCACGTGGGCGGTCTGCTTGCTCATCGCGAAGTCCGCACACAGGGACTTCGGCGACCAGCGGACGCCGCCCACGTTCACGATCGCGTCACCGGTGACCAGCACGCCGCTCGGCTCGTGCATCAGCGAGACGTGGCCGGGCGAGTGCCCGGGCGTGTGCACGACGCGCAGACCGCCGGCGATCGGCAGCACCTCGTCGTCGCGAAGCGCCGGTCCGGGCTCGAACGGCTCGTACGTCGGCTTCATCACCCTGGTCAGCAACCGACCGAGGACGGTGGTCTCCCCGGGCCTGGCGAGCACCTCCCCGGCCTCCGCCCAGGCATGCTCGGCGTCGTGGAGGTGCACGGGCGCCCCGGTGCGGCTCGCCATCTCCGCGGCGCCGCCGGCGTGGTCGGGGTGAGCGTGGGTGAGCACGATCCGCTGCACGTCCTTCGGGTGCTTTCCGATCGCTGCGAGCCCCGCGACGATCTTCGGCGCCGCCTTCTTGATGCCGGTGTCGACGAGCGTGACACTGCCGTCGTCGTCGACGAACGCGAAGGAGTTCAGCCACGACATCGGCATCGTCGGGATCCGCCAGAGCTTCTCGGCCAGCTGCACGGCAGGGGTGGTGGACATGGGCCCGAGGCTACCGAGCCAGCGGCCCCTCGCGGACCAGCCCGGTCTCGTAGGCGAAGATCACCGCCTGCACCCGGTCGCGCAGCCGCAGCTTCATCAGCACGCGGCCGACGTGGGTCTTCACCGTCGTCTCGGAGACGAACAGCTCCTCGGCGATCTCGGCGTTGGTCAGCCCGCGGGCGAGCAGCCCCAGCGTCTCCCGCTCGCGGGCGGTGAGGGTGCCGAGGCGTTGCTGCGCCGTACGGTCCAGGGTCGGGGGGCGCTGCAGGAACGACTCGATCATCCGGCGCGTCACCGTCGGGGCGAGCAGCGACTCCCCGGCGTGCACCGCCCGGATGCCGGCCACCAGCAGCTCCGGCTCGACGTCCTTGAGCAGGAAGCCGGAAGCGCCGGCCTGGAGCGCCTCGTAGACGTACTCGTCCATGTCGAACGTCGTCAGCATCACCACCCGCGTGGTGTTCCCCGGGTCGGCGGTGAGCCTCCGGGTCGCCTCGATGCCGTCGGTGCCGGGCATCCGCACGTCCATCAGCACGACGTCGGGCCGCAGCCGCCGCGCCTCGGCCACCGCCTCGTCACCGTCGCCCGCCTCGCCCACGACCTCGAGGTCGGCCTCGATCTCCAGCACCATCCGGAAGCCGCGCCGCACCAGGACCTGGTCGTCGGCCACCAGCACGCTGATGTCCGCTCCGGTGGTCACGTCGCCTCCTGCTGGACGGCCGCGGCGGGTACGTCGCTCAACGGCAGCGTGGCCACCAGCTCGAACCCGCCGGTCGACCGGGGCCCGGCGGCCAGCGACCCGCCGTAGACCGAGACGCGCTCCCGCATGCCGAGCAGGCCGTGGCCGGGCTCCGCACCGTCGACGTGCCCGCGACCGTCGTCACGGACCGCGATCTCGAGCACGCCCCTGGTGCGGGTGATGACCACGTCGACCCGGGTCGGGGCGATGGCGTGCCGCAGGGCGTTGGTGAGTCCCTCCTGCAGCAGGCGGTAGGCGGTCAGGTCGAGCCCGGGTGCGAGCTCCGCGGTGCCGCCGGCGACGTCCAGCTCCACGTGCAGCCCGGCCGTGCGGAACTTCGCCACCAGCCGGTCGACCTGGGCGAGCCCGGGTGGCGGCTCCCTGTCCGGGCCGGCGCCGTCCTGGCGCAGCACGCCGACCATCCGGCGCATCTCGGACAATGCCTCCCGGCCGACCGCCTCGACGGTCTCGAGCGCCTGCCGCTCGATCGCCTGGTCGTCGCCCAGCCGCCGGCGCACCGCCGATGCCTGCACGGTCATCACGCTGACGCTGTGGCCGATCACGTCGTGCAGCTCGCGCGCGATGCGGTTGCGCTCCTCGGCGACCGCGCGGGACGCCCGCTGCTGGCGCACCTGCCGGCGCTGCTCGGTCGCCTGGGCGGTCGCGCGGACCAGGGCGCCGACCAGCCACGCGATGACCCACGGCGCCAGCCACACGAGCGTCAGCCACCTCTGGTCGAGGTTCTTGTTCATCGGGTCGAGGCCGGACCAGGCCGCCCACAGCACGACGGCCAGCAGCAGCCCCCACCAGGAGCGGCGCCCGTCGACCCGGCGCCCGATGGTGTAGCCGGCGACGATCCCCGGCAGGGCGATGGCCATGCCCTCCGGCGAGCCGAACACCGCGAACTCGGCGGTGCTCACAGCCACGATCGCGAGCAGGCAGCCGATCGGGGAGAGGCGTCGGACGGCCAGCAGCCCGCCGGTGACCACGTACAGCCCCGCCTGCGCCCAGACGGGCCCCTGCCGGTGCGTGCTGTCGACACCCGCCACCGCCTCGAGCACGCCGAGCGCGGCGACCACCAGCGCGATCGCCGCGTCGAGGGCCCAGCTCCGGCGGGTCATCCCCCGACGGTAGGGGCTCGTGAGCGCCCACGCGTCCTTCTTCCGGAGGATCTCGCCGTCCCACCTGCAGGGGACGCCGAAATCGTGACCGCGCACGACGCCCGCGCGGGGTCCGGATACCTAACGTCCTCGGTGTCCCGACAACGGGACCCGCACCCCAGGAGGACGGCAATGCGCACCATTCCCAAGGCGGCCGGGATCGGCCTGCTGGTCTACGGCCTCGGCGTGACCTTCGCCTTCATGAGCCTCGGCGCACCAGGTGGCGCCTACGAACCACCGAAGATCGGCGACTACATCGCCAGCGGCCACTGGCCGGCAGCCTTCGCGATCGCCTTTGTCGGGGCGTCCGCCAGTCTCGGCCTGCTCGTGTTCGGCACTGCCCTGCGCTCGCTCGGAGCCGACGGTCCGCACCGACCGCTCGGCGAGCTGATCTGGGGGCTGTCGATCGCGGGGACCGCCGTCAGCGTCGTGGGCGCCTTCGTCGCCGGCGGTCTCGACGTCGCGATGGCGGAGGGCGGCCACGCCGTCCAGACCGGGGTACCCTTCCCGGTGATCTACGCGGTCAGCGAGATCGGCAACCTGCTGAGCGTGTGCGGACCGGCGTTCTTCGCCGGCGTGATCGCGCTGGTGCTGGCGGCGAGGTCGCCGCTGCCGTCGTGGCTCCGCGTCTTCTCGGCGGTCGCCGGCGTGTGCGGCATCCTCGCGCCGTTCTTCTTCACCCTCTTCGTCTTCGTCCTCTGGACGATCGTCGCCGGGGTCGCCCTGCTGGCCGTCCGGCCGACGCGTCAGCGGGTGGCGAAGCCGGTGCTTCCGGTCGCCTGAGCCTCGACCACCTCGACCCGTTCCACCCGCGCGTGGCGGGCGACGCGCGCGCCGCCCACAAGGGCGAGCGGGGGCCAACGGTGATGACCGGAGCGAGCCTGCTGGAGTTCGAGGTCGCGCTCGAGGTCAGGCTCGCCGGCTCATAGGCCGACTCTCCGGGCGAGTCGGTCACGCCGGCTGGTCCGGGTCACAGGATGGTCCCGGGCGTGTACGCCGCCGCCTCCGGATCGCCCTCGACGACCTGCGCGACCCGGCGTACGACGCCCCGCACCTGGTCGACCGCCGCACCGGTGAACGCGATCGGCTCCGCCACCAGCCCCTCGATCTGCTCGCGGGTCAGGCCGAGCCTGGGGTCGGCCGCCAGCCGGTCGTAGAGATCGTTGCGCTCCAGGCCCTGGCGCATCTCCAGCGCGACCGCGACCGCATGCTGCTTGATCGCCTCGTGCGCCTCCTCGCGGCCGACGCCGTTGCGCACGGCGGTCATCAGCACCTTGGTGGTCGTCAGGAAGGGCAGGTAGCGCTCGAGCTCGCGCTGGATGACGGCCGGGAACGCGCCGAACTCGTCGAGCACGGTCAGGAACGTCTGGAAGAGCCCGTCGGTGGCGAAGAAGGCGTCCGGCAGGGCGACCCTGCGCACCACGCTGCAGGACACGTCGCCCTCGTTCCACTGGTCACCGGCGAGCTCGCTGACCATGGAGAGGTGGCCGCGCAGCACCACCGCCAGGCCGTTGACCCGCTCGCAGGAGCGCGTGTTCATCTTGTGCGGCATCGCCGACGAGCCGACCTGGCCCTCCTTGAAACCCTCGGTGACCAGCTCCTGCCCGGCCATCAGCCGGATCGTGGTGGCCAGGCTCGACGGGCCGGCCACCACCTGCACCAGAGCGGAGACGACGTCGAGGTCCAGCGATCGTGGATAGACCTGGCCGACGCTGGTGAGCACCTTTCGGAAGCCGAGGTGCGCTGCGACGCGCTGCTCCAGCTCCTCGAGCTTCGCGGTGTCGCCGTCGAGCAGGTCGAGCATGTCCTGCGCGGTGCCCATCGGACCCTTGATCCCCCGCAGCGGGTAGCGCGCGACCAGGTCGTCGAGCCGGGCCAGCGCGGCCAGCATCTCGTCGGCAACGGTGGCGAAGCGCTTGCCCAGCGTGGTGGCCTGGGCTGCGACGTTGTGTGACCGCCCGGCCATCACCGTCGCCTCGTGCTCGACGGCGAGCCGGCCGAGGCGAGCCAGCGCGGCCACCATCCGGCGTCGCACCAGCTGCAGCGACGAGCGGACCTGCAGCTGCTCGACGTTCTCGGTCAGGTCCCGCGAGGTCATCCCCTTGTGGATGTGCTCGTGCCCGGCGAGCGCGCAGAACTCCTCGATCCGCGCCTTCACGTCGTGGCGGGTGACCCTCTCCCGCGCCGCGATGCTCGCCAGGTCGACGTCTCCCACGACCTTCTCGTAGGCCTCCACGACCCCATCCGGTACGACGACGCCGAGGTCGCGCTGCGCCTTCAGCACGGCGATCCACAGCTGCCGCTCGAGCACGACCTTGTGCTCCGGCGACCAGATCCGGGCAAGGTCGGCGCCGGCGTACCTCGTCGCCAGGACGTTCGGGACGGTCACGGCCAGGATTCTTCCACGGGCCCAACCCTGGGTTGCGCCACGGGCTGTCCAGCAGCAGCGGACCCCGGCAGTCCGCTCAGCCGGCGGCAGCGGCGATGTCCGTGCGGTACTGCTTGCCCGGGAAGTCGATCTTCTGCACCCCGGCGTAGGCGCGTCCCCGCGCGTCGGCCACCGTGGGTCCGACGCCGACGACCGCGAGCACGCGGCCGCCCGCGGTGACGAGCTGGCCCGCGGCGGGACCGGGACCGGCCAGGTCCGTTCCGGCGTGGACGACGGTCACGCCGTCGAGTGCCGCGGCGTCGGCGATGCCGGTGATCTGGTCGCCGTGCGACGACGACGCGGGGTAGCCGCGCGAGGCCATCACGACCGCGACCGCCGCGGCGTCGCGCCAGCGGGGCGGAGGGAGCTCGTGCAGGCGACTCTCGGCGGCGGCGAGCAGGAGCGCACCCAGGCCTGGGCCGGCGGACTCGTCCAGCAGCGCCAGGAGGGGCTGGGTCTCGGGGTCCCCGAAGCGGGCGTTGAACTCGATCACCCGCACCCCGCGCGCCGTGAGCGCGAGGCCGGCGTAGAGGAGGCCCTGGAAGGGGGTGCCGCGGCGGCCCAGCTCGTCGACGGTCGGCTGCAGGACTCGGGCGCAGACCTCGTCGATGAGGTCGGCAGGCGCCCAGGGCAGTGGCGTGTAGGCGCCCATCCCGCCGGTGTTCGGGCCCAGGTCACCGTCGTGGATGCGCTTGAAGTCCTGGGCGGGCTGGAGGGGCACCACCGTGCTGCCGTCGGTGATCGCGAAGAGCGAGACCTCGGGACCGTCGAGGAACTCCTCGACGACGACCCGCCCGCCCCCCGACGGCGAGAGGACCAGCGCGGCGTGCTCGAGCGCGACAGAGCGGTCGTCGGTGACCACGACGCCCTTGCCTGCGGCCAGGCCGTCGTCCTTGACCACGTAGGGGGGCCCGAGCTCCGAGAGCGCACCGGTCACCTCGGCGGTCGAGACGCACACCAGCGCGGCGGCGGTCGGCACCTCGGCGGCGGCCATCACGTCCTTGGCGAAGGCCTTGGAGCCCTCGAGCACGGCGGCCGCGGCCGACGGGCCGAAGCAGGCCATCCCCAGGGCGCGGACAGCGTCGGCAACCCCGGCCGCCAGCGGAGCCTCCGGGCCGATCACGACCAGGTCGGTGCCGATGGCCGCGGCGAGCGACGCGACCGCTGTGCCGTCCATGATGTCCAGCCGTGGATCGACACCGTGGAGCTCGGCACAGGCGGCCATGCCCGGGTTGCCGGGTGCCGCGTGCACCTCGCTGACCTCGGGGTCGCGCGCGAGGGCGAGCGCGAGCGCGTGCTCCCGGCCGCCGTTGCCGATGACCAGCACCCTCAAGGCAGCATCCTCAACGCAGCACGACCGTCTCTTCGCGGCCGGGGCCGACGCCGACGGCCCAGAACGGCGCGCCGGACATCTCCTCGAGCGCCTTGACGTAGACCTGCGCGTTCTTCGGCAGGTCCTCGAAGCTGCGGCAGCCGGAGATGTCCGAACCCCAGCCGTCGAAGAACTCATAGAGCGGCCGGGCGTGGTGGAACTCGGTCTGCGTCATCGGCATCTCCTCGACCCGCACGCCGTCGATCTCGTAGCCCACGCAGACCGGGATCCGCTCCCAGGATCCGAGCACGTCGAGCTTGGTCAGGAAGAACTCGGTCAGCCCGTTGACCCGGGCGGAGTAGCGGGCGACCACGGCGTCGTACCACCCGCACCGGCGGGTGCGGCCGGTCGAGACGCCGATCTCGCCGCCGATGCGCTGCAGGTTCGCCCCGTCCTCGTCGAAGAGCTCGGTGGGGAAGGGCCCCGAGCCGACGCGGGTCGTGTAGGCCTTGGCGACCCCGATCACCCGGTCGATGCGGGTCGGGCCGACCCCGGCACCGGTGCAGACGCCGCCGGCGACCGGCGAGGAGGAGGTGACGAACGGGTAGGTGCCGTGGTCGACGTCGAGCATGGTGGCCTGGGCGCCCTCGAAGAGCACCGTCCGGCCCTCGTCGAGGGCGTTGTTGAGCAGCAGGGACGTGTCGGCCACCAGGGGCCGGAGCCTCTCGACGTAGGACAGCAGCTCCGCCACCACGGCGTCCACGGACACCGCGCGCCGGTTGTAGACCTTGGCGAGCAGCTGGTTGCGCACGTCGAGCGCGGCCTCGACCTTCTGCCGCAGGATGCCCTCGTCGAAGAGGTCGGCCACGCGGATGCCGACGCGGCTGATCTTGTCGGCGTAGGCCGGGCCGATACCCCGTCCGGTGGTGCCGATCTGGTTCTTGCCGAGGAAGCGCTCGGTGACCTTGTCGATGGTGGAGTGGTACGACGCGATCACGTGGGCGTTCGCGCTGACCACGAGCCCGCCGATCTCCACCCCCCGCTCGAGCAGCGCGTCGAGCTCCGCGAAGAGGGCCTCGGGGGAGACCACCACGCCGTTGCCGATCACCGACGTCGCCCCCGGGGTGAGGATGCCGCTCGGCAGCAGGTGGGTCGCGAATTTCTCGCCGTCGACCACGATCGTGTGGCCGGCGTTGTGACCGCCGCTGGTGCGCACGACGAAGTCGATGGGGTCGCTGGTGGCGAGGAGGTCGGTTGCCTTCCCTTTGCCCTCGTCACCCCATTGGGCTCCGAGGACGACGATCGCGGGCATCTGGACCCTCCGGGGGAGGCATGTCGTGGGCGGCCACACGCTACCAAGCGGCGGCGAGGGGCCAAAGTGCGGCGCAGCCTATTGTGGCGCCCGTGGACCCGCTGCTGATGATCACCAACGCCGACGCCGGCAGCTCCGAGCAGGAGTCGCTCGACGTCGCGCTGGACGTGCTCCGCGCGCACACGTCGGTCGAGGTGTGCACGACGAGCCACCCGGGCGAGCTCGACGGCGCCCTGCAGCGTGCCGGCAGCCGACCGATCGTGGTCGCCGGCGGGGACGGCAGCATCCACGCCGTCGTCGCCGCGCTGCACCGTCGCCACGACCTGGCCGAGTTCGTCCTCGCGCTGCTGCCGCTGGGCACCGGAAACGACTTCGCCCGGACCGTGGGGATCCCGCTGGACCCGGCCGAGGCGGCGATGGCGATCGTCAGCGGCGTCGAGCGGCCGATGGACCTGATCGTCGACGAGCTCGGCGAGATCGTCGTCAACAACGTGCACGCGGGGGCGAGCACCGCCGCCAGCCGACGTGGGGCGACGTGGAAGGCGCGCCTGTCCCCGGTGGGGCTGGGGATCCTCGGCTATCCGGTCGGTGCGGCGATCAGCGCGGTCCGCCCGCCCTTCGTGCGGCTGCACATCGAGGTCGACGGCGAGGTCGTCGCCGACATGGACCGGCACGTGATGATGGTCGCGATCGGCAACGGCGCCACCGTCGGCGGTGGCACGGCGGTCACCCCGGACGCGGACCCGCAGGACGGCATGATCGACGTGATGGTCTCCTTCGCCACCGGCCCGCTCTCCCGGATCGGCTTCGTCGCCAACCTGGTCCGCGGCTCCCATGCCCTGCGCGAGGACGTGGCCTGCCGGCGCGGCACCCGGGTCACCATCACCGGCGAGGACTTCTGGATCACCGCCGACGGCGAGATCAGCGGCCCCGAGACGCGCCGTACCTGGCACCTCGAACCCGGCGCCTGGACGATGCTCGTGCCGCAGGACCCGGTCCCGCGCGACAAGTGCTGAGAGGACCGGTGTCGAGCAGCTGATGCCCCGGCGGTGACGATGAGGAACAGGATGATCAGCACGGCCAGCGGCGTGTCCCGGGGAGAGTCAGAGCAGCGTGTCGTAAGCCTCTGGGCTCGAGTCGCGCAGGAACTCCCGGCAGCGCTGCTCCTCGTCGACCTCCCCGATCCGGCCGGCGGCCGTCGTCAGCGCCGCGAGCGCCCGCAGGAAGCCACGGTTCGGCTCGTGGCTCCACGGCACCGGTCCGTGCCCCTTCCAGCCGTTGCGGCGCAGCAGGTCGAGGCTGCGGTGGTAGCCGACCCGGGCATAGGCATAGGCGGTGACGTCATCGGTGTCGCCGTCCGCGAGGGCGTGCTCGGCCAGCGTCGCCCACACGAACGGCGACGCGGGATGACGGCGTACGACGTCCCGCACCTCGTCGCCCCGCTCCACCTCGGCAGCGGCCGGGTCCTCGGGCAGGTGCGTGGGGGGTGGGCCGGCCATCAGGTCCTGGAAGCTCATGCTCGCGACCCTACGACGCCCGGCTGCAGCCGGGGCGGCCGGTGGGCAGCTGCCCCTGCGGGAATGCTGGCGTCGGTGCGGTGTTGCACAGCATTGTGACCTCCGCCCAGCCGCTGTCCCGCGCCACGACGCCTCCTGCTGCCCAGAAGGACCCGTGGCCGGCGCTGATCGCGCTGTGCATCGGGTTCTTCATGATCCTGGTCGACTCGACGATCGTCTCGGTCGCGACGCCGGCGATCATCGAGAACCTGCACGCCGGCGTCAACAGCGTGCTCTGGGTGACCAGTGCCTACCTGCTGGCCTACGCCGTCCCGGTGCTGATCACCGGCCGGCTCGGCGACCGGATCGGACCGCGCAAGGTCTACCTCGCCGGCCTGCTCGTCTTCACGCTGTCGTCGTTGTGGTGCGGGCTGACCGGCTCGATCGGGATGCTGATCCTGGCCCGGGTCGTGCAGGGCCTCGGCGCGGCGATGATGACCCCGCAGACGATGGCGATCATCACCCGCATCTTCCCCTCTGAGCGACGCGGCCAGGCGATGGCGATGTGGGGCGCGACCGCCGGCGTCGCCACCCTGGTGGGCCCGATCCTCGGCGGCGTCCTCGTCGACGGGCTCGGGTGGGAGTGGATCTTCTTCATCAACGTGCCGGTCGGCGTGGTCGCCTTCGCGATGGCGCTGCGGATGGTGCCGCACCTCGAGACCCACCGGCACCGGTTCGACTGGCTGGGCGTGGCGCTCAGCGGCGTCGGCATGTTCCTGCTCGTCTTCGGCATCCAGGAGGGCCACCAGTACCACTGGTCCACGATCACCGGAGTGGTCACCGTGTGGCGGCTGATCGTGCTGGGCCTCCTGGTGCTCGCCGGGTTCGTCCTGTGGCAGGCGCGCAACCGGCAGGAGCCGCTGGTGCCCCTGGTGCTCTTCCGCGAGCGCAACTTCTCGCTGGCCAACGTGGCGATCACCGCGATGTGCTTCGCGATCACCGCGATGGCGTTCCCGTTCATGCTCTACGCGCAGCTGGTGCGTGGCCTGTCGCCGATGGAGGCGGCCCTGCTGCTGGTGCCGATGGCGGTGATGTCGATCGTGCTCGCCCCGATCGTGGGCAAGCTCACCGACTCGCTGCACCCCAGACTGCTGACCACCTTCGGCTTCGTCTGCGCCGCAGTGTCGCTGGCCTGGCTGGCGCGGGTGATGACCGCCGACAGCCCCACCTGGCAGATCCTGCTGCCGATGGTGCTGCTGGGCGTCGGCAACGCGTTCGTCTGGTCACCGACCAGCGCCACCGCCACCCGCAGCCTGCCGATGCACCGGGCGGGCGCGGGAGCCGGTGTCTACAACGCCACCCGTCAGGTCGGCGCGGTCCTCGGCTCCGCCGCGATCGCGGTCCTGATGGACTCGCGGATCGCCGCCCACGGGCTGCGCTTCGAGCCGGCGGAGGCCGGGGCGGGCCACCTTCCGGGCATGGTGCTGGCGCCGTTCAGCGGGGCGATGTCCGACGCGATGCTGCTGCCGGCCGGGATCCTCGTGGTGGGCCTGCTCGCTGCCCTCTTCTTCGTCCCGCCGCCGCACCAGCGCGGCGCGGCTCAGCCGATCGACTGACCGGTGCTCGAGAGGTTCTCGCAGGCCTCAACGACCCGCTTGGCCATCCCGGCCTCGGCGGCCTTGCCCCAGGCACGCGGGTCGTAGGCCTTCTTGTTGCCGACGTCGCCGTCGACCTTGAGCACGCCGTCGTAGTTGTCGAACATGTGCCCGGCGACCGGGCGGGTGAAGGCGTACTGGGTGTCGGTGTCGACGTTCATCTTCACCACGCCGTAGGAGACCGCGTCGGCGATCTCCTGCGCGGACGATCCCGAGCCGCCGTGGAAGACGAGGTCGAGCGGCTTGGCATCGGGCCCGAAGCCTGCGCCCTCGCCGTACTTCTAGATGATCGCGTCCTGGGCGTCCTTGAGGATCTCCGGACGCAGCTTGACGTTGCCGGGCTTGTAGACGCCGTGCACGTTGCCGAAGGTCAGGGCGGCCAGGTAGCGACCCTTGTCGCCGAGCCCGAGCGCCTCGACGGTGGCCAGCGCGTCGCCGGGCGTGGTGTAGAGCTTGTCGTCCATCTTGCCGACGACGCCGTCCTCCTCGCCGCCGACGACGCCGATCTCGACCTCGAGGATGATGTGCGCCGCGGCGCACCTGGCCAGCAGCTCCTCGGCGATCTTCAGGTTCTCCTCCAGCGGTACGGCGGAGCCGTCCCACATGTGCGAGCCGAACACCGGCGGTTGACCGTTCTTCACCCGGTCGACCGAGATGTCGAGCAGCGGCCGGACGAAGCCGTCGAGCTTGTCCTTGGGGCAGTGGTCGGTGTGCAGCGCGACGTTGACCGGGTACTTCCTCGCGACCTCGGCGGCGTAGGCCGCGAACGCCAGCGACCCGGTGACCATGTCCTTGACCTGCGGCCCGGAGAGGTACTCCGCGCCCCCGGTCGAGACCTGCACGATCCCGTCGCTGCCGGCCTCGGCGAAGCCGGCGAGCGCGGCGTTGAGGGTCTGCGAGGAGGTGCAGTTGATCGCCGGGAACGCGAACCCCTTGCTCTTCGCGGTGTCGAGCATCTCGGCGTACTTCTCGGGGGTGGCGATGGGCATCGGGATCGACTCCTGCAGCGTGACCAGCGGACACCAACCAGCCTAGCCAGTTCTCCCCGAGCGGGCCGCGCCGGGAGTACGCTCGCTGGCCGTCCTCACCATCATCGGCGGGCTGGTCCGCGGGATCTGGTCAGCCCCGCCAGGCGTCCTCGCTGGACAGGTCGGCGTGCTCGCGGACCCAGGCGTGCATGGCGATCGCGGCGGCCGCCGAGGCGTTGATCGACCGGGTCGAGCCGAACTGGGCGATCGAGAAGGTGCCGTCGCACGCCGCGCGCGCCGACTCCGACAGTCCCGGCCCCTCCTGCCCGAAGAGGAAGCAGACCCGGCGCGGCATCCGCATCGTCTCGAGGTGGTCCGAGCCCGGCAGGTTGTCGATGCCGAGCAGCCGGACCCCGGCCTGGTGCAGGTGGGCGGCGAGCTCTTCGGCCGTCGGGTGGTGGCGGACGTGCTGGTAGCGGTCGGTCACCATCGCCCCGCGGCGGTTCCACCGGCGGTTCCCGACGATGTGCACCTCCGCGGCGAGGAAGGCGTTGGCGGTGCGCACGATCGTGCCGATGTTGAAGTCGTGCTGCCAGTTCTCGATCGCCACGTGGAAGTCGTGCCGGCGGGTGTCGAGGTCGGCGATGATCGCCGCCATCGTCCAGTAGCGGTAGCGGTCGACGACGTTGCGCCGGTCGCCGTGCCGCAGCAGGTCGTCGTCGTACACCTCGCTGCCGGGGCCGGTCGGCCACGGCCCCTGCCAGGGTCCCACCCCGACCTCGGCGGGACCGTGCGGCATCGGGTCGTACGGCGCCCGCCGATCCTCCTCGGCCGCCACCCGGTCCGCTGCCTCGTCCGTCGGGCCGTCCACGCAGGTCAGGTTAGACAGGTTGCGGTCAGGACCGCCGGATAGGGTCAGCCCGTGCGATTCCTGACCCCGCTGGTGGCCCCGCTGCTGCTCGGCATCCCCTGGATGGACCCGCAGTGGCTGCTGGCGCACTTCCACACGGAGTTCGTCTGGATCAGCCTGGCGATCGTCTTCATCGAGTGCGGGCTGCTCTTCCCGTTCCTGCCGGGCGACACGCTGCTCTTCGCGGTGGGCCTGTTCGTCGCCACCGACAAGTTGCACCTCAACATCTTCGTCGCGCTCGCCATCTTCAGCGTCGCGGCGTTCCTGGGCAACGTCGTCGGCTACGAGATCGGCCGCAAGCTCGGGCCGCCGATCTACCGCCACGACGGGCGGATCCTGAAACGCAAGTACCTCGACCAGACCCGCGAATTCTTCGACCGGCACGGCAACAAGGCACTGGTGATCGGCCGGTTCGTGCCGTTCGTGCGCACCTACATCACCCTGGTCGCCGGGATCACCGAGATGGCCCGCCGCCGGTTCGCGCTGTGGAGCGCGGTCGGGGCGTGCGCCTGGGTGCTGGTGATCACCCTGCTCGGCTACTTCCTCGGCCAGGCGCTGCCGTGGCTGGCCGCCAAGATCGACTGGGTGATCCTCGGCCTGCTGGTGCTCTCGGTGGTGCCGATCGCGATCGAGTGGTGGCGGCACCGTCGCAAGGACGCCGCGAGCAGCAACGCCTGAGGGCCGGGACGGCCGGAGGGACGAGGGTCAGCCGCGGGCGGCATCCAGCTGGGCCTTGGTCAGCACCGGGCGGACCTCCAGGCCCACGTCGGCGAGCGGGTTCGTGTCCTCGGGGCTGCGGTCGATCGCGCAGACCACCACCTCGACGACGGCACCGGCGTCCCGCAGTGCGCGGGTGGCGTCGCGCACGGCACCACCGGTGGTGATCACGTCCTCGACCAGGGTGACCCGGCGACCGGCGACGTCCGGCCCCTCCGCGAGCTTGCAGGTGCCGTACTCCTTGGCCTGCTTGCGCACGAAGAGGCTCAGCAGGCCGGTGCGCGCCGCGAGCACGGTTGCGATCGGCACACCGCCCAGCTCCAGGCCGCCGAGGAGCTCGGTGTCGTCGGGGACCAGCCCGGTCAGCTGCTCGACGACCCGGGCGAGCAGCCCCGGGTCGGACTCGAAGAGGTACTTGTCGAAGTACTCGTGCGACACCTGGCCGGAGCGCAGGGTGAACTGACCGGTGAGGCGGCAGCACGCGTCGACGTCGTGGGCGAGGCCCGGGTCAGGCAGCGGGTCAGGCAGCGGGTCGGGCATGGGGGGAGCCTACCGATGCGCCGGCCGGCTCCTGACGAGGTGGCCGAAGGCGATCATCCGGTTGTTGGTGTGGAAGAGCTCCGAGCAGGTGGCCAGGGTGATCAGCCGCTTGCTGCTCGACGGCTGCACTCCCCCGGGGTGGGGGTTGTGGGGGTGCGGAGTGATCACCCAGACCTGGGTGAAGTCGACGATCAGGTTGTTGGGGTTGGTGTCCAGGACGTAGGTGTAGGTGGCCTTCGCGGTCTCCACGATCACCCGGTCGCCCGGTCGGAGCTCGGGCATCTGCCGCAGCGGCTGGCCGTGGGTGATCCGGTGGCCGGCGAGCGCGTAGTTGCCCACCTGCCCGGGCTCCGCGGTGCCCTTGAAGTGCCCGAAGCCCTGGGCGAGCACGTCCTCCGAGGTGCCCTCGAGGACCGGCACCACGTAGTGCTTGCCGAAGCGCGGGATCCGGACCAGCGCCGACGCCTGCCCCTGCGGGACCCGCTTGGGGCTCAGCTGGTGGCCGCGACGCCACTCCTGCTGCAGCTGCCGGGTGATCTGCTGCTGGTGCTGCTCGGAGACGTAGTTGGTGCCCCAGAACTGCCACGCCAGCCAGCCCAGCAGCGCCAGTCCGGCCGCGACCATCCCGATGCCGAGCCAGAAGATCGCCCGGCGTCCCCCTGATCGTCGCTGCCCTCTGGTCCGTGCCATGCCAGCCATTGTGACCGACTACGGTCGTGAGCATGGACCGGACGCTCCCATCCCGACGGCTCGATGGTGTCGGCAGCACGATCTTCGCGGAGATGTCGGCGCTCGCCGTCCGCACCGGGGCGGTCAACCTCGGCCAGGGCTTCCCCGACGCCAGCGGCCCGGCCGCCGTCGTCGACGTGGCCGTCGAGGCGATGCGGGCCGGGCGCAACCAGTACCCTCCCGGCCACGGCGCGCCCGAGCTCCTCGACGCGGTGATCGAGCACCAGCAGCGCCACTACGGCATCCCGCTGGCGGCCGAGCAGGTGGTGGTCACCACCGGCGCGACCGAGGCGATCGCGGCCGCCCTCCTCGGCCTGGTGGACCCCGGCGACGAGGTCGTCGTGCTCGAGCCCTATTACGACAGCTACCGGGCGATGATCCAGTTCTGCGGAGGAGTACGGCGGCCGGTCACCCTCCGCGCCCCCGACTTCCGGCTGGACTCCGCCGAGCTCGAGGCGGCGGTCTCGGAGCGCACCAAGCTGCTGCTGGTCAACACCCCGCACAACCCGACCGGAGCGGTGCTCTCCGAAGCCGAGCTGCAGGGCATCGCCGACGTCGCCCGGCGGCACGACCTGGCCGTGGTGACCGACGAGGTCTACGAGCACCTGACCTTCGACGACCACCGACACGTGCCCCTGGCCACGCTGCCCGGCATGTTCGAGCGGACCCTGACCATCTCCTCCAGCGGCAAGACGTTCTCGTTCACGGGCTGGAAGGTCGGCTGGGCGTCCGGTCCGGAGCACCTGGTCGCCGCGACCGAGAGCGCCAAGAACTGGCTGTCCTACTCCTCGGGCGCGCCGTTCCAGCCGGCGATCGCGCACGCGCTCCTCAAGGAGGAGGGGTTCGTCGAGCAGCTCCGCGGGGAGCTGGTGGAGAAGCGTGACCGGCTCTGCGCGGCGCTCTCCGAGCTCGACCTCGACGTGTTCGTCCCGCAGGGCACCTACTTCGTCACCACCGACACCTCCCGCTACGGCCACGCCGACGGGCACTCCTTCTGCCTGGCGATGGCGGAGAAGGCGGGCGTCGTGGCGATCCCGGAGCAGGTCTTCTACGACGACCAGGACGAGGGCCGGCACCTGGTCCGCTGGGCGTTCTGCAAGGAGGCGTCGGTGCTCGAGGAGGGCATCCGCCGGCTGCACGGCGCCGACCTCCACCGTTGACTTCCCCCTCGCGGCCCGTTCAGTTGGGCCTCGTGGCCCGTTCAGTTGGGCCTCGTGGCCCGTTGAGTTCGCCCTCGCGGCCCTGTCACCAGGCGCGCGGCGGCCCGGCCTTCGACGGCGGCCCGGCTGCCGGCCGCTGCGGCCGGTGCGCGAACCAGCGATTGGCGCTGCCGCCCAGCAGCAGCGCCCCCGCGACGACGCACGCCAGCAGGTACGGCAGCGCGATGAGCCCTCCGCCGAAGAGGATGGTCACGAGCGTGAGCGCCACCACACCACCGGCGCTCACGACCAGGAGGATCCGGGCCCACGAGTGCCGGCGCCACGTCAGCCACGCGAGCACACAGGCGACCAGGGACCAGATCAGGTAGAACACGATGGCCGCCCAGAGCAGTGGCTCGGCCGTGGCCGACGTGATCCCTGCGTCCTGCAGCCGTGGTGCCGACTCGATCTGGTCGATGATCGGCGCGATCAGGCGAGCCGGCTCGAGCAGCAGCGCCAGCCCGGTCAGCACCAACAACCCCGCCGCGGCAGCGGAGAAGAGCCAGGTCAGCACGCACGCAGCGACGACGCCGCCCGGGCGCCGGTCGTCGGGCCTCGCGGCCACCGGCCGCTGGACCGGTCCGTCATGGGCGACGGGCGCGGCATCCGGGCCGGCCAGCTGGGGCGAGGGGTACGACGGCTGCTGCGGGGCGGCACCCGGCCACGGCACCGCGGCCGGCGGGGACTGCCCGAAGACGGGGGCGGCGGTCGGCGTCTCCCCGAAGCCCTGCGTCGGCGCCGGGGGCGATGGGGGTGCCGAGACCGACGAGGGTGCGGATGTCTCCGGCGCCGGGGGCAGCCCGGGCGTGCGTGCGGGGGAGTCGCCGCTGGGCCGGCCGGCCGGCTGGGTGAGTGGCTCACGCTGCCGGACGGGGCGCCCGGCGAACCAGTCCCTGGCCTGGCCGGACCACAGCATCGCGGTGGCCGCTGCGACGAAGGCCGCAAGCACCCCTCCGGCGAAGGGAGCGCAGACGATCAGCACGACGGCGATCGCGGTCAGCGCGAGCCGCGCCCCGCGGTGCCGCTGCAGGGCGAACCAGCCGAGCACCGCGGCGGCCGCGGCGGCACCGCCGGTGACCAGCGTCGCGACATGGATCCACCCGATCATCTCGTCCACGGTGATGCCCAGCCCGCGGGCCGAGGTCGAGCCCAGCGCCTCGGAGAGCCGCTCCCGGAGGGCGACCGTCTGCAGGTTGGCCATCGAGTCGAAGCCGCTGAAGAAGAGCAGCAGGGCTCCCCCGATGACAGCCACGGCGGCGATCGTCACCTGGTTGGGACGGGGTTGTTGCGGCTCGCTCACCCCGACATTGCATCACGGGAGCAAAGCCGGTGCCTGCCGATCCCCAGGCTCGCCCGGGCCGACGACGCCCGACTCGCAGGCGAAGACAACGGCCTGCACCCGGGTGTGGGCGACCTGCCCTGACCGGCCTAGGGTCGGAGCATGACCACAGATGACACCTACGCGCCGGTCGAGCCGGAGCGGATCTCCGTCAACGACGTGGCGCCGTCGCTGTACCACGCCTACATCCACCTCGAGAACGCCGTGCAGAAGGCGGTCGACCCCACGCTCTACGAGCTGATCAAGACGCGCGCATCGCAGATCAACGGTTGCGCGTTCTGCGTGGACATGCACACCAAGGACGCCCGCGCGAAGGGCGAGACCGAGCAGCGGCTCTACCTGCTCTCGGCCTGGGAGGAGGCGCCGCTCTACACGGAGCGGGAGCGGGCCGCACTCGCGCTGACCGAGGCGGTCACGCTCGTCTCGGAGACGCACGTGCCTGCCGACGTCTGGGACGCGGCGGCGAAGGTGTTCTCCGCCGAGGAGCTGGCCGGCGTGCTGATGGCGATCGTCGCGATCAACGGCTGGAACCGGATCGCGATCAGCTCGCGCACGCCGGCCGGCGTCTACCAGCTGGGCGCCCGCTCCTGACGGGTCGGTCGCAGACCGTCAGTCACTGACCCGCAGGGCCAGGCCGTCGTCCTCGGTGTCGACCTTCACACGCTGCCCATCGAGCACCTGCCCGGCGATCAGCATCCGGGCGAGCGGGTCGCCGATGGCCGTCTGCACCAGTCGGCGCAGGGGCCGCGCGCCGTACGCCGGGTCGAAGCCGTGGTCGGCCAGCCAGGCACGGGCGCTGTCGGTGACGGTGACGGTGATCCGCCGAGGTGCGAGGCGCTCGTCGAAGGCCTGCAGCTGCAGGTCGACGATGTGCGCGAGCTCGGCCATCGTCAGAGCGTCGAACATGACGATCTCGTCGAGCCGGTTGAGGAACTCCGGCTTGAACGACTGGCGGACGACCGCCATCACCGAGTCGTGCTTCTTCTCGTCGTCGAGCAGCGGGTCCACCAGGTACTGCGACCCCATGTTGGAGGTCAGGATCAGCAGCGTGTTGCGGAAGTCGACGGTGCGGCCCTGGCCGTCGGTCAACCGGCCGTCGTCGAGCACCTGCAGCAGGATGTCGAACACCTCGGGGTGAGCCTTCTCCACCTCGTCGAGCAGCACCACGGAGTACGGACGCCGCCTGACGGCCTCGGTGAGCTGACCGCCCTCGTCGTAGCCGACGTAGCCGGGGGGCGCACCCACGAGCCGCGAGACCGAGTGCTTCTCGGAGTACTCGCTCATGTCGATCCGGACGATTGCCCGCTCGTCGTCGAACAGGAAGTCGGCCAGCGCCTTGGCCAGCTCTGTCTTGCCGACCCCGGTGGGCCCGAGGAAGAGGAACGACCCCGTGGGCCGGTTCGGGTCGGAGATGCCCGCCCTGCTGCGTCGTACGGCGTCGGAAACGGCGGAGACCGCAGCCTTCTGGCCGATCAGCCGCTCGCCGATGACGTCCTCCATCCGCAGCAGCTTCTGGGTCTCTCCCTCGAGCAGCCGGCCGGTGGGGATGCCGGTCCAGGCCTCGACGACCTCGGCGATCTCGCCGGGACCGACCTGGCCGCGCACCATCGGGTCCTCGATCTCCTCGGCGGACTCGGCCTCGGCGATCTTCTTCTCCAGCTCGGGGATCCGGCCGTAGCTGATCTCGGACGCGCCGGCGAGGTTGCCCTCACGGAGCAGTCGCTCGGCCTCCACCCGCAGGGCGTCGATCTGCTTGCGCAGCTCCCCGGAGCCCTCGAGGGCGGCCTTCTCCTTCTCCCAGCGGGCGTCGAGGCCGCGGAGCTCCTCCTGCCTGTCGGCGAGGTCGGTCTTCAGTCGGGCCAGCCGGTCCTTGCTCGCCTCGTCGGTCTCCCGCTCGAGTGCCAGCTCCTCCATCCGCATCCGGTCGACGAGGCGGCGCAACTGGTCGATCTCGACCGGGGACGACTCGATCTCCATCCGCTGGCGGGAGGCGGCCTCGTCGACGAGGTCGATGGCCTTGTCGGGCAGCTGCCGGCCGGAGATGTAGCGGTCGGACAGGGTGGCCGCCGCGACCAGGGCGGAGTCCTCGATGGTGACCCCGTGGTGGGCCTCGTACTTCTCCTTCAGGCCGCGCAGGATCGCGATGGTGTCCTCGACGCTCGGCTCGCCGACGAAGACCTGCTGGAAGCGGCGCTCCAGGGCGGGGTCCTTCTCGATCCGCTCCCGGTACTCGTCGAGCGTGGTGGCGCCGATCATCCGCAGCTCGCCGCGGGCCAGCATCGGCTTGAGCATGTTGCCGGCGTCCATCGCGGAGTCGCCACCGGCGCCCGCGCCGACGACCGTGTGCAGCTCGTCGATGAAGGTGATGACCTGGCCCTCGGAGCTCTTGATCTCCTCGAGCACCGCCTTGAGCCGCTCCTCGAACTCGCCGCGGTACTTCGCCCCGGCGAGCATCGCGCCCAAGTCGAGAGCGATCAAACGCTTGCCCCGCAAGGACTCCGGCACGTCGCCGGCGACGATGCGCTGCGCCAGCCCCTCGACCACGGCCGTCTGGCCGACCCCGGGCTCGCCGATGAGGACGGGGTTGTTCTTGGTACGCCGGGACAGCACCTGCACCACCCGGCGGATCTCGGAGTCGCGGCCGATGACCGGGTCGAGCT
>JAICXL010000042.1 GCA_025980475.1 Nocardioidaceae bacterium | reverse complement strand
CGTGGGCGCCCTGGTCACCGGGATGCTGCTGGTGGCGCGCGCCCGGGCTGCCGCCGACCGCCGCGACGCGTGACCGGCAGCCGGACCGCGGTTCCGCTACGCCCCGCTGGCCCCGATCGTTCGGTGCCACAGTGCCCGGGTCCAGCCCGGGTCCAGCCCGGGACCACGGCCGGTACCAGCGTGGACCCCGGCGATGCTGCTGGCGTGGGCACGCTCGGCGGGGGACGCCGCCGTACCCGTGGCGCGAACGGCCACCGGCGACGACGCCGGTCCGCACGGATAGCCTCGTGCGCATGAGTGAGGTGCCCGAGGCGACCGCCGACGACCTGCCCGAGCAGATGCAGGTGCGCCGCGAGAAGCGACAGCGCCTGCTCGACCAGGGCAAGCAGCCCTACCCCGTCGAGGTCCGGCGGACCCACACGATCAGGCAAATCAGGGAGAAGTACGACGCGGCGCTGGAGGCCGGTGAGCTGGAGGCCGACCACCACACTGGCGAGCAGGTCGCCGTCGCCGGACGGGTGATCTTCCTGCGCAACACCGGCAAGCTCTGCTTCGTCCGGCTCCGGGAGGGCGACGGCTCGGAGATCCAGGTGATGCTCTCGCTGGCGCAGGTCGGCGAGGAGGCGCTCGCGGACTTCAAGGCGCTGGTCGACCTCGGGGACCTGGTCACCGTGACCGGGGAGGTGGTGACCAGTCGCCGCGGAGAGCTGTCGGTGATGGCGACGACGTGGTCGATGGCGGCCAAGGCGTTGCGCCCCTTGCCCAACGAGCACAAGCCGCTCTCCGACGAGGCCCGGATCCGGCTGCGCTACCTCGACATGATCATCCGGCCCGAGGCGCGGCAGATGGTCCGCACCAAGGCGACCGTGCTGCGCAGCCTGCGCACCACGCTGGACGAGCGCGGATTCATCGAGGTGGAGACACCGATCCTCCAGCTGACCAACGGGGGCGCGGCGGCGCGACCGTTCCGCACCCACCTGAACGCGCTCGACCAGGACATGCTGCTGCGCATCGCCCTCGAGCTCGACCTCAAGCGGGCGATGATCGGCGGTGTGGACCGGGTCTACGAGATCGGCCGCACCTTTCGCAACGAAGGTCTCGACTCGACGCACGCCGCCGAGTTCTCCATGCTCGAGGCGTACGAGGCCTACGGTGACCAGTTCACGATGATGGACCTGACCCGGTCGCTGGTGCTCGACGCCGCGCGGGCCGTCGGTCGCACCGTGGTGCCTGCCCGGGACGGCACCGAGATCGATCTCGAGGGGGAGTGGCGCCGGGCCGCCATCCTCGACCTCGTCTCCGAGGCGGTCGACGTGCAGGTCACCGCCGACACGCCGGCAGAAAGCCTCCGTGCGATCGCCGAAAAGCGAGGCGTCGAGTTGCAGCCCAAATGGGGCGCCCCCGAAATTGTTGTCGAGCTCTACGAACAGCTCGTCGAGCATTCGTTGCTCACCCCGACTTTCGTGATGGATTACCCGGCCGCGGTGAAGCCGCTGGCAAAGCCGCACCGCAGTCGGCCGGGTCTCAACGAGGCGTGGGACCTGATCGTCAACGGGGTCGAGCTGGCACCGGCCTATTCGGAGCTCAACGACCCGGTGGTCCAGCGGGAGCGCCTGACCGCTCAGTCCCTGCTCGCCGCTGCGGGCGACCCGGAGGCGATGGAGCTCGACGAGGTCTTCCTCAGGGCGCTGGAGCACGGAATGCCTCCGGCCGGCGGAATGGGGATGGGCGTCGACCGGCTGGTGATGCTCCTCACGGGGGCGGGAATCCGGGAAACAATCCTCTTTCCGCTGTTGCGCCCGGGATAACGCGGCAAATCGGTTAGGGTTTCGCCCATGGCCCAGAAAGTGAACATCGTGCTCGTCGACGACATCGACGGGAATGAAGCAGACGAGACCGTTTCCTTTGCACTCGACGGCAAGGATTACGAGATCGACCTCAATTCCGCGAATGCCCAGAAACTGCGCGATGCCGTGGCGCCCTGGATCGGGCACGCGCGTCGGTCCGCCGGCGGACGGTCAGGCGGCGGCCGTGGGAGGCGGTCCCGCACCGACTCCGGTGTGCCCGCCGCCGAGGTCCGCGATTGGGCGCGACAGAACGGCTGGGAGGTCCCCGAGCGGGGCCGCGTCTCCGCCGAGGTGCGCGAGGCCTACACCGCCGCGCACTGAGGCGGGGCCCGGTGGGGAGGGTCCGACTTCGCGCTGCGTGACTTCATCGACACCGCGGCGGGGCGATTCCGGTCGCCGTTTCCGGGGCCGATCCCGCGGGCACCGCCACGGGTGAGAGGGTGTTCGCTCACAGCGAAGCGTTCCGGCGCCTTCTGTGGAACACGTAGGCTGTGAGCGGGGTTGAGCAGACCGTGCAGGTCACGACTGTCGACCTCACCGAGTCTTGAGGAGTTGCCATGTTCGAGCGGTTCACCGACCGAGCCCGTCGCGTCGTCGTGCTGGCCCAGGAGGAGGCCCGCATGCTGTCGCACAACTACATCGGCACCGAGCACATCCTGCTCGGCCTGATCCACGAGGGCGACGGCATCGCCGCGAAGGCGCTCGAGAGCCTCGGCATCTCCCTGGAGGCCGTCCGTGCCCAGGTCGAGGAGATCATCGGGCAGGGACAGCAGGCACCCACAGGGCACATCCCGTTCACGCCGCGGGCCAAGAAGGTCCTCGAGCTGTCCCTGCGCGAGGCGCTGCAGCTCGGCCACAATTACATCGGCACCGAGCACATCCTGCTCGGCCTGATCCGCGAGGGCGAGGGCGTCGCCGCCCAGGTGCTGCAGAAGCTCGGCGCTGACCTCAACCGGGTCCGTCAGCAGGTCATCCAGCTGCTCTCCGGCTACCAGGGCAAGGAGACCCAGACGGCGGGCACGGCCCCCGAGGCCGCTCCCTCCTCGAGCCTGGTGCTCGACCAGTTCGGCCGCAACCTGACCCAGGCGGCGAAGGAGGGCAAGCTCGATCCGGTCATCGGCCGGGAGCAGGAGATCGAGCGCGTCATGCAGATCCTGTCCCGCCGCACGAAGAACAACCCCGTCCTCATCGGGGAGCCCGGCGTCGGGAAGACCACGATCGTCGAGGGCCTGGCCCAGGACATCGTCCGCGGCGACGTGCCCGAGACGCTCAAGGACAAGCAGATCTACACCCTCGACCTCGGCGCCCTGGTCGCGGGCAGCCGCTATCGCGGTGACTTCGAGGAGCGACTGAAGAAGGTTCTCAAGGAGATCCGCACCCGTGGCGACATCGTGCTCTTCATCGACGAGATCCACACGCTCGTGGGGGCCGGCGCTGCGGAGGGGGCGATCGACGCTGCCAGCATCCTGAAGCCGATGCTGGCCCGCGGCGAGCTGCAGACCATCGGTGCCACCACGCTCGACGAGTACCGCAAGCACCTCGAGAAGGACGCGGCCCTCGAGCGCCGCTTCCAGCCGATCCAGGTGGCCGAGCCGTCGATCGCGCACACGATCGAGATGCTCAAGGGCCTGCGCGACCGCTACGAGGCGCACCACCGAGTGACGATCACCGACGAGGCCCTGGTCTCCGCTGCCACCCTTGCCGACCGCTACATCTCCGACCGGTTCCTGCCGGACAAGGCGATCGACCTCATCGACGAGGCCGGGTCCCGGCTGCGGATCCGCCGGATGACCGCGCCGCCGGACCTGCGCGACTTCGACGAGAAGATCGGCGAGGTGCGCCGCAAGAAGGAGGGCGCCATCGACGGGCAGGACTTCGAGGCCGCAGCGCGGCTGCGCGACGAGGAGAAGCAGCTGATCCTGGCCAAGGCCGAGCGTGAGAAGCAGTGGCGCGCCGGTGACATGGACGTCGTCGCCGAGGTCGACGAGGAGCTGATCGCCGAGGTGCTCGCCGTCGCGACCGGGATCCCGATCGTGAAGCTGTCCGAGGAGGAGTCGACCCGGCTGCTCAAGATGGAGGACGAGCTGCACCGGCGGGTGATCGGCCAGGAGGAGGCGGTCAAGGCGCTGAGCCGGGCGATCCGCCGCACGCGGGCCGGCCTGAAGGACCCGAAGCGGCCCGGTGGGTCGTTCATCTTCGCGGGGCCGTCCGGGGTCGGGAAGACCTGGCTGTCCAAGACGCTGGCCGAGTTCCTCTTCGGTGACGAGGACGCGCTGATCCAGCTCGACATGAGCGAGTTCTCCGAGAAGCACACGATCTCGCGCCTGTTCGGCTCGCCGCCGGGCTACGTCGGCTACGAGGAGGGTGGCCAGCTGACCGAGAAGGTGCGCCGGAAGCCGTTCTCCGTGGTGCTCTTCGACGAGGTCGAGAAGGCCCACCCGGACATCTTCAACTCGCTGCTGCAGATCCTGGAAGAGGGTCGCCTGACCGACAGCCAGGGCAGGGTGGTCGACTTCAAGAACACCGTGATCATCATGACCACCAACCTCGGCACCCGCGACATCTCCCGCGGGGTGAGCCTGGGCTTCAACCAGGGCAGCGACACCCAGGGGTCCTACGACCGGATGAAGGCGAAGGTCTCCGAGGAGCTCAAGCAGCACTTCCGCCCCGAGTTCCTCAACCGCGTCGACGAGGTGATCGTCTTCCCGCCGCTGACCAAGGAGCAGATCATCATGATGGTCGACAACATGCTCGCGTCGGTCGAGCTGCGGCTCAAGGACCGTGACATGTCGATCGAGATGACCACGGCGGCCAAGGAGCTGCTGGCCCTGCGCGGGTTCGACCCGGTGCTCGGCGCCCGGCCGCTCCGCCGCACCGTGCAGCGTGAGATCGAGGACGTGCTCGCCGAGAAGATGCTCTACGGCGAGGTCGGCCCCGGCCAGATCGTGCTGGTCGACGTCGAAGGCGAGGGGCCAGAGGCGGCCTTCACCTTCGCCGGGACCCCGCGCGGGGAGCTGCCCGACGCGCCGCCCGTGGAGGCCACCACCGGAGGCCCCGCCGGTGGGGACACCGCCGAGGCCTGAGCCCGGCTAACCGGGCAAAGCGTAGCCCCGGCCGGCCCGCTCCACGACCAACCCGTCGTCGAGCAGGCCGGCTAGGGCTCTCGTGCGTTGTGGTGTGTCCGGCCAGGCCTTGTCCAGCTCCTCGCGCACCGGTCCGTCGGCGTCGCGTAGCACCGCCAGCAGCGCCCCTCGGCAGTGCCGGTCGGTGCCGTCGTAGGGCTGTGGCTTGCGCGGTGGCCCGTCGTACGGGGGACCTCCCGCCGCCCGCCAGGCGCAGCGGTCGGCGATCGGGCAAGGGTCGCAGCGCGGAGCCGTCGCCGTGCAGACCATGGCACCGAGCTCCATCACCGCCACCGCCCACCTCGCCGGCTCCCGATCCGGCACCAGCGACGCGGCCAGCGTCCGCTCGCCGCGGGTCACCGAGACGGTTGGCAGTGCCACGCCCTGGACGGCCCGGGCGAGCACCCGGCGCACGTTGGTGTCCAGCACGGCGTGCCGAGCGCCGAAGCCGAAGGACGCGACCGCCGCCGCGGTGTACTCCCCGACGCCGGGCAGCGCCAGCAGGTCGTCGTACCCCGCCGGCACCTCGCCGCCGTGGTCCTCGACGATCAGGGTGGCGGCTGCGTGCAGCCGCAGGGCGCGGCGGGGGTAGCCCAGCCGGCCCCATGCCCGGACCGCCTCGCCGCTCGGCGCGTCGGCGAGCGCCGCCGGCGTGGGCCAACGCTCCAGCCAGGCAGGGAAGGCGGGCAGCACCCGGGCGACCGGCGTCTGCTGGAGCATGAACTCACTGACCAGCACCGCCCACGGCGTCGCGTCCGGCCGGCGCCACGGCAGGTCGCGCGCGTGGGCGTCGTACCAGCGCAGCACCGGCTCGTGCAGGGGCTCCATCGGGCGATCCTAGACAGTCGGTCGCAGGCGCCGGCGTGGCAGCCGGTGTGGCACCGCGGGATCGTCCGCGCCGCTGGTTAGCGTGGGCGCATGTCTCGCCGCAGTCCGCTGACCCGGCCGCGTGGCCGGCTGCCCCAGCGCGTCTACTGGTTCCGGCGGACGCTCCTGCTCTGCACTGCGCTGGCGATGGTCTTCGGGGTGGCCCAGCTGCTCGGCAGCGGTGGTGGCAGCGCTCCCACGGACGGTACGGCGGCCATCACCGCGGCGCATCCGCGTCGCCCCCAGGCACCGGCGCCGACAGGGTTCGTGGGCCCGGTGGGTGCGCCGGCCAGCACCGGACCGAGCCCACGGCACCGCAGCGCGACGCCCAGCCCGTCGCAGACACCACTGGCGACGCCGACCGGCCCGTGCGTGGTCGCCGACGTGACGGTCACACCGGTGATCTCACACGCCGCCGCCGGCCGGCCGATCACGATCGGGCTGCGCCTCACCGGCACACAGCCGGCCTGCACGTTCACCGTCTCCCCGAACACGGTGGTGCTCAAGGTGACCTCGGGCAGCGACCGGATCTGGTCGAGCCAGGACTGCCACAAGGCGATCCCGACCAGGACGGTCGCCGTGCGCAGCGCGGTGCCCACGACGGTGCCGGTGAGCTGGAGCGGGCGCCGCTCCGACGGTGGCTGCACCCGCAGCACCTCTTGGGCCGAACCCGGCTACTACCACGCACTCGCTGCGGCCCTCGGCTCCGAGCCGAGCGACACGCAGTTCCGGCTGTCCCTTCCCTCGCGGCCGGTGGTCACGAAGACCGCGCGGCCGAAGCTCCAGCAGACGCATCGCCCCGCGCCGACCGCGCACGCCACTGCGACCGCGTCGGCGCAGGTGGACGGCAAGCAGTCGGCCTGCGGCGGCGACAACGCCTGCTGACCGCGCCGGTGCCGCGCTGACCTACACGTAGCGCTCGAGGATGCTGGACTCGGCCAGCCGCGAAAGACCCTCGCGCACCGAGCGGGCGCGGAGCTCACCGACTCCGTCGACGACCTGGAGGTCCTCGACCCCGGCGGAGAGCAGCTTCTGCAGGGTGTCGAAGTGCTCGACGAGGCGGTCGACCACGGTGTTCGGCAGCCGCGGCACCTTCGCGAGCAGCCGGTAGCCCCGGGGCGTCACGGCGCCGTCGAGGTGCTCGCCCTGTCCCAGGCCGAGGGCCTTCGCCACCGCGGAGACGTCGACGAGGTCCGCGGGGGAGAGCCCCTCGAGCTCGATCAGCACCGCCTCGGGCGTGCGCGTGCGGCGCCCGGTCGGCAGGTAGTCGCGGACCACCAGCTGGCGCTCCGCGTCGACACCGGTGACCAGCTCCTCCAGCTGCAAGGAGAGCAGCCGGCCGTCGGTGCCGAGCTCGAGCACGTAGCCCTCGATCTCGCGGGCGATCCGGGTGACCATCTCCAGGCGCTGGGCGACCACCGCGACGTCGCGGACCGTGACGAGGTCCTCGATCTCGAGCGCCGAGAGGGTGCTGGAAACCTCGTCGAGGCGCAACTTGTAGCGCTCCAGCGTTGCCAGTGCCTGGTTGGCCCGGGAGAGGATCTGGCCGGAGTCCTCGAGCACGTAGCGGATGTCGCCGACGTAGACCGCGATGATCTGCATCGACTGCGACACCGAGATGACCGGGAACCCGGTCTGCTTGGCCACCCGGTCGGCCGTGCGGTGCCGGGTGCCGGTCTCCTCGCTGGGGATGGTGTAGTCCGGCATCAGGTGCACGTTGGCCCGGTGGATCCGCGAGATCTCGCGGTCGAGCACGATGCCGCCGTCCATCTTGGCCAGCTCGCGCAGCCCGGTGGCGGTGAAGGGGACGTCCAGGGTGAAGCCGCCGGTCGAGATCGCCTCCACCGACTTGTCGTAGCCGAGCACGATCAGCGCGCCGGTGCGCCCCCGCAGGATGCGCTCGAGACCGTCGCGCAGGGGCGTCCCAGGAGCGATGATCGCCAGCGTCGCGCGGAGGCGGGTGACGTCGTCGGCACGTTCGGCGGCTACCACGGGACCAGTCTATGCGGGCTCAGGCTCCGCGCTCGCCCGAGTCGCGGACCAGGTCGAGCAGCCCGAGCGCGCGGCCGACGTGGTCGACGTCGATCACCCGCATGCCGTCCAGGACGCGGCTCTGCCCCACGGTGCGGCTGCTCTCCGCGGGGACCAGGGCCGACCGGAAGCCCATCCGCCCTGCCTCGGCCAGCCGGACCCCGAGGTCGCGGACGCGGCGCAGGTCGCCGGAGAGGCCGAGCTCGCCGATCGCGACCACGTCGCGCCCCAGCGGGTCGCCGCGGTGTGCCGACACCAGGGCGAGGGCGATGGCCAGGTCGTTGCTCGGCTCGGTGAGCCTGGCGCCCCCCACGGAGGAGACGAAGACGTCCTGGCCGCCGAGGCGGAGACGGACGTGCTGCTCCAGGACGGCCGCGATCATCGCGACGCGGGAGGAGTCCACGCCCGAGGTCGTCCGGCGGGGACGCTCGCCGGTGCAGCGGGTCACCAGTGCCTGCACCTCACCGAGCAACGGTCGCCGGCCCTCCATGCCCACCGCCACGCACGTGCCGGGCACGTCGGTGGCGCGGCTGTCCAGGAAGAGCCCGCTGGGGTCGGTGATCGCGACGATCCCCTCGGCCGACAGGTCGAAGCAGCCCACCTCGTCGACCGGGCCGAAGCGGTTCTTCACCGCGCGCACCATCCGCAGCCGGGAGGTCCGCTCGCCCTCGAAGTGCAGCACCACGTCGACGAGGTGCTCGAGCACGCGCGGTCCTGCGATGGTGCCGTCCTTGGTGACGTGGCCGATGATCACCAGGGTGATGTTGCGCAGCTTGGCCATCCGGATCAGTGCAGCCGAGACCTCCTTGACCTGGGTGACCCCGCCGGGGACCCCGTCGACGTCACTCGCGCTGATGGTCTGCACGGAGTCGATCACCAGCAGCCGCGGCTTGACCACCTCCACGTGGCCGAGCACCGCGCCGAGATCGGTCTCGGCGGCGAGGTAGAGCTCGTCCTGCACGGCGCCGGTGCGATCGGCGCGCATCCGCACCTGGGCAGCGGACTCCTCGCCGGTGAGGTAGAGGGTCCGCTGGCCGGAGCGCGCCGTCTGGGCGGCCACCTCCAGCAGCAGCGTGGACTTGCCGACCCCGGGCTCGCCGGCGAGCAGGATGGCCGCGCCGGGGACCAGGCCGCCACCGAGGACCCGATCGAGCTCGGGCACGCCGCTGGCGCGCGCGTGGGAGTCCTCGATCGGGACCTGGCCGATCGGCCGGGCCGGGGCGGTCACCGGACCCGCCTGCACCCGGCTCCGCGGGGCGGCCTTCTCCACCACGGTGCCCCATGCCTGGCACTCGCCGCAGCGGCCGACCCACTTCATGGTCTCCCAGCCGCACTCGTTGCAGTGGTAGGTCGCCTTCGCGCCGCTCGCCTTCGCCATGACCGGGACGTTAGGCGACGGCACCGACATCGCCGGCGCGACACTGTGGAGAAGGCTCCGGCGCTAGGATTTGATCGTTCACACGGGCATCGGGAGGGACGGTCGATGAGCCAGCCGAGCGGTCGGCACCCCGTCGTACCTCCCACCCTGGCGACGGTGGCCGAGCGCGCCGGCGTCAGCCGGCAGACGGTGTCGAACGCGCTGAACAGCCCGGGCCTGCTGCGTCCGGACACCCTCGAGCGGGTGCTCGCGGTGGTCGCCGAGCTTGGCTACACCCCCAATCGCGCCGCCAGGCAGTTGCGCACTCGCGCGTCGCGACTGGTAGGGCTGCGCTTCGAGGCTGCCCAGGAGGGTGCCAGCAGCGCGCTGCTCGACCGGTTCGTGCACTCGCTCGTCGAGACCTCCGAGCGCATCGGCCACCACGTGCTGCTCTTCTCCGGCGACGAGGACGACCCGCTGGACGGCTACGACGAACTGCTCCGGTCCACCGCGGTCGACGCCTTCGTGGTGACCGACACCTACGCCGGCACACCCCAGGCGGCGTTCCTGCAGTCGCGGGGAGCACCGTTCGTGGCGTTCGGCCGTCCGTGGGACGACCTCGGCGCCGGTGGCGCCTCGGACTGGGCGTGGGTCGACGTCGACGGGGGACACGGCGCCCGGCTGGCGACCGAGCACCTCATCGAGCAGGGCCACACCCGGGTCGCCTGGCTCGGCTGGGAGCGGTCCTCGCGGATCGGCGAGGACCGCCGCTCCGGCTGGGAGACCGCGATGGCGGCCGCCGGCCACCCCGTCGCCGGGCTCGGGGTGCGCACCACCGACAACGTCGACGCGGCCCGGATGGCCGTGCACCGGTTGCTGGAGGAACGGCCGGTCACCGGCTTCGTCTGCGTCAGCGACACCCTGGGCATCGGCGTGCTCCATGCCCTGCAGGAGCGTGGCCTGACCCCCGGGAAGGAAGTCGGGGTCGTCGGCTTCGACGACTCGCTCGGTGCACAGATGGTCTGGCCGGGGCTCAGCTCGGTGCGGCAGCCGCTCGAGCAGGTAGCGGTCGAGCTGGTCACCCTGCTGCACCTCGTGCTCGGGGACAAGCCGGTCGACGACAGGGGCACCATGCTCCAGCCCACGCTCGTCGTACGGCGCTCGAGCCGGCGCGACTGGGCCTGACGACTGGGCCCCACCGGCCTCAGAACGCTCGCGTCCAGAGGTTCACCGCGTAGTCGACGACCAGCCCCTGGTGCGCCGCGAGCGCCCGGTCGGCAACGGCACGTGGAAGCTCGATGCGCACGACCTCCTCGAGGTCCGCGCGCGAGTCGAAGGTCCAGGCCAGGTCGAGCCGGACCCGGTCCCAGCCGCGCGCCGCCCAGAACGCCTCGACGGCCACCGGGTCGACCGAGGGGAAGCCACGGGCGAACCACGACCCGAAGGTCGAGCGGGTCGCGTCGTTGTCGATCACGAAGGCGCGGCCACCCGGCCGGACCACCCGGTCGAGCTCCGCGAGGCCGGGCTCGCAGCCGGGCCCGAAGAAGTAGGCCCAGCGCGCGTGCACGACATCGACCGAGTGCCCGGGCAAGGGCAGCGCCGACGCCAGGCCGGCGAGCACGGCGACGTTGCCCAGTCGACGGGTCCGCCGCCGAGCGATCGCCGCCAGAGGGGCGTGCGGCTCGACCCCGGTCACCGATCGCGCGCCGGCCGCGAAGGGCGGCAGGTGGAAGCCGGTGCCGCAGCCGACGTCGAGCACGTCCCGGCCGTCCCAGGGCGCCAGGGCACGGATGGTGCCGTCGAGCACCCCGGCGCGGTCGAAGGCCCGGTTCTCGAGCTCGTAGGCGGCCGGGTGGTGCCAGATGTTCGGGCTCGGCCGGGCCCCGCGGAGCACCCCGCTCAGATGCGGACGAGCCCGCGCCGCGTCTGGAACTGGGCCGCGACGATGCCGGGCGTGCCGTTGGGGGCCACCCACTCGACCTTGACGTCCTGCAGCGGCTCCTCGACGGGGCGGCCGAGCCAGTCGGTCACCCGGGCCGGATCGCCTGCGATCTCGAGGCTGTAGAGCGAGGTGTCCCCGCTGGCGCCCGCACCGGGGTGGTTGGCCGGGTCGGTCTGCCACTGCACGAAGAACGGCAGCTGCGGGTCGGACTGCAAGCCCTTCACGCCGAGCTGCTTCCAGCGCAGCTCCGTGCCGTCGGGTCGGTGCCGGTTGCCGTTGACCGACTCGCGACCGAGGCGCTCCTCGAGCGGCAGGATGTCGTCGACCGCTACGACCCAGCCCATCCAGCCGCCACCGAGTGCTGACCGGGCGCGGACTGCCTGGCCGAACGGTGCCTTGTCGGAGGCCGGGTGGTCGAGGACCTCGACGACCTCGAAGTAGGTGTGGTCAGCCAGCGGGAGCACCTGGTTGCGGGTGCCGAAGCGGGGATGCACACCGCCGTCGAGGAACTCCTCGCCCAGCAGGGCGGACAGACGCTGCGTCGTGCCCGCCAGGCCGTCCGGCCCGGCGGCGAAAACGATGTGGTCGAGGCGCATGCCCTCGATTCTCACCCGGCGCCGATCCGGTGTGGACACCGGGGGTCTGGTGACTGGCGGGTCAGCGGACCTCGGGATCGGCGGGGTGCAGGGCGAGGCGCGAGCGGGAACGCAGGTGTGCTTCACACGCAGCGGCGAGGACGTCGTACGCCGCTTGCCCGAGCAGGGTGATCAGCTCGGTGGCGCTGGAGAGGTAGACCGGCTCGGCGCCGACGTGTGCCTCGGTGTTGCCCGAGCAGTACCAGTCCAGGTCGTGTCCGCCGGGGCCCCAGCCGCGCCGGTCGTACTCGCCGATGCTGATCTCCAGGTAGGTGGTGCCGTCGTGCCTCTCGACGTCGCGGAAGGTCCGCCGGATCGGCAGCTGCCAGCAGACGTCGGGCTTGGTCTCGACGAAGTGCACGCCCTCCCGCAGCGCCAGGGCATGCAGGGCGCAGCCGTAGCCGCCGGGGAACCCGCGCGAGTTGTGGAAGATGCAGGCACCACCGGTCACGCGGGTCTTGCGCTCGTCGTCATCGTCGGTCTCGGCCCAGCCGCGCCTGACCACCTTGCCGCGGGATCCCAGGGCTTCGGTACGGCGCTCCCACACCTCGTCGTCGAGCCGGTCGACCCACTGCGCGACCCGCTCCTCGTCGTCCCTGTCGGAGAAGTGCGCGCCCAGGGTGCAGCAGCCGGTGTCGGGGGAGTCGGCGTAGATGCCCTGGCAGCCGTTGCCGAAGATGCAGGTCCAGCGCGAGGTGAGCCAGGTCAGGTCGCAGCGGAAGACCTGCCCGTCGTCGTCCGGATCGGTGAACTCGAACCAGACTCGCGGAAACACCAGATCGACCTCGGGCACGGTGGCACCCTAGTACCCGCCCGGTAGCACGACCGCCGGGAAGGACCCGGTCCAGCTGGGTCCGTGGGCAGGGAGGGTCGATGGCAGGCACGCACCGGGGCGTCCGGCTCTACGGCGCGCTCGTGCTGATGGTCGTGCTCTCGGCCGTCCTGTTCTGGATCCTCGGCTTCCTGCCCTGGGTGCTCGGCGGCTTCTCGCTCCCGCCAGCCCGCGCACACGGCCCCGCTGAAGGACTGGCCGGCGTGCGTCTCGCCGTACCCCTGGTCGTCACGCGGCTGCCGGAGCTGGTGGCCTCGGCGCTGGTGGGTGGCGTCCTCTCCGGGATGGTGCCGATCGCGTTCCCGCGGGTGTCCCGCCTCCTCGGCGTGGTGGTGACCGGCAGCATCGTGCTGGCGGCGACGTCGGCGACGCTGGTCGCCTCCCGGCGCGCGCTGGAGCTGCATGCCTCCGCCCAGTTCGCCGCCGACCACCAGGTGGTCGAGGGGCTCGTCCTGGCCGCGATCTGTGCCGCCCTGCCCAGCCTGGCCGTAGGACTGGCCGCGACCGTCCGGCACGGCATCGTCGCGGTCGCCGCCGGGCTGGTCGCAGCCGCCCTGCCGCTCTGGCTCGCGGCGTTGCCGGTCCTCGGCCCCGGGCCCGTGGTCGAGCTGGTCGCGGCCGCTGCGCTCGCGCTCGGCCTGGTCGTCTCGGTGCACCGCACCCGCTGGTCCGCGCTGCTCTGGCCGGTCGCGATCGGCCTGGCCTGGTTGGGCGCGCCGCTCTCGACGGCCACGGCGTACGTCGCCGGCCACCTGCGTCCGGGCAGCGGGGCAGGGCTCGGTGACCTGCTGCACGGGGCCATCGACGCCGCCGGTCGGGCGGCCGGACCGTCGGGCCAGTCCTGGTGGCCGTGGGTGCTGGCGGTCGGGGTCGCGATGGCCTGGCTGGTCGCCCGCCGCCCGCGTCCCACCGGCGCAGCCGCGCCGGCCGACCCCGGGCCGGACCGGGCGGCGCGCCCGCCAGAGCCGGTGATCGCGCTAGCACCGGGAGCGGGAAAACACACGGCGACACGCCGCGCCTGAATCACAATTTGTGGCAAAAGGTGGACGAGATCACAACCGCACCGTTAGCGTTCTCAAGCCACGTGGGCCACACCGGTGGCAGGGGCGAGAGGGCGGTGCGATGGGTACGCGGCGGTACAGGTTCCGGGGGTCCGGAGTCATGGTGGCGCTGGCGATGGTGCTCGCCACCGTCGGCCTGGTGGCGCCACCGGCCATCTCCACGCCCGGTGTCGACGACTACCCGAGCCAGCTGAAGAACGCCGGCCGTGACGCACTGGTCGACCCCTGGCTGTTCTACAACCGCGAGTGCACGTCCTTCACGGCGTGGCGGCTGAACCACGACAACTGGGGCCTGCCCTACGGCAGCCAGCGGCAGTTCTGGAACTACTACAAGAACCAGCACTGGGGCAACGCCAACCACTGGGCCACGGCGGCCCGTGCGGCGGGCATCCGGGTGGACGACACACCGGCCGTCGGAGCGGTGGCCTACTGGATGTCCGGCTCGTTCGGGCACGTCGCCTGGGTGCGGGACTTCACCAGCCGCACGGTGACCATCGAGGAGTACAACTACGTCGTCTACGGCGGCTACAGCACACGGACGCTGACCGTCGGCGCCTCCAACTACCCAACCGGCTTCATCCACGTGCGCGACCTCCGCAACGTCCGTCGTCCCACCATCTCGGGGACACCCCAGGTCGGCTCGGCGCTCACCGCAGCCAAGGGCACGTGGCACCTGCCCGGCGCCACCTACAGCTACCAGTGGTTGGCCGACGGCACGGCGGTCAGCGGCGCCACGGGTACCACCTTCACCCCGACGGCGGCCCAGGTCGGCGACCAGATCTCGGTGCGCGTGACGGGCACCCTGACGGGCATCGACCCGATCACCGCCACCTCGGTGGCGACCGCGGCAGTGGTCCCGAACACGATCACCTCGACGGCGCCACCGACGATCAGCGGCACCGCGCAGGTCGGCTCGACGCTGACCGCAGCCCCCGGGCAGTGGTCGATGTCCGGAGCGACCTACGCCTACCAGTGGACCGCCGACGGCGCTGACATCCCCAACGCGACCGCTCAGACCCTGTCGCTGACGCCGGACCTGGTCGACGAGCTCGTGACGGTCAAGGTCACCGCGAGCGCCACCGGATTCCAGTCGAGCACGGTCGAGTCGGCACCGGCCGGGCCGGTGGCCTACGGGACGATGACCAACACCGCCGCCCCTGCGGTGCAGGGCACCCCGCAGCTGGGCACGACGCTGACCGCAAGTCCGGGGCAGTGGTCGGTGAGCGGAGCGTCGTACACCTATCAGTGGCTGGCCGACGGTGCCCGCGTCGACGGCGCGACCCAACCCAGCTTCGTGCCGGACGCCACCCAGCTCGGCAAGCGGCTCGCGGTGGCGGTCCGCGCGACGGCCCGCGGCTACACCGACCAGGTGGCGACCTCGCCCGCGTCCGATGCGGTCGCCGCCGGGACCATCGACGTGGCGTCGGGGCCGTCGGTGCGTGGCCGGGCCGTGGTCGGTTATGCCCTGCGCGGCGACGCCGGCCAGGTGGACACCCCCGGCGTGCAGGAGACGTGGCAGTGGCTGCGTGACGGCGTCGCGATGGCCGGGCAGACCGGGGCGACCTACACACCGGTCCGGGCCGACATCGGGCACCGCTTCTCGGTGCAGGTGACGCTCAGCCGGCCCGACTTCCAGACCCGCCAGGAGACCGCTGCCGCCACTGCGCCGGTGCGTGTCACGCCGTGGCTGACGGCGCGGCAGACCGTCGGCTCCGGGACGGTCACTCTCGACATCGCGGTCGGCGCCCGCGGGGCGCCCACGGCCACCGGCCGGGTCCACCTGCTGCTGGGCAGCCAGCTGGTGCGCCGGCCATTGCTCACCGACGGCGTTGCGACGGTCACCGTCCGCAGGTTGCCGCGCGGCTGGCACACCTTCCACCTCCAGTACCTCGGCGACCACCTGCACACCACCAAGTCGGTGACGCTGCGCGTCTGGGTGCCACGCTGAGGAGGGCGCCGGTGACCGCCCGGTAGCCTCGGTCGCATGCGGCGACCGGGCGAGCGTGGCTGAGGATGTCCCTCTTCGCACTCTCCACGGCGTCGGTCTACCCGCAGACGGTGGCGCACGCCTTCGACTACGCGGTGCGGCTCGGCTACGACGCCGTCGAGGTGATGGTCGGGATCGACTCCGTGAGCCAGACGGCGCGCAAGGTCCGGTCGCTGTCGGAGTACCACGAGCTGCCGGTCTGCGCGGTGCACGCGCCCTGCCTGCTGATCACCCAGCGGGTGTGGGGAACCGAGCCGTGGGGCAAGCTCGAGCGCTCCGCCGAGATGGCGGCCGAGCTGGGCGCGGACGTGGTGGTCGTGCATCCTCCCTTCCGCTGGCAGCGTGACTACGCCCGCGGCTTCGTGGAGGGCATCTCCCGCCTCGAGCGGGAGAGCGGGATCGCCTTCGCGGTGGAGAACATGTATCCGTGGCGGGCGGCGCGCCGCGGCATGCTCGTCTACCAGCCCGGCTGGGACCCCTCCACCGAGGACTACGCCAACACCACCGTCGACCTCTCGCACGCAGCAACGGCGCGCGACGACCCGCTGGCGATGGCCCGTCGGCTGGGCAGCCGGCTCCGACACGTGCACATGACCGACGGCTCGGGATCGGCCAAGGACGAGCACCTGGTCCCGGGGCACGGCAACCAGCCGTGCGCGGAGTTCCTCGAGCAGCTGGCCGGTGCCGGTTTCGGCGGCCACATCGTCGTGGAGATCAACACCCGCAAGGCGGGCACGCCCGCGGCGCGCGAGGCCGCGCTGCTGGAGTCACTGGCCTTCTGTCGCCTCCACTTCGCCGGGACACCGCTCTAGCCCGGGGGCGGCCCCTTGACGGGGACCGGTGCCGGGAGTCTGATCAGCCCATGACGGCCCAGGCGATCGAGGTCACGGCGCTGTGCGTCGAGCGGGGCGACCGGACGGTGCTGAGCGGGCTGGACTTCGGCGTCCCCCCGGGGCAGGTCACCGGCCTCCTGGGCCCTTCGGGCTGCGGCAAGACGACGCTGATGCGCTCCATCGTCGGCGTGCAGCGGATCACCTCCGGATCGGTGGCCGTGCTCGGCGAGCCGGCCGGCTCGCTCCCGCTGCGCGACCGGGTCGGCTACGTCACCCAGGCGCCCAGCGTCTACGAGGACCTCACCGCCACCGAGAACCTCACCTTCTTCGCCCGGGTGCTCGACGTCGGCCGGGACCGGATCACAGCCTGCCTCGACCTGGTCGGCCTGACCTCGCACGCCGACCAGCTCGTGGGCCGGCTCTCGGGCGGCCAGCGCTCTCGGGTCTCCCTCGCCGTGGCCCTCCTCGCCGAGCCCCCGGTGCTCGTGCTGGACGAGCCCACCGTCGGCCTCGACCCGGTCCTCCGGCTGGAGCTGTGGCAGGCCTTCCACGAGCTCGCCGCGGCGGGTGCCGCGGTCCTGGTCTCCAGCCACGTGATGGACGAGGCGTCGCGCTGCGACCGGCTGCTGCTGATGCGCGACGGCCGGCTGATCGCCGACGAGACGCCCGCGGCCCTGCTCGCCCGGACCGGCGCGACCGACGTCGAGGGAGCCTTCCTGCAGATCGTCGGCGTTCCGGCTCCCCGCAGGGTCCTCTCGTGAGCGCCCGCGTGACACTGGCCGTCTGCCTGCGCGTGCTCACGCAGCTGCGCCGGGACCGCCGTACGCTCGCGATGCTCGTGGTGCTGCCGTGCGCCCTGCTGGCGCTGTTGTGGTGGATGTTCCACGGCACCGGCTTCGGTCCCGGCTTCGACGCGCTCGGACCCCCGCTGCTGGCACTGGTCCCGTTCACCTTGATGTTCCTGGTCACGTCGGTGACGACGCTGCGCGAACGCACCTCCGGGACCCTCGAGCGGCTGCTGACGATGCCGCTGGGCAAGGGCGACTTCCTGCTCGGCTACGCCCTGGCGTTCGGGCTGATGGCGGCCGTGCAGTCGGTGCTCGCAGTGGTCGTCTGCGTCTGGCTGCTGGGGCTGACCGTTGCCGGCCCCGTCTGGATGCTCCTCGTGGTCGCCGTCCTCGACGCCGTGCTGGGCACCGCTCTCGGGTTGTTCGTCTCCGCGTTCGCGCGCACGGAGTTCCAGGCAGTCCAGTTCATGCCGGCTCTGGTGATCCCGCAGATCCTCCTGTGCGGGCTGTTCATCGCCCGCGACGCCATGCCCGCGGTGCTGCACGGCATCTCCGAGGTGCTGCCGCTGTCCTGGGCCGTCGACGCGATGCAGCACGTGGCCGCATCCGCCGCCACGGGCACGGCCTGGGCGGACCTCGCCGTGGTGGCCGGCTGGAGCCTGGTCCTCCTCGTGCTGGGGGCCGCGACCCTACGGCGCCGCTCCGCCTGACCGGCCTAACCGGCCGGGAGGGCGGTCCGGGCGGTCCGGGCGGGGCCGGGGCGTAACGTTGCCGCGGGAACCCCGAGGACACAGGGAGGACGTCGGGTGCTGCGCCAGCCGCTCCTGGTGCTCGCGCGCAGCGAGCGGGTGAAGGAGCTCGTCACCAGGATGCCGGTGAGCAGCGGGATCGTCGCCCGCTACGTCCCCGGTGAGGGCACCGCGCAGGCGGTTGCCGCGACCCGCGGACTCGCCGCCGCCGGGCTGCGGGCCTCCCTGGACTTCCTCGGTGAGGACACGCTCGACGAGAGGCAGGCGGAGGCCACGGTGTCGGCCTACCTCGCCCTGCTCGAGCAGCTCGTCGAGGCCGGGCTCGCACGCCACGCCGAGGTCAGCGTGAAGCTCTCCGCGATCGGCCAGGCCCTCCCGCAGGTGGGTCGCAGGGCCGGGCTGGACAATGCGCGCACGATCTGCCTGGCAGCCCGCAACGCCGGCACCAGCGTGACCATCGACATGGAGGACCACACCACCACCGACCGGACCCTGGCGACCCTGCACGAGCTGCGCAAGGACTACCCCGAGACCGGGGCGGTGCTGCAGGCCTATCTCCACCGCACCGAGGCCGACTGCCGGGCGCTGGCGCACGAGGGCTCGCGGGTGCGCCTCTGCAAGGGTGCCTACAACGAGCCCGCGAACGTCGCCTTCCAGGACCGGCTCGAGGTCGACAAGGCCTACGTCCGCTGTCTGAAGGTGTTGATGTCGGGCCAGGGCTACCCGATGGTGGCGACCCACGACCCGCGGATGATCCGGATCGCGGGCGCGCTGGCGACCAGGTTCGGCCGGACCCCCGGGGACCACGAGTACCAGATGCTCTTCGGCATCCGCACCGACGAGCAGAAGCGCCTCGCCGCGGCGGGCCACACGGTGCGGGTCTACGTCCCCTACGGCCAGGAGTGGTACGGCTACCTGATGAGAAGGCTCGCGGAGCGCCCCTCGAACCTGACATTCTTCCTGCGTTCGCTGGTGTCCAGGAAGTAGGCCGGGAAGGGCCACGGATGGCCCGCAACAGCACCGGAAGCGACCCCGAGGAGGCGCACATGACCGTCGCGATCATCGGCGCCGGGGTGATGGGGGAGACCCTGCTCTCCGGCCTCATCCGCAGCGGCCGCCCGGCGGCCGAGCTGCTCGTCGGCGAGAAGCGGCCCGAGCGCGCGGCTGAGCTGCGCGAGAAGTACGACGTCGCCGTGGTCGGCAACGACGAGGCGACGAGGTCGGCCGACACCGTCGTGCTGGTCGTCAAGCCACAGGACATGGCCGACGTGCTGGCCGAGATCTCGCCGCACCTACGGCCGGACCAGCTGGTGGTCAGCCTCGCCGCAGGCATCACCACCGCCTACCTGGAGGCCCGGATCCCGGAGGGGATCGCGGTCGTCCGGGTCATGCCGAACACGCCGGCGCTGGTCGACGAGGGGATGGCCGCGATCTCGCCCGGCACCCACTGCGACGACGGGCACCTGGACGCCGCGGAGCAGCTGCTCGCCGCCACCGGCCGGGTCGTGCGGGTCCCGGAGAAGCAGCAGGACGCGGTGACCGCGATCTCCGGCTCGGGGCCCGCCTACCTCTTCTTCGTGGTCGAGGCGATGATCGAGGCCGGCGTGCACCTCGGCCTGCCCCGCAGCACCGCGTCCGAGCTGGTGGTGCAGACCGTGGTCGGCTCGGCAAAGCTGCTCCGCGAGACCGGTGAGCACCCGACCGTGCTCCGCGAGCGGGTGACCTCACCGGGCGGCACCACGGCCGCCGCCGTCCGCCAGCTCGAGAACCACAAGGTCCGGGCGGCGTTCATCACCGCCATGGAGGCCGCCCGTGACCGCTCCGCGGCCCTCGCCGAGGGCAGGGACTGAGCGATGGCCTCCTCCGGGCCTCCCACCGGGCCTCCCACCGGGCCTCCCACCGGGCCTCCCGCCGGGCCCCCCACCGGGCCTCCACTGTCCGGGCCGGCCCCGACCGGTCCCTGCGGCGGGCGCGCCTGCGTGGTGTACGACGCCTCCCTCACCGCCTACGACTTCGGCCCCAGCCACCCGATGAACCCGCTCCGGGTGGACCTCACCATGTCGCTGGCCGGCCAGCTCGGCGTGCTCGGCGACGGCGGGCTCAGCTGCGTGGGGGCCCCGGACGCCACCGAGGACGACCTGCTCACCGTGCACGATCCCGCCCTCATCGAGGCGGTGATGCGGGCCAGCGAGGACCCGACCCGGGCCGATCCCGCCCGCGGCCTGGGCACCGAGGACGACCCGGCCTTCCGCGACATGCACCAGGCCTCGCGCCACGTGGTCGGCGCGAGCATCGAGGCCGCCCGCCGCGTGTGGCAGGGGGAGGCGGTGCACGCCGCCAACATCGCCGGCGGGCTGCACCACGCGATGCCCGACCGGGCCAGCGGGTTCTGCGTCTACAACGACGTCGCTGTCGCCATCCGCTGGCTGCTCGACCACGGCGCCAGACGGGTCGGCTACGTCGACGTCGACGTGCACCACGGCGACGGCGTCGAGCGGATCTTCTACGACGACCCGCGGGTGCTGACCGTCTCGCTGCACGAGACCGGGCAGATGCTCTTCCCCGGGACCGGCTTCCCTGGCGACCGCGGCGGCCCCGACGCTGAGGGCAGCGCCGTCAACGTGGCGCTCCCACCGGGCACCTCCGACGCGGGCTGGTTGCGCGCGTTCCACGCGGTCGTGCCGCCGCTGCTGCGCGAGTTCGCGCCCGACGTGCTGGTCACGCAGCAGGGCTGTGACTCCCACCGCGACGACCCGCTCGCCCACCTGGCCCTGAGCGTCGACGGCCAGCGGGCGAGCTACCTGGCCCTGCACGACCTCGCGCACGAGACCAGTGGCGGTCGCTGGGTCGCGTTCGGCGGCGGCGGCTACGCCATCTTCGACGTCGTACCCCGTGCCTGGACGCACCTGCTGGCGGTCCTGGCTGGCTCGCCGCTCGTCCCCGAGCTGGCGACGCCCGCGGCCTGGCGGGAGTCGGTCCTCGAGCGATGGGGCGTTCAGGCTCCGACGCGGATGACCGACGGTCGCCACCCGGTCTACCGTGACTGGAGCGAGGGGTTCGACCCCGACACGTGGCTGGACCGCAGCATCGAGTCGACCCGGCAGTCGGTCTTTCCCGCCAACGGCATCGACCCCGTTTTCTGAGCCGGGCGGCTGCCCCTGCGGCTTGACGTGCCGCACAGCCGAGGTACTGTCGATGCAGGCGGCGAGCCGTGAGGCAAGCCGCCACGCCGAAGTGCGCTAGATAACTATTTGATCACCTCTTCCCCACGCGTCACTCCTGGCCCTATCCTCACTTTCACGCGCACGCATGTGCTCCGGTGGGGAAGCCGGGGGCGTGCGACCAGAAAGTGCGGTGCGACATGGCTTCAAACCTGTCGGGGGACATCTCCGAGGTGAAGTTCCTGACCGTGGCCGAAGTGGCCGCGGTGATGCGCGTCTCCAAGATGACGGTCTACCGTCTGGTGCACAGTGGCGAGCTTCCAGCCGTCCGCGTCGGGAGGTCCTTCCGGGTCAGCGAGGAAGCGGTCAACGAGTACCTCAAGGGCAGCTTCTTCCAGACCGGCTGACTCTGCCGGCCGCCGGCCGCGCACCTGCGGACGGCGGCCGTGAGAGCGATCACCTCGGTTCGTCTGCGCGGTCGGGGCCGGTTAGGCTGACAGCGACCGGGCGACCGCCGCAGGAGTGCGCGTGGCCCACCGACGCATCCTCCGAAAGGTCCACACGTGGGTTCTGTCATCAAGAAGCGACGCAAGCGGATGGCGAAGAAGAAGCACCGCAAGCTGCTGAAGAAGACGCGCGTCCAGCGTCGTCGTCTGGGCAAGTAGCCTCCGCGCCGGAGCACCCATGGGCCGCGTCGTACTCGTCACGGGTGTCGCCGCCGACCTCGGCCGGCGGTTCGCCCGGTGCCTGGCTGACGGCGACGCGGTCGACCGCGTCGTCGGCGTCGACGGCACTCCCCCGCGGGGAGACGTCGGCGGGATGCAGTTCGTGCGGGCCGACATCCGCAACCCCGTGATCGCCAAGGTGATCGTGCGGGAGCAGGTGGACACGGTCGTGCACCTGAGCGTTGCAGCCTCCTCGCCGACCGGCGCTCGCCAGTCGATGAAGGAGCCCAACGTCATCGGCACCATGCAGCTGCTGGCAGCCTGCCAGCAGGCGGCGGGTGTGCGGCACCTGGTCGTCAAGTCCAGCGCCGCTGTCTACGGGGCCTCCAACCGGGACCCCGCGATGTTCACCGAGGACATGAACGCCCGGCGATTGCCCCGCTCGGGGTTCCCCAAGGACGTCACCGAGGTGGAGTCCTACGTCCGTGGCTTCGCCCGCCGCCGCCCCGACGTGCGCGTCACAACGCTCCGCACGGCCGACGTCATCGGTCCGCAGGTCAGCTCGGGCATCACTGCCTACTTCCGGCTCCCGGTGATCCCGACCGTGCTCGGTTTCGACCCCCGGCTCCAGTTCCTGCACGAGTCCGACGCCTACGCCGTGCTGCGCCACGCGACGCTCCAGGACGTGCCGGGGACCTTCAACGTCGCCGGTGGCGACATCATCCTGCTCTCCCAGGCGGTGCGCAGGCTCGGCCGGCCGGCCCTGGCCCTCCCGTCCTTCGCGCTCTCGCCGGTCGGCTCGGTCTTCGGGCAGGCCCGGCGCGCCGACCTCTCGCCCGAGCAGGTGGCCTACTTGACCTACGGCCGGGGCATGGACACCTCACGGATGCGCACGGTGCTCGGCTTCCGGCCCCGCTGGAGCACTCCTGCCGCCTTCGCCGACTTCGCTGCCGCGGTGGGGCCGGGCGTGCTGGCGCCGCACCGGGTGCACGCGGCCGAGCGCTCGATCGCCGGCGCCCTCGGGGTCGAGCCGGCTGGGGACGCGCCTGTCCGGGACGTGCCTGTCGGGGACGCGCGCGTGGAGGAGGGGCAGCATGCCTGACGCCGAGGTGATCCGGATCGGCACCGGCGGGCGGCCGGGCCGGGGCACCGGGAACGCCCGGCCTTCGGCCTCCACCCGCCGCCTGGCCGCCACGCCATCTGCGAAGTCGCCCGGGAGGTCGCCCGAGGATTCGCCCGGGAAGTCGCCCGGGACGTCGGCTGAGAAGTCCCGCGCGGAGCCGACCGGAAGACCGGCGCGGCAACCGACCCCGGGCCCGACGTGGCCGGGCACGGACGAGCCCCGCGCCCGGGTCAACGAGCCGACCCCGCCCGGCGGCATCCCGCCCGGTGAGCTGCTGGCGGCGCTGACCACCGCAGCCCGCGAGCTCCTCGGTGACGAGTGGGAGCGTCGGCTGGCGCACTTCCTGGCCTTCCTGCGCCGGCGCCTCACTGGTGACTTCACCGTCGACGACTACGGCTTCGACCCCGAGCTCACCGAGAAGCTGCTGCTGACCACCCTGCGGCCGATCGCGCAGAAGTGGTTCCGCATCGAGGTCCGCGGGACCGAGAACATCCCGGCCGACGGCGGGGCGCTGGTGGTCTCCAACCACTCGGGCACGATCCCCCTCGACGGGCTGATGACCGGACTGATGATCCACGACCACACCGGCCGGCACCTGCGGCCGCTGGGCGCCGATCTGGTCTTCCGGCTGCCCGTGATCGGCGAGCTGGCCCGCAAGGGCGGTGCCACCCTGGCCTGCAACGAGGACGCCGAGCGGATGCTCCGCGGCGGCGAGCTCGTCGGGGTCTGGCCAGAGGGCTTCAAGGGCATCGGCAAGCCCTACTCCGAGCGCTACAAGCTGCAGCGCTTCGGCCGGGGCGGGTTCGTCGCGGCCGCGATCCGCACGGGAGTGTCGATCGTCCCGACGGCCGTGGTCGGAGCCGAGGAGATCTACCCGCTCGTGGGCAACGTGCCCTCGCTGGCGCGGCTGCTGGGCATCCCCTACGTGCCGATCACACCGCTCTTCCCCTTGCTGGGGCCGCTTGGCCTGGTGCCGCTGCCGTCGAAGTGGCTGATCGAGTTCGGCGAGCCGATCCGCACCGACGACTACGACGCCGGGGCCGCGGACGACCCGATGCTGGTGTTCAACGTGACCGACCAGGTGCGCGAGACCATCCAGCAGACGCTCTACTCCCTGTTGGAGCAGCGCTCTGCGGTCTTCTCCTGAGCCCGTGAGTGGGCCCAGAAGGAGCCCGGAAGTGGTCCGGAAAGCGCGAAACCCCGGACGTCACGCTTCCGGGGGAGCAGTGCGGCAGCGGGTCAGGGACCGGTGAGCCCACCCAGCAGGCCGCCGACCGTCCCGGTGACGGTGTCGCCGAGGTCGCCGGTGGCGCCTCCTGCCCCGGTGGTGGCGTCGACGCCACCGGTCGCGTTGCCGGTCGTGCCCTTCACGGCGTCCGTGAGCCCGTTGGTGAGTCCGCCGGTCTTCTTCGTCACCCCGTCGACCAGGTCCTTGACCGGCTGGCCGCCGGTCGTGGTGGTCGTCGTCCCGGCGAGCGTGCCCGTCGCCGGCGGCGCCTGGGTTCCGGAGGTGCTGTCTGGCGAACCGGTCGCGGAGGGCTGTTGTGCGGCCGCGTGACCGGCCTCCTGCGCAGCCG
>JAICXL010000011.1 GCA_025980475.1 Nocardioidaceae bacterium | reverse complement strand
GGCGGTTTCTAACGGTTGTTGCAACTTTTACTGATTCAGAAGAGGTTGCAGCCCATGGCAGGAGCACGGTTAACGGTGGAGCAGCGTCGGACGATTGAGAGGTCCTATCGGATCGGTCTGAGTCTGGACCAGATCGCGGCGATCGTCGGCAAGCACAAGTCGACGGTGAGTCGAGAGCTGGGGCGGTGTGCGGCACCGGGGTCTCGGTCACCCAGGGCGGGCACCGCTCGTGGCGGCGGGCAGGGGTATCGGCGTGCCTACAACGCCGAGCGGGCGCATCGGCAGGCGACGGTGAAGGCGCGCCGACCGAAGGCCCGCCGGTTGGACCATGGCCCGCTGCGGGAGCAGGTGTGGGACCTGCTGCGGGCAGACTGGTCACCGCAGCAGATCGCGGCCACCCTGCCGGATCTGTATCCGAAGAACCCGAGGATGCGGGTGTCGCACGAGACGATCTACCAGTCGCTGTTCGTCCAGGCCAGGGGCGAGCTCAAACGCGAGTTGACCGCACACCTGCGTTCCAAGCGCACCGCCCGCAAGCCACAGACCGGCGGCGCTAAGCGGGTCACCTTGGGAATCACCGAAGACCTCACCATCCGCGCCCGGCCAGCCGAAGCCGCCGATCGGGCGGTGCCGGGCCACTGGGAGGGCGACCTGCTGCTCGGCGGCACCGGAAAGGGCGCCGTGATCACCTTGGTGGAGCGCTCCTCCCGGTTCGTACTGCTGGCCCCGCTGTCGGGCCGGCACACCGCCGACATCGCCCGGATGACCCTGGCGCAGATGATCGCCACCTTGCCGCTGCACCTGCGCAAGTCGATCACCTGGGACCGCGGCAGCGAGATGGCCGAGCACGCCCAGTTCAAGATCCAGACCGGCATCCCGATCTACTTCTGCGATCCACGGTCACCCTGGCAACGGGGAACCAACGAGAACACCAACGGCCTACTGCGCCAGTACTGGCCCAAGGGCGCCGACCTGCGCGACCTCACCCAGACAGAATGCGACGACGTCGCACTGCGACTTAATACCAGGCCCCGAATGACCCTGGAGTGGAAGACTCCAGCCAAGACACTCAACACCACACTCATTGCAACAACCGGTTGAGTCCGCCGGGAACGTCGTGGCACGCATGACCCCGCAGGAGCCAACCGCCGTCAACATCCTGCTGGGCTACCTCGCGGCAAAAGAAGAGCGGCCACCTCGCGAGGTCGTTCGTGCACTCGAGACTCTCGCCAGCCGTGCCCACAACCGTCTTCAGTCAGGTTGGGATGAAATCGCGGTGAAGAGGCAGTGGCCCCCCGGCTATGAAACTGGGACGCCACACTCCGACGAGCAACCAGTCGAGGGCTTCCGGCCTCCCGGCCTCCAAGCGGGATACGTCATAGCCGCCAAAGCAGCGGCGTCGAGCATGCTGCGGACGGTCCCAGGACGTCGCTCGGAGCGCCTCAGAAGTGCCCTCGTTGGACCCTTACGGCTAAACTTCTTGCGAACTGTGTGCGGGCTGGGAGCAGTCACACTCCCTCTGACCTGCGCAAACAGCTCAGATCACACGTTGAAGCGGAATTCGACGACGTCCCCGTCCTGCATGACGTAGTCCTTGCCCTCCATCCGAACCTTGCCGGCCGCCTTCGCCGCGGCCATCGAGCCGGCCGCCATGAGGTCGTCGTACGACACGATCTCGGCCTTGATGAAGCCTGATCGGAAATCGGTGTGGATCACGCCGGCAGCCTCCGGAGCAGTGGCTCCCTTGCGGATCGTCCACGCGCGGGCCTCCTTCGGGCCGGCAGTGAGGTAGGTCTGCAGGCCGAGGGTCTCGAAGCCGACGCGGGCGAGCACGTCGAGGCCGGGCTCGTCGATCCCCATCTCGTGCAGCATCTCGCGCGCCTCCTCCTCGTCGCCGAGCTCGACCAGCTCGGCCTCGAACTTCGCGTCGAGGAAGATCGCCTCCGCCGGGGCGGCCAGGTCGCGCATCCGCTGCTTGAGCGACTCGTCGCCGAGCTCGTCGGCGTCGCAGTTGAAGACGTAGAGGTAGGGCTTGGCGGTCAGCAGCATCAGCTCGCGCAGGAGCGAGGTGTCGATGGCGCCGCTCTGGGACAAGGCGATGATCGGGGTGCCGGCCTCGAGCGCCTCCTGCGCCTCCTTCGCGGCCGCCACGACGGGCGCCAGCTCCTTCCTGCCCTTGGCCTCCTTCTCCAGCCGCGGGATCGCCTTCTCGACCGTCTGCAGGTCGGCGAGGATGAGCTCGGTCTGGATGGTGGAGATGTCGCTGGCCGGGTTGACCTCGCCCTCGACGTGGGTGACGTCCTCGTCGCGGAAGACCCGGGTCACCTGGCAGATCGCCGCTGACTCGCGGATGTGCGAGAGGAACTTGTTGCCCAGCCCCTCGCCCTCGCTGGCGCCCTTGACGATGCCGGCGATGTCGACGAACTCGACGGTGGCGGGCACGATGCGGGCCGACTCGAAGAGCACGGCCAGTCGGGCCAGCCGCTCGTCGGGCACCCCGACCACGCCCACGTTGGGCTCGATCGTGGCGAAGGGGTAGTTCGCCGCGAGCACGTCGTTCCTGGTCAGCGCGTTGAAGAGGGTGGACTTGCCCGCGTTGGGGAGGCCGACGATGCCGATGGTGAGTGCCACGGGCCGCGAGTCTACGGCGGAGGGGTACGACGACCCCAATCGTCGTCTGGCTCCGGCGAGAGCAGCACACCGCGATGTCGCCACGACCAGAGCAGGATGGTCAGCGAGAAGCCCAGGGTCAGCGCGACGACGAGCGCCTCCAGGGCTCCCGGGATGCCGAGCCGGAAGATGCCGTGCTGCACGTCGTACAGGACGTCCATGCAGAAGAGGTAGGTCCCCGCGCTGCCGGCGCACACGAGCCAGAAGAGGGCCGTGGGCGAGCGGCTCAGCAGCATGACCAGCGCGAGCAGGCAGGCGACGGCGAGCCAGGCGTCGGCGAGCGGGAAGGCGTTCTCGAAGGCGTAGTACGCCCGCGTGCGCTGGCTGGCCAGCCACTCGCGCTGGGCGAACCAGATCGCCCAGTAGGCACCGTCGATCAGGACGGCACCGACCAGCAGCAGGGAGATCACGCGACGCATGACCTCGATGTAAACACGGACCCCCATGGCCGCCGCCTCCCGACATCTGCTGACTAAGGTGTGGCGGTGCGCATCGCCACCTGGAACGTCAACTCCCTGCGCTCCCGCATCGACCGGGTCGAGGCGTTCCTGCAACGGCACGACATCGACGTGCTCGCGCTGCAGGAGACCAAGGCGCGCGAGGACCAGCTGCCCCTGATGGGCCTGCAGTCCCTGGGGTACGACGTCGCCGCCGCCGGCGTCGACCAGTGGAACGGCGTCGCGGTGATCAGCCGGGTCGGGATCACCGACGTCACCGTCGGCTTCGACGCGATGCCCGGCTGGGGCGAGCCGCTGGCCGCCGAGGCGCGGGCGATCGGCGTGACCTGCGGCGGCGTCCGGGTCTGGTCCCTCTACGTCCCCAACGGCCGCAAGCCCGACGACCCGCACTACGTCTACAAGCTCGACTGGCTGGGGCGGCTGCGCGATGCCGCGAAGGCCTGGCTCGACGAGCCCGTGGCCCTGGTCGGCGACTGGAACATCGCACCCACCGATGAGGACGTCTTCGACATCACCCGCTTCGCGAAGTCGACCCACGTCACCCCGCCGGAACGGGCCGCTTTCGACGGCTTCCTGCAGGACGGCTGGCTGGACGTCGTACGCCCCCTCGTGCGTGGGGGCGAGGCCTTCACCTACTGGGACTACTACCGCCAGCGGTTCGAGCGCAACCGGGGCATGCGCATCGACCTCGTGGTCGCGTCACCGCCCCTCGCCCGGCGCGTCACCGGCGCCTTCGTCGATCGCGAGGAGCGTGGCGGTGCCGACGGCCACGGCAAGGGCGCGTCCGACCACGCTCCGGTGGTCGTCGAGCTGGCCTGACCACGACCCGTCCCGGCCCGCGCACCCCCGACGTTCCAGGGCTGGATGATGAGTACCCTTGCCCGGACGCGAACGCCGAAGGAGCCACGCATGACCCACCCGACCACCGCCCGCCTGCTCCGCCTCGTCGGGGTCGCTGCTGCGACCCTGGGCCTCGGCCTCACGGCCGCGTGCGGCAGCGGCAGCAGCAGTGGCACCGCCGACGGGATCACCCTGGTCAAGAAGGGCCAGCTCACGATCTGCACCCACCTGCCCTACAAGCCCTTCGAGTTCACCCAGAACGGGAAGGTCGTGGGCTTCGACGAGAGCATGGTCGACCTGCTGGCCAAGCAGCTCGGCGTGACCACGAGCGTCATCTCCATCGAGTGGAACCAGATCACCTCGGGTGCCGCGTTCGCCGCCAACAAGTGCGACGTCGGAATGGGCGCCGCGACCATCACGCCGGAACGAGCCAAGGCGGTGAAGTTCTCCGATCCCTACTTCAACGCGACCCAGGCATTGCTGGTGAAGACCGGCTCGGGGATCAGCAGCCTCGCCGACCTGAAGGGCAAGAAGCTCGGTGTGCAGACCGACACCACCGGCCAGCTCTACGGCGACAAGTACGCCAAGAAGTACGGCTACACCACGGTGGTCTTCGACGACTCGATCTCGGAGTTCAACGCCCTGCTGACCGGGAAGGTCGACGCCGCCATCAACGACAACGGCCCGGAGTACAACTTCGCCAACGAGAACTCCGGCGCCGAGGTCACCAAGGAATTCGACACCGGCGAGCACTACGGCTTCATGGTGAAGAAGAACGACCCCAACGCCACCAAGCTGGTCGACAAGCTCAACGCGGTGATCGCCAAGTCGCAGAAGGACGGCACTTACGACCAGATCTTCAAGAGGTGGTTCGGCACGTTGCCCAAGAAGAGCATCGGGTAGGCGTCCATGGCCGTTGCGACGACGGCGCCCGGGTCCCGCCTGAGCCCACGCAAGCGCCGGCAGCGCATCCGGCTGGCGCAGTACGCCCTCCTCGTCGCCATCGCGGTGATCGCGGCGGTGGGGGCCAACTGGGGCCAGATCGCGCACGTGTTCTTCGACGTGGGCATCGCGAAGAGCACGGTCCTGCACGGCCTCGGGGCGGCGCTGGTGCACACGATCACCTACACCGCCGGCGGCTTCGTGCTCGGCCTGCTGGCCGGGACGCTCTTCGCCCTGATGCGCCTGTCGGACGTGCTTCCCTACCGGTGGATCGCCACCGTCTACATCGAGTTCTTCCGGGGCCTGCCCACGCTGGTGGTCTTCATCGCGCTGTCGCTGCTGCCGCTGGCGTTCACCGGCCTGGTCGTTCCCTTCGACCCCTACGGCACCGTGTGGATCGCCCTGGGCATCGTCGGCAGCGCCTACATGGCCGAGACGATCCGGGCCGGCATCCAGGCAGTGCCGCGCGGTCAGGTCGAGGCGGCGCGCTCACTGGGGATGACCTCCGGCGCCGCGATGCGCAAGGTCGTGCTGCCCCAGGCCTTCCGGATCATGATCCCGCCGCTGACCAACGAGCTGATCATGCTGATCAAGGATTCCTCGCTGGTCTACGCCATCGGCCTCACGGTCAGCGGGTTCGAGCTCACCGCCTTCGGCAAGGGCATGGCCAACGACTCCGCCAACATCACGCCCCTGGTCGTCGCTGGCCTGGGCTACCTGGTGATCACGCTGCCGCTGTCGTGGCTGGTGCGGCGCATGGAAGCGTCGACGGCGAAGGGACGGTGACCACGGTGGGAGAAGCGAGGGCTGCGGACGCGGGCATGCCTGGTCTTCCTGGCGAGCCGATCGTGCGGATCCGGGACCTGCACAAGTCCTTCGGTGACAACCACGTCCTGCGCGGCATCGACTTCGAGGTGAGCCAGGGGGAGGTGGTCTGCGTCATCGGCCCCTCCGGCTCCGGCAAGTCGACGCTGCTACGTTGCATCAACCTGCTCGAGCAGCCGCACCCGGACAGCAGCGTCGTCGTCCACGGTGTCGAGCTGAACGACCCCGACTGCGACATCGACACCGCGCGGCGGCACATCGGGATGGTCTTCCAGCAGTTCAACCTGTTTCCGCACAAGTCCGTGCTGGCCAACTGCACCGTGGCCCAGGAGACCGTGCTGGGGCGCCGCGGCTCCGAGGCCCGTGAGGTCGCGCGGATGAACCTGGACCGGGTGGGCCTCTCGGAGAAGCGCGACGCCGTCCCGGCCCAGCTGTCCGGTGGTCAGCAGCAGCGGGTCGCCATCGCTCGCGCCCTGTCGATGGACCCCTCGCTGATGCTCTTCGACGAGCCCACCTCCGCGCTCGACCCCGAGCTGGTCGGCGAGGTGCTCACCGTGATGCGGCGGCTGGCCGAGGACGGGATGACGATGATCGTGGTGACCCACGAGATGGCTTTCGCCCGCGAGGTGGCCGACCGGGTGGTGTTCATGGACGGCGGCGTCATCGTCGAGCAAGGCCGTCCCGACGACGTGGTCGGCAACCCCACGGAGCCGCGCACCCGCGAGTTCCTGCAGCGGGTGCTCGACCCGACCCACGTCACCCCGGAGTGACCCGGTTGCCGGTCGTGGCTCAGGCGGCCTGCGTGCGGCCGATCCGGACCCGCCAGCGCTCCGGGCCCTCCTCGATCGCCTCCCAGGTGAACCGCCCGGCCTGCTCGGCGGCGAACTGGTAGTAGAGCGGCTTCGGGTCGTGGTCGTTGACGAGGACGAACGCCTCGCCGGCGTCGAGTGCGCCGTACGTCTCGAAGATCAGCTCGTGGCGCCGCGCCGGCACCTCGTTGCGGATGTCGAGCTCCTGCTCCTGGGCCATGTCGTGTCTCCTCTTCCGTTGGGGCGTGCTGTCGGCGCATACTTTTCCACGGAATAGCCCGTGAAAAAAGAGGACCGTGGGATGACCTACGTGATCGGCGAGCCCTGCGTCGACGTGATGGACCGAGCGTGTGTCGACGAGTGCCCGGTGGACTGCATCTACGAAGGCGGCCGCTCGCTCTACATCCACCCCGACGAGTGCGTCGACTGCGGTGCCTGCGAGCCGGTCTGCCCCGTCGAGGCGATCTACTACGAGGACGACCTGCCCGAAGCCCTGGTGCCCTACAAGGACGACAACGCGGACTTCTTCTTCGCACCGTTGCCCGGGCGGGACGTCCCGATCGGCTCCCCGGGTGGCGCCGCCAAGGTCGGGGCGTACGGCGTGGACACACCGCTGGTCGCCTCCCATCCGCCGCGCGAATCCGCCTGATTGTCGGTCCTGCGTGGCAGGGTGCCCGGCATGGACATCGTGCTGCCCCTCCTGCTGCTGCTCCTCGGCCTCGTGGCCGGCGTGCTCGTCGGCCTGCGCTGGGCCCGGCGCGACGACCCTGCGCTGGCGGCGATCGAGGCGCACGGCGACGAGCAGGCGGTCATCCGGGACGGTCTCGACCGGCTGCACGAGCGGATGCGCGACCTGGAGCAGCAGCGCGTGGCCTGGCAGGGCCAGCTTCGCCAGCAGGTCGACGACGTCCGGCTGAGCACCGACCAGCTCCGCCGGGAGACGGCGTCGCTGTCAACGGCGCTGCGCAAGCCGCAGGTGCGCGGGCGCTGGGGCGAGCTGCACCTGCGCCGCAGCGTCGAGCTGGCCGGCATGGTCGACCACTGTGACTTCGAAGAGCAGGTGCACCTCGTGGGCGCGGACGGCGCTCAGAGACCCGACCTCGTCGTCCGCCTCGCCGGCGGGCGCAGCATCGCCGTCGACAGCAAGGTCCCCCTCGATGCCCACCTCGACGCGTTGGCGACCGACGACGAGGAGGAGCGCGAGGCCCACCTGCGCCGCCACGCCCGCCAGCTGCGCGCCCACGTCGACGCGCTGGCAGCCAAGGCCTACTGGCGCGCTCTCCCGGCCACGCCGGAGTTCGTGGTGCTGTTCGTGCCGGCCGAGTCCTCCCTCGCGGCCGCGCTCGACGCGGACCCGACCCTGCTCGAGCACGCCGCCGCCCGCAACGTCGTGATCGCGACCCCGACGATCCTGATCGCCCTGCTCCGCACGGTCGCCCACGGGTGGACCACCGAGGCGCTGGCCGAGAGGACCCGGGAGATCCACGAGCTCGGCCGAGACCTCCACACCAGGCTCGGGATACTCGGTGGTCACCTCGACAAGCTCGGCAGGTCGCTCAAGGGCAGTGTCGAGGCCTACAACCGGGCTGTCGGCTCGCTCGAGAGCCGGGTGCTGGTGACCGCTCGACACTTCGAGGACATCGGCGTCGCCCGCGAGGCGCTGCGCTCGCCCGAGCCGATCCGCGAGGCGCCACGACCGCTCTCCGCCGCCGAGCTGCTCGAGGCGGTCGCCGAGGACCGTCCGGAGCTGCCCGCGGCGGGAATGCGCCCGGAGATGCCGGACACGTCCGACGACCAGGGGCGACGCACCGGCTGACCGCTACTCTCGCGGGCATGGCCGACCAGGACTGCCTCTTCTGCGGGATCGTCACCGGCGAGGTCCCCGCCACCTGGATCCACGAGGACGACCGCACGGTCGCGTTCATGGACATCCAGCCCGCCACGCGCGGCCACGCCCTCGTCGTGCCGCGCGCCCATGCCAGCGACCTCCTCGACATCGGCGCAGAGGACCTCGCGGCGTGCGCGGCCACCGCCCAGCGGATGGCCGGCCTGGCGACGCGCAACCTGGGCGCCGACGGGGTCAACCTCGTCAACGCGTGCGGCGCGGCGGCCTGGCAGACCGTCTTCCACTTCCACCTCCACGTGGTCCCGCGGTACGCCGGCGACCCCACCCGCGACGACCTGCAGCTGCCGTGGGTTCCGACGCCGGGTGATCCCGAGGAGATCGCCGCGGCCGCCCGCGACCTCCTGCGCTGACGCTCCGCTGGGGCCGTCTGGCCAAGGTCCTGCGAGGTCCTCGCGCGGACAGGCATGCCGCAGGCATGCCGCGGGCCAGGAGCCCGGTTCGCCCCGGTTCATCCTGATCAGCCGGCCCTGACCCCGCTGCCACCCCGGCGCGTCGAGCGAACCGGCCCGGTGGACCGCCCTAGCGTGGAGACGTGAGCGCGCCCACGTTGTGGGAAGAGGGGCGGATGTCCGGTAGCCGGACCACCCGGCTGGCGGTGCTCGCGTGCGTGCTGCTGGTCGCCGTCGACCTGGTGACCACCCGACGGGTCGACCTGGTCTTCGACATCGGCTTCGTCGCCGTGTGCGTGGGCACCGCGCTCGCCGTGCGGCCGCGCGACTTCTTCACCATCGGGGTGCTGCCACCGCTCCTGCTGCTGGTCGTGTGTGTCCTGCTGTCGCTGGCGCAGCGCTCAGCGATCGCCGATCACGGCGACGGCTTCGTCCAGGGACTCGTCACCGGCCTCGCCGACCACGCGGGGGCCCTGTCAGCCGGCTACGCCCTCTGCCTCGGCGTGCTGGCGATGCGCCACCGGGTCATCGGCCGACGCTCACAGTGCCGTCCGGCCCCTGCTGATCCGGGTCATCCGAAGCGGGCCGTGTCACCGGCGCCGCTGCGGACCACCTCGGGCACGCCGGAGGACAGGTCCACCACCGTCGTCGGCGACGACCCGCACTCGCCGGAGTCGATCACCGCGTCCAGGGAGTGATCGAGCTCCTCCTTGACCGCCCAGCCCTCGGTCATCGGCTCCTCCTGCCCCGGCAGCAGCAGCGTGCTCGAGAGCAGTGGCTCACCGAGCTCGGCCAGCAGGGCCTGGACCACCCGGTGGCGGGGGATCCGCACGCCCACGGTGCGCTTCTTGGGGTGCATCAACCGCTTGGGCACCTCGGCGGTCGCCGGCAGGATGAAGGTGTAGGGACCCGGCGTGACCGACTTGACCATCCGGAAGGCCGCGTTGTCGAGGTGCACCAGCGATCCGAGCTGCGCGAAGTCGCGGCACACCAGCGTGAAGTGGTGCTTGTCGTCGAGCCTTCGGATCTGCCTGATCCGCTCGAGCCCCGACCGGTTGCCCAGCTGGATGCCGAGGGCGTAGCCGGAGTCGGTCGGGTAGGCGATCAGCCCGTCGTCACGGAGCAGCGCGACGGCCTGGCCGATGGCACGGGGCTGCGGGTCGACGGGGTGGACGTCGAGGTAGCGAGCCATCAGCCCGGCTGGTCGCCGCGGGCCTTCTCGCGGGCCCGCAGCTCGCGGCGCAGCTCGGGCGGGAGTGCGAAGATCAGCGACTCCTCGGCCGTGTGCACCGCGCGGGCGTCGGGGTAGCCGCGGGCGGCGAGGTAGTCGAGCACGCCGTCGACGAGGTTCTCGGGAACCGAGGCCCCCGAGGTGACGCTCACGGTGTGCACGCCGTCGAGCCAGGACTCGTCGATCTCGGCGGCGTCGTCGACGCGGTGCGCAGTCTTCGCACCCGCCTCGAGGGCCACCTCCGCCAGCCGCACGGAGTTCGACGAGTTCGCCGAGCCGACCACGATCACCAGGTCGGCGCCGGAGCTGATCTCCTTGACCGCGCCCTGGCGGTTCTGGGTGGCGTAGCAGATGTCGTCGCTGGGCGGGTCCAGCAGCTGTGGGAACCGCTCGCGCAGCGCGTCCACGGTCGCCATCGTCTCGTCGACGGAGAGCGTCGTCTGGGACAACCAGGCGACCTTGGCGGGGTCGCGTACGACGATGCCCGCCACGTCGTCAGGGCCCTCGACCAGCTGGATGCGGCCGGGCGCCTCGCCGGAGGTGCCCTCGACCTCCTCGTGACCGGCGTGCCCGATCAGCAGGATGTCGTAGTCCTCATCGGCGAAGCGCTTCGCCTCGTGGTGCACCTTGGTGACCAGTGGGCAGGTCGCGTCGATCGTCCTCAGCTGGCGCTCGCGAGCCTGCTCGTGCACCGCTGGCGAGACCCCGTGGGCGGAGAAGACCACCGTGGAGCCCTCGGGAACCTCGTCGAGCTCCTCGACGAAGACCGCGCCGCGCGACTCCAGGTCTGCGACGACGTGCTTGTTGTGCACGATCTGCTTGCGGACGTAGATCGGGGAGCCGTAGAGCTCCAGCGCCTTCTCGACCGTGATCACTGCCCGGTCGACGCCCGCGCAGTAGCCGCGCGGGGCCGCCAGCAGCACCGCACGGTCGGCCTCCTCCGGCGAGAGCACGTCGGGAGTCCCCAGATCGATAGTCACCACGCCATGGTAGGTGCCGTGGCCTAGGGTGCCGACGTGGCCATCGACACGTCCCCCGAGCACCCCGCTCCGGTGCGCCAGGTCGCGCAGGCGATCGCCGGCTGGATCGACCGGCTGGGCGCGGTGTGGGTCGAGGGCCAGCTCACCCAGCTGAGCCGTCGAGACGGGATGAGCACGGTCTTCATGACCCTGCGCGACAAGGTGGCCGACCTGTCGGTGACGCTGACCTGCCCGCGCACGGTCATCGACTCGCTGCCGACTCCCCTGGTGCACGGCGCCCACATCGTGGTCCACGCGAAACCCTCCTTCTACCCCAACCGCGGCACGCTGTCGCTCCAGGTTCGCGAGATCCGGCTGGTCGGCGAGGGCGAGCTGCTGGCCCGGCTCGAGCGGCGACGGCAGCTGTTGGCCGCGGAGGGACTCTTCGCCCCCGAGCTGAAGCGCCGTCTCCCCTTCCTGCCGCGGACCGTCGGGCTGGTCACGGCGCAGAACTCCGCGGCCGAGCGCGACGTCCTGGAGAACGCCCGCCGGCGGTGGCCCGGCGTGCGGTTCACCGTCAGGCACGCGGCGATGCAGGGCGTCAACGCCACCCGCGAGGTGATGGCGGCGGTGACCACGCTCGACGCCGACGACTCGGTCGACGTCATCGTGGTGGCCCGGGGCGGCGGCTCCCTGGAGGACCTGCTGCCGTTCAGCGACGAGGCGTTGATCAGGTGCGTGCACCAGCTGACCACTCCGGTGGTCTCGGCGATCGGCCACGAGCCGGACTCCCCCATCCTCGACCTGGTTGCAGACGTGCGCGCCTCGACCCCGACCGACGCCGCCAAGCTCGTCGTCCCCGACGTGGCAGAGGAGGCGCAACGCGTGCTGATCCTGCGTGAGCGCGGGCGCCACTGCCTGGCCCAGCTCGTCGACCGCGAGCAACAGCGGCTCGCGTCCCTCCGGTCACGGCCGAGTCTGGCCGACCCGCGGTCGGGGCTGGCCGGCCGGATCGACGACGTGGTCGCACTGCGCGACCGCTCCCGGCGCTGCCTCGGCCACTCCCTCGACCGCGCCACCGACGACCTCGCCCACCAGCTCGCCCGGGTGCGGGCCCTGTCGCCGCTGGCGACCCTGCGCCGGGGCTATGCGGTGCTCTCCGACGCCGACGGCCAGGCGCTGTCGAGCATCGCCACGCTGGAGCCGGGCCAAGACATCCACATCCGGGTCGCCGACGGCCGCATCGGCGCCAGCACGACCCGCGTCGAGCCGGCGCCGCTGGTCGACCTCGACACCGACGACGCCGACACCACCGACCGCACCAGCCAGGGAGGTTCCCGATGACCGACTCCGCCGAGGGCACTGCCGAGCAGCTCAGCTACGAGGAGGCGCGCGACCAACTGGTGGAGGTGGTCCGCACGCTCGAGCAGGGGGGCACCACCCTGGCCGAGTCCCTGTTGCTGTGGGAGCGGGGCGAGGAGCTCGCCCGGGTGTGCCAGGCGGCCCTGGAAGGCGCCCGGGCCCGGCTCGACAAGGCGCTCGACGAGTCCGCCGGGCGCTGACCCACCGCCCGGCGCCGCCCGTCAGTGCGGCGAGAGCGCACCGACGAAGGCACGGATCTGTGCCGGGGGCGCGTCCCCGACCACGACGACCGTCTCCGGGTGCCGGGGCACCTTGCTGGGGCGGTTGTCGACCAGGGCGTAGTCACCGCGGGAGTCGGTCCAGACCCGCCAGGTGCGCCCGGCGATGCCCACCGTCTTGCCGCGGGACGCGCCCGCACCGACGTACTGCTGCACCATCTCCGACGGGCTGGCCCACTGCTCCTCCAGGCCGACGTAGCGGCCCTGGCCGGTGAGCATGCCGAGGTGCCAGGAGGGGTCGTTGCCGGTTGCGTAGTTGACGCTGGTGGCCCTCCAGCCCGCGGGCATCGGGTGGGGCACGAGGATCTGCAGCTTGCCGTCCTGGTGGCCGGACTTCACCCAGCCGTGGTAGTCGACGGTCGGCACCGGGGTGGCGGCGTTGTCGTTCAGCAGGCCACGGAGACCGACATAGGCCGCAACGCCGATGACGACCACGACGAGCGCGGTGAGCATGCCGCGGGGCGAGCGTTCGTAGCGCCCGGGTGGCTCACTCATCGCCCGTGGCCGAAGGAGCAGCGCCGTGGGGTTTCACACCACCCATCCTGCCAAGCGCTGCACCGGCGGGTGCACTCGGTAGGCTCAGCCGGTGCTGCCCGCCTACCGCGACGCGGCGCCGATCGTGGCGTTGGTCGTCCTGCTCGCGGCGGCCTACCTGCACCCGAAGGACTGGGTCGAGGCGCTCGTCGGCGTGGGAGGCGCGGCGCTGGCCATGTCGACCGGCGCGATCGGCCTGGCCGGAGCCGGCGCCGAGCTGTCCCGGCTGCTGCCGGTCGTGGTCTTCCTGCTCGCCATCCTGGTGGTGGCCGAGGCCTGCCGGGTGGAGGGGCTCTTCAGCGCGCTCGGCGCGCGACTGGCCCTGCGCAGCGATCCCCGGTCGCTGCTGCTCCTCGCCGTCACGGTGGCGGCGCTGGTCACGGTGGCGCTGAGCCTGGACGCCACCGTGGTCCTCTTCACGCCGGTGGTGATCGCGGCGGCCGCAGGTGCCCGGGTGCCCTCGCGGCCGGCGGAGCTTGCCTGCGTGCGGATGGCGAACTCGGCGTCGCTGCTGCTGCCGGTGTCCAACCTGACCAACCTCCTCGCGCTCCCCTACGTGTCGCTGTCGTTCGGTGGCTTCCTGCTGCGGATGGCGCCGAGCTGGATGGTCGTCGTCACGCTGGACTGGCTCGCCCTGCGGCTGCTCTTCCGCGGGGAGCTCGGCGGACGGACCCGCGACCGGCACCTCCCCCCCGACGTGTTGCCACCGCTGCCTCGCGTGCCCCTGGTCGCGATCGTGCTGATGCTCTGCTCCTTCGGGGTGACGTCGGCGTACGGCGTGCAGCCGGTGTGGACGGCCGTCGTGGCGGCGCTCGTCCTCTCCGGCCATGCCGTCGCCCGTCGCCGCGCCAGCCTGGCGCAGCTCGTCCAAAGCACGCACCTGTCCTTCGGGATCTTCGTGCTGGGACTCGGCGTGGTGGTCGCCGTGCTGGCCCACACCTGGCTCGGCTCGGCAGTGCACCACCTCGTCCCGGGCGGGGACGGCTTCACCGCCCTGCTCGGCACCGCGGTGCTCGGTGGGGTCCTGGCCAACCTGGTCAACAACCTGCCGGCGACCCTGCTGGTGGTGCCGATGGTGGCGCCGCTGGGTGCCACCGCGGTGCTGGCCCTGCTGGTGGGCATCAACGTGGGCTCGTCGCTGACCTGGACCGGCTCGCTGGCGAACCTGCTCTGGCGTCGGTCCCTGGTCCGCAACGGCGGTGTCTCGACCGGTCGGGACTTCCACCTGGTCGCCCTGGTGGCGACACCGGTGGCGATGGTCGCCGGGGTCGCGGTGCTGCACGCGTGGTCGGGCGTGCTCGGCTGACCGGCCGCTACCATCAGGTCATGCCGGACAGCCACCTCCCAGGCGACCTCGCCGTCGCGCCGACGTCCCCCGACCGCAACCTGGCCCTCGAGCTGGTCCGCGTGACCGAGGCTGCTGCGATGGCTGCCGGGCGCTGGGTGGGGCGCGGCGACAAGAACGGCGCGGACGGCGTGGCGGTCAACGCGATGCGAGTGCTGATCTCCACCGTCGGTATGGACGGCACCGTGGTCATCGGCGAGGGCGAGAAGGACCACGCCCCGATGCTCTACAACGGCGAGCGTGTCGGCGACGGCACCGGCCCGGCGTGCGACGTGGCCGTCGACCCGATCGACGGCACCACGCTGACCGCCAAGGGGATGACCAACGCGGTGTCGGTGCTCGCAGTGGCGCCGCGGGGCTCGATGTATGACCCGTCCGCGGTGTTCTACATGGACAAGCTGGTCACCGGCCCCGAAGCGGCCGACGTGGTCGACATCCGCAGCCCGGTCGCGGAGAACATCCGCCAGGTGGCCAAGGCCAAGGGCCGCGCCGCCGAGGACGTCACCGTGGTGGTGCTCGACCGGCCCCGCCACCAGCGCCTCGTCGAGGAGATCAGGGAGACGGGCGCGCGGATCAAGTTCATTACCGACGGTGACGTGGCCGGTGCGATCATGGCTGCGCGAGCGGGCACCGGCATCGACCTGCTGATGGGGGTCGGTGGCACCCCCGAGGGCATCATCGCCGCCTGCGCGCTGAAGTGCCTCGACGGCGTCATCCAGGCGCGACTGTGGCCCACGGACGAGGCGGAGAAGCAGAGGGCCCTCGACGCCGGCCACGACCTCGACCAGGTGCTGATGACCGACGACCTCGTGTCGGGCGACGACTGCTTCTTCGTGGCCACCGGCATCACCGACGGCGAGCTGATGCAGGGCGTGCGCTACACCTCTGGCGGCGCCTCGACGCACTCGCTGGTGATGCGGTCGCGCAGCGGCACGATCCGCTCGATCATCTCCGAGCACAAGCTCAGCAAGCTTCGCGCCTACGCCGACGTGGACTTCTCGCGCTGATGATCGTCGTCGTCGGCGAGTCGCTGATCGACCTCGTGCTCGACGCCGACGGCGACACCCTGGTGGAGGCCGTGGGGGGCTCCCCCCTCAACGTCGCCCTCGCACTCGCGCGCCTCGAAGTGCCCACGGTGCTGGTCACGCAGACCGGGCACGACGAGTACGGCGGCCGCATCGCGGACCGGGTCGCCGCCAGCGGAGCCGAGCTCGTGGCGGTCCCGACCTCCTCGGGCCGCACCGCCACCGCGACCGCGAGGATCGGCCGGGATGGCTCGGCCGACTACGCCTTCGACCTCGACTGGTCGCTTCCCCACCAGGAGCTGCCCGCTTGCGACGTGCTGCACGTCGGCTCGCTCGGCGCGATGCTGGAGCCGGGGCGCCACAGCGTGCGCGACCTCGTCGAGCAGGCCTGGGCCCGGGGCGTCTTCGTCAGCTTCGATCCCAACGTGCGACCGGCCTTCGTCGACGACCGGCGCAGCGCGTGGCGTGACCTCGAGTCACTGGCCGACCGTGCCGGGCTGGTCAAGCTCAGCGAGGAGGACGTCGCGGCCTTGCATCCGGGTGCCGACCCGGAGGACATCGCCCGGTCGCTGCTCGCCGGTGAGCGCACCGAGCTCGTGCTGCTGACCAGGGGCGCAGACGGCGCGTCGGCCTACGCGCTGGCCGGCACGAGCGAGGTCTGCGTGGACGTGCCCGCGACGGTCGCCGAGCTGGTCGACACCATCGGCGCCGGGGACGCGTTCATGGCCGGAGCGCTGACCGTGCTGCTGGAGTCCGGCGCGGTGGGAGACTACGGCGCGGGCATGCCGGCCGACGAGAAGTCGCTGGAGTCCCTGTTGCACGCGGCTGGCGCGGTGGCAGCCCTGACCTGCGCTCGACGCGGAGCAGAGCCGCCTACGCGCTCGGAGCTGTCGGACGGCTGGCCGGGCTGATCGCCGACCGCTGCTCGCGCAGCGCCTGCAGCACCAGGTCGAAGACCACCGGGTCCACGGCCATGCCGCAGTGGCTGGTGGTCACCTCGACACAGCGGGCGCCGGGATCCCGGCAGGCCGCTGCGTCGACGATCCCGTCGCGGTGGGACCAGATCGCCGTGTAGCCGATCTCGGGATCGAGGGGTTGCCGGGTCTCCTCGAAGCTCGTCCGGGCGCAGGCACCGGCGATGCAGTCCTCGCTCATCAGGCCACGGACTCCCGCACGGGCGAGCCGGACCAGCATCCGGGTGTCCCAGGCGAGCACGGTGTGCACCGCACCCGGCGCCAGCACGGGGCTGCCCAGCGTCACGATGCCCGCGACGAGGTCGGGCCGGCGCGCCGCCATCCCGCGGGCGAGCATGCCGCCGAGGCTGTGCCCGACGATGGTGACCTTGCGCTCGCGGCGCAGCGCGATCGACTCCAGCCGTCGCTCCAGCCGGGCCGCGGCCTGCTGGGTGCAGCCGACGTTGACGTGGATCTGGGACCGGTAGGTCCGGAAGCCCTCGTTGCGCAGGAACGCGGCCATCAGCCGCAGCGTCGAGTCGCCGGCCATGAAGCCTGGGACGAGCAGCACCGGATCGAGGGCCGCCAGCCGGTGACTGCCGGCATAGGGCAGGCCCGCCCGTCGACGGCGCTCCTGCCGGCTGCGGCGCACCAGCCGGAGGGCCTCCACAGCCGCGCTGGACTCCCGGGCGAGTGCGCGGACCCCCTGCGGCCCCGCGAACTCCGGCGGCCGCAGGAACGCACCGATCGGTGACCCCACGCCCTCGACGTTAGCGAAATCCATCGTGATTCCCCTGAAAGTGCACCTGTTTTCGCGTTCCGCGCGTCGCGGCTGCTACTGCCGGGTACCCCTAGACTTCCGGCAACGAACCCCTGCGGAAAGGACGTCGATGCAGGTCTCCGAGGAGATGTTCGCTCCGGTGGGAAGCGGCGTGGAGCTGTGCTACCAGACCTACGGGGATCCCGACGGCGAGCCGCTGCTGCTGGTGATGGGCCTCGGCGGTCCGATGAATTGGTGGGACCCGGCGCTGTGCGACCTCCTTGCGCGCAAGGGATTCTTCGTGGTCCGTTACGACAACCGCGACACCGGTCGGTCGACGAAGGTGCGCGGCCGGGTCTCGCGCAGCATGATCGTCAAGGCGTTCCTGGGCATGACTGTGCGGACGCCGTACTCCATGGCCGACCTGGCCGCTGACGGCCTCGGGCTGATGGACCACCTCGGCTGGGAGTCCGCGCACCTGGCCGGGGTCTCGATGGGCGGCATGATCGTGCAGACCATGGCGATCCAGGCCCCCGAGCGGGTTCGATCGCTGACCTCGATCATGTCCACGACGGGGCGACGCACGGTGGGCTGGCAGCATCCCAGCCTCTTCCCGGCCCTGCTGGGCAAGCGCGGCATCGGCCGGGAAGCCTACGTCGAGAGCTCGGCCCGCACGTGGCAGCTGATCGGCTCCCCCGGCTTCCCCGTCGACGACGAGAAGGTGCGGCAGCGGGCCGGCGAGACGTGGGACCGCGGCTTCAGCCCGCAGGGCGTCCTGCGCCAGATGCTGGCAGTGCTGACCCAGCCGAACCGCACCCGCGACCTGCGCTCGGTGCAGGTGCCGGCCACGATCGTGCACGGGCTGGCCGACAAGATGGTGCACGTCTCCGGCGGCCGGGCGACGTCGTCGGCGATCGCCGGATCGGAGCTGCTGCTGGTGGAGGGCATGGGGCACGACCTGCCGGTCGAGATGTTCGAGGACTTCGCCGACGTGATCCGCCGGACGGCCGATCGGGCGCGCTAGCTCGCCAGCCAGCGGACCACGTGGGCGGCCTGGTCGGCCGTCCACGCGAACGGCTCTGGATGGGCCACGTTGTGGCGGCCTCTTGCGCTCATGAAGTCCCTGATCCGACGCGGGATCTCCGACCCACGGGCCAGGTGGGGCATCCCCTCCAGCACGAACCGCTCCTGGCCGCCGCGGAGGAAGAACACCTCGTCGGAGTGGGTGACGTCATAGGTGAGCGGCTTGCCGGTGAGCCAGTCCTTCGGCGCCGGCTTCTGCGATGGCACCTTGTGCCAGTAGACGCCGAACCACTTCCACAGGGCGTGCACGTCCTGCGCAGAGCCGGTCAGCAGCGTCCAGTTCGCCGGCGGGGGCGCGAAGAGCCGGCGGTAGGCCGCCAACCGGTGCGGGGTGTCACGCGCCGGGTCGACGGTGATGCTGAGGAACTGCACGTCCTTGCCCTGGCCCGAGCGGTCGACCTTGCGGGCCGTCTGCACCAGCTGGGCGGTGTCGAGCGGGCAGGTCTCCTGGCACAGCGTCATCGCGTCTGAGATCACCAGCACCCGGGCCTTGAAGTCGGAGAGGTGACGGACGTCCCCCCGCTCGTCACGCAACGGCAGGTGCAGCAACCTCGCCGGCACCGGCTGGTCGATCCGGGTGCCGACGTCGGGCCCCGGTGGTGGCACCGAGGGGTCGGCTCCGCAGCCGGCCAGCACCAGCAGCCCGAGCACCGCTGCCAGCGCTGCCAGCGCTGGGGACACGGGGACGGCGTGACGAAGCACGCACCCGAGGGTACGTCGATCCGGCCGGCAGCCCCGACCGGGGCGGAGTTACCGTTGCCCCGTGCACGACATGGCCGGCATGCTCCCGCCTTTCGGCTGGGGACCGTTGCTCCACGACTGGAAGTTCGTCCCGGGGTGGACGGTGTTCGCCGTGCTGCTGCTGGCCGGCTACCTCATGCTGTTCGTGCGCGGTCGCGGCTCGGGCGACCGGTCGGTGCACCCCGCACGAGCGGGCTGCTTCGCCTTCGGGCTGCTGCTGCTGGTCGCGACGGTCAGCTCGGCGATCGACACCTATGCCATGTCGGCCTTCTGGGTGCACATGGTCGAGCATCTGCTGCTGATCATGGGTGTGCCCGCCCTGCTGGTGCTCGGGCACCCGCTGGCCGTCGTACGCGCGTCGGTGCCAGGTTCACGTCGGCACCGCGTCGACGCGGTGCTGCAGTCATGGCCCGTCTCGGTGGCGACCCACCCGCTGGTCGGAATGCTCTGCTACGCCGGGGTGATCGTCGGGACGCACCTGACCTCCTTCATGGACCAGATGGTCCTGCACCCGTGGCTGATGCCTGTCGAGCAGGTTCTCTACGTCGCGTCCGGCTGGTTGATGCTGCTCACGTTGATCGGCGACGAGCCGATTCGCTGGCGGCTGCCCTACCTCCTGCGGTTCGGGCTCGTCTTCGTCGGGATGATCCCCGACACCGTGGTCGGCCTGGTGCTGCTGCAGACCAACAACGACCCGTTCCCGCTGATGTTCGCCCAGCACCCCGGCTGGGCTCCGGCGCCGTTGCACGACCTGCAGCTCGGCGGCGGCCTGATGTGGGTCGTCGGTGACGGCATGATGATGTGCTACGGCGTCGGCCTGATCGTGGCCCTTGCCGCCGGCCAGGGCGCTCGCAGCCACATGATCGGCCCATGGCTGGAGTCGGTGCGGCGCCAGGCACTGGTCGACCACGTCGCGGCCAGCGGCGACACCGAGGGCTACTCGGGCGACGACGTCGACGTCGACGACGACGCGCTGGCCGCCTACAACCGGATGCTCGCCCGGCTCAACGGCCGGGGGTGACCCGGTCGCCGGGCCTACTTGACCGACCCGGCCATGACGCCCTGGACGAAGTAGCGCTGGAAGGCCAGGAAGACGATCAGCGGGACGATCAGCGACAGGAAGGCCCCGGGGGCGAGGATGTCGATGCTGCTGCCGAACTGTCGGGTCTGGCTGGCCAGGGCGACCGTGATCGGCTCGCTCGTGGCGTTGGAGAAGACGAGCGCGACCAGCAGGTCGTTCCACACCCACAGGAACTGGAAGATCCCCAGCGAGGCGATCGCAGGCATGCCCAACGGCAGGATCACCTTGAAGAAGATCTTCACCTCGCTGGCACCGTCCATCCGGGCGGCCTCCATCAGGTCGCGGGGGATCCCGGAGAAGTAGTTGCGCAGCAGGAAGATCGCGAACGGCAGCCCGAAGCCCACGTGGAACATGATCACCGAGAGGATCGTGCCGGAGATCCCCATCAGCCCGTAGAGCTTGATGACCGGGATCAGGGCGATCTGGATCGGGATCACCAGCAGGCCGACCACGAGCAGGAAGATCGCGTCGCGGCCGGGGAACTCCATCCAGGCGAAGGCATAGCCGGCAGCCGAACCGATCAGCACCACCAGGATCGTGGCCGGGAGGGTGATCTCGATGGTGTTGAGGAAGCTGGAGGTCATCGTGGAGTTCTTCAGCAGCTCCACGTAGTTGTGCGCGGTCAGCTGGCCCGGGTGGGTGATGGCGTCCCACCAGCCGCCGTTCGCGTACTGGGCCGGGTCGCGGAAGGACTCCACGAGCAGCCCGAACGTCGGCACCAGCCACACGAGCGCCACGACGATCAGGAAGATCCGCAGCACCCCTCCGCCGGTGCGCGCGACGACGCGGGCAGGAAGGCTGCGGTTGATCGCACCGGTGACGATGTCGCTGCTGGCCACGGTCATCCCAGTGCCCCCCTCGTCGGCCGGCTCATCACTGCGACTTCCTGAAGTTGTGGATCTGGAAGATCATCGCCGGGATCACCAGGATCACCAGCAGGATGCCGACCGCACTGGCCGCGCCGTACTGCTGGTTGCCGTACTCGTCGTACAGCTGCACGGCGAGCACGTTGGCGTAGCGCGCGTTGCCACCGGCCGGCTGCTGCATCACGAACACGATGTCGAAGATCTTCAGGACGTTGATCACCATCGTCACGAAGACCACCAGCAGCACCGGTGAGAGCAGCGGCATCGTCACCCGCCGGAAGACCTGCCACTCCGTGGCGCCGTCGATGCGGGCAGCCTCCATCGTCTCGCGGGGCAGGGCCGCCATGCCGGCAGCCAGCAGCACCATCGCGAACCCGGCGTAGATCCACAGGTAGGCGATGATGATCGCCGGTGTGATCAGCGTCGGACCGAGCCAGGAGACTCCGGTGTATGCGGCGGAGAAGTCGCTGGCCGGCAGCTCGAGCGTGTACGAGCCCGAGGTGAGGCCCGGAAAGCTGAAGGCACCGTCGGGCTGGGTCGTGGTCGAGCCGACCACCTTGCCCCCCTGAAGGGCCTGGACGGTCACCCCGGGCACGCCCAGCTCGCCCGGGTCGACCTTGCCGGGCGTCCCCCCGCCGCCGGCCTTGAAGTCGTTCCACACCACCCCGGTCAGGCCCTTCCCGGACGGCTGGGCGGCCGGCTGGGCATTGCTGGGCGGATGGAGCAGGTCGAGACCGGTGAAGGGCAACGCGGCGGGTGCGCCCGCGGCGTACTGCTTCTTCGTGGTGTAGCCCTTCGCCGAGCTGCCATCCAGGAGGGTCACCTGCGTGCTGGGGTGCAGGTTCGGGTAGGCAGCGCTGGGGCTGACGGTGTCGTGGATCCCGGTGAGCACGGCGTTGCCCAGCCCCTGGCTGGGTTGGTCGACGTAGATCAGCGACCAGGTGATGCCAGCGGCGAGGAACGAGATCGCCATCGGGGTGAACACGATGATCTTGAAAGCCGAGGCCCACCGGATCCGCTCGGTGAGCACGGCGAAGATCAGTCCGAGGATGGTGACCAGCGCGGGCACCACCACGACCCAGATGACGTTGTTCTTGAAGGCCTCGAACGAGTCGGACTGGGTGAAGATGTCGATGTAGTTCTGGATCCCGGCGAAGGAGGTGGCCTGGCCGACCGGGCCGTCGTGGAAAAGGCTGCGGATCAGGGTGTAGACGAGCGGGTAGAGCACGATCGCTGCTAGCCAGATCCCGGCCGGGAAGATGAAGAGGGCGGCCACCCAGCGGGATTCCCCGGGCAGCCTCGGCGGCTTGGTCTTCCCGGGAGGCTGCGCGCGGCCGGCCCCCACCCCTGCCCCGCCCGCCACAGCCGGTGGGGAGGTGGGGGCGGCCGGCGCCACCCTCGCGTCCTCGGGCATTTCGGTCGACACTCGTCAACGGCCTACTTGTAGGCCGCCGCCGCGTCCTTCTCCAGCTGCTGCTGGGCCGCCTGGACGTTCCCGTTCGTCAGGAACTGCTGCAGGTCGCCCCACTCACCCTTGTTGGGCGTCCCACCGAACGCCGCGGGAGTCTGGTCGGACATGTCGAACACGAAGTTGTTGCCCACCTTGACCATCTGCTCGGCCAGCTGAGCCGACGTCGGGTCGTTGTAGGACGACGACTGGACGTTCTTGTTCACCGACAGGAAGCCGCTGCCCGGGGTGGACACCAGGGTGGTGGCCGCCTGGGGCCCCGCGAGGTAGGCCAGGAACTGGTCTGCGGCCTTGTTCTTGGTGAACGCGCAGCCGAAGTCACCGGCTGCCTCGACGACGGAGCCCGAGCCGTCGATGGACGGGAACGGGAACACCTTGGCCGTGACACCGACCTTGGCCGGGTCCTTGTCCCCGGTGATGGTGGTGGCCACGAAGCTGGCCTCGTAGACGATCGCGGAGGTCGGGTTCGCCTTGAAGACGTTGTCCACCGACGCGGTGAAGGGAACCTTGACCGCGGCCGCCGGGGAACCGATCAGCTGTGGGTCGCCCCAGATCTGCTTCAAGGTCTCCAGCGCCTTGGCCACCGACGGGTCGGTCCACTTGATCTTGTGCTGGGTGAGCTGGTTGTACTTGGCGATGCCGGCGGTGCGCAGGTAGACGTTCTCGAACCAGTCTGTCAGCGTCCAGCCGTCACCACCCCCGACAGACACCGGCACGCTCACCCCGGATGCAGACAGGGTCTTGGCGTCCTTGATCAGGTCCGGCCACGTCTGTGGTGTCGAGCTGATCCCGGCCGTCTTGAACAGGTCGTTGTTGTACCAGACGGTTGACTTGTTGGAGGCGTCCACCGGAACGCAGTACATCTTCCCCTGGTAGGAGCCGAGCTTGCCCCACTCGGAGGCGAAGTTCTGCCCCACCACCTGCTGGGTGGCGGTCGACACCGGGAAGATCTTGCTCGACGACGCGTACTGGGCGATCGCGCCGGGCAACGACAGGATCGCGATGTCGGGCGGGGTCCCACCCGCCACCTTCGTGCCCAGCACCCCCGCCTCGTTCCCGCCGGCGGCGGGTGTGTAGTGCCCGGTCGCCCCCGTCTTGTCGTCGAACTGCTTGATCACGGCCTCGAAGGCTGCCTGCTCCCCGCCGGTCCACTGGCCGAGGATGGTGAAGCTCTGGCCGTCCAGGTTGTGACCGGCCGAACCGGAGCTGCTGCTCGCGCCGCTGGGCGAGCCGCCACTGCTGGGCGTCGAGCCGCCGCCGCAGCCGGCGACGGCAACGCTCGACGCGACCGCGGCCGCAGCGATGCAGAGGAACTTTCTGCGTGGTGCCACTTTCTCCTCCTAGGAATCGTGCGTTGGGTCCGCGGGTTGGTGGGCCCATATCGAACGGCCGGTCTGGGGGTCGAAGAAATGGAATCGCTCGGTGTCCAGGCTCATCGTCGCCTGCTCACCGATCTGCACCCGGCTTCGCGGGTTGAACCGTGCGACCACCCGCGTCCGGTCGCCCAACGGCGCACCCGCGTCGCTGTCCTTGCCGAGCTCGGCCAGGTCCTCGCTCTCGGTGAGCGGGGGCGCATCGGTCGACACGTGCACCATCAGGTCGGACCCGAGGGGTTCGACCAGCTCGACGGTGCCGACGAACGAGCGGCCGGGGTCGGGCTTGGTGATCGCGGCGTCGTCGACGTCCTCGGGCCGGAAGCCGATCACCACGTCCTTGTCGACGTAGGACGCCAGCGCTGGACGTTCGGCGACGACCTTGTCCGGCACGGAGATCGACTGCTGGCCGACTTCGACGCGGTGACCGGTGTCGTCCCGGCGCAGCGTGCCCGGCATGAAGTTCATCGCCGGGGAGCCGATGAACCCGGCCACGAAGAGGTTGTCCGGGTGGTCGTAGAGCACCTGCGGCGGGGCGATCTGCTGGAGGACGCCGAGCTTCATCACCGCGACGCGGTGACCCAGGGTCATTGCCTCGGTCTGGTCGTGGGTGACGTAGATGGTGGTGACGGCGAGGTCGCGCTGGAGCTTGCCGATCTCCGCACGCATCTGGACCCGCAGCTTGGCGTCGAGGTTACTCAGCGGTTCGTCCATCAGGAATGCCTGTGGCTCGCGCACGATCGCGCGGCCCATCGCAACCCGTTGCCGTTGCCCTCCGGAGAGGTTGCGGGGCTTGCGGTCGAGGTGATCGGTCAGGCCGAGGATCTTGGCGGCTTCCTCCACCCGCCTGTTGAGCTCACGCTTGGGGACCTTGCGCAGCTGCAGGCCGAACCCGATGTTGTCCCGGACGCTGAGGTGGGGGTAGAGCGCGTAGGACTGGAAGACCATCGCCACGTCCCGGTCGCGGGGTGGTACGTCGTTGACCACCCGGTCGCCGATCTCGATCTCGCCCTCGCTGATCGTCTCGAGCCCGGCGATCATGCGCAGTGCCGTGGTCTTGCCACAACCCGAAGGGCCGACGAAGACGACGAACTCACCGTCGTCGATCCGCATGTTCAGGTCGGTGACCGCGCGGGTGCCGTCGGGATAGACCTTCCCCACGTGGCGCAATTCCATCTTGGCCATGCGCTCATCTCCATCACGATTGAAGAGACGTCGTCCCGAGATTGTTTGTCACACTAGCCACGTTGGCCACCGTTGTCAGTATCACCGATATGCGGCTACCGACGCGTAACGGTTGGGTAACAGCAGCTGCTGTCAAGCACTCAGCCGTTCTCCGACTCCGTGTCGAAGACGTGCACGGCAGGCGCTACCCGGTCACGCTGGTGGTCCGTCAAAGGCTCAACCCCGGCACCCAGCTCGGGCTGGTCCTCTCGACGAGGAGCGACGGACCGCGGGCCCGCTCCTCCTCCGAGCGCTGCACGCCATACGCTCCGTGGTCCATGGGGCACGATCCGGATCAGCTCAGGTACGACGAGGTCGCGCGGGCCGAGACGCCGCGGGGCGAGGTGGTGCTGCGCCGACGCCAGGCCGAAGGCAGTCCGGCCGTGCTCGAGCTGCGGGTCAGCGGGGTGTTCGTGATGGACACCCGCGAGACGTCCACCGAGCGGGCGCTGGCGCAGCAGGCGCTGGGCTTGGTGCCCGACCCGCGGACCGTGCTCGTCGGCGGCCTCGGTCTCGGCTTCACCGTCCACGAGCTGCTCGCCGACCCTCGCGTGGAACGCATCGACGTGGTCGAGCTCGAGGACGCGCTGATCGGATGGATGCGCGACGGCACGGTGCCGCACGGCCCGGGGCTGCTGGCCGACCGGCGGATCAGGGTGCTCCACGCCGACCTCGCCACCGTGGTGGAGGAGACCGTCGGCGCGACGTACGACCTTGTGCTGATGGACGTCGACAACGGCCCCGGCCACCTCGTGCACGAGCACAACGCAGCGCTCTACGAGGCAGGCTTCCTCGTCGCCGTGCGACGGGTGGTGCAGCCAGGCGGCGTGCTTGTCATCTGGACCGCTGACCACGCACCAGCGCTGGAGGATGCGGTGGCCGGCGCGTTCGGCGGCTGCCGGCAGGTCAGCCTTCCGGTGCGCTTGCAGGAGCGGGAGGAGGCGTACCACCTCTACGTCGCTTCGCGGTCGATGCGCGACTGACCGCACGGGCGAAGGGCCCCGGAGCCGAAGCTCCGAGGCCCTTCACCCGTAGTCGGACCAGCGTCAGCGCGAGACCAGGCGCACCGCGCGCGACGTGCCCGGCCGGTAGTTGGTGTCACCGGCGTAGGCGGCGTGGATGCGCGGGTCCTTCCGTGACCGCCACACGAACTTCACCGTGGCGACTCCGTTGCTGACCGTGCCGTGCGCAACCGCGTGCCCGTTTCCCTTGCGGAGCACGACCCGACCGGTGGCCGGCACACCAGCCACGGTGCTGACCCTCACCGTGGCGGTGACGGTCCGGCCGTGACGCACCGGGTTCGGGGAGAGCGCCAGCGACACCCGCGCCCGCGACCTGGCCACGTCGAGCGTGACCGGGTCGGAGCTGCCGGCCTGGTAGTTGCTGTCACCGGCGTACTCCGCGACCATCGGGTACTGCCCGGCCCCGGACTCGCTGAAGGTCAGGTCGACGGCCCCGTCGACGAGCTGGCCGCTCGTCACCGTCTTGCCGCCCGACACCAGCGAGACGTCCCCACTGGCCGACGTGGCGCCTTCCTGCGGGACCGTCACTGTCGCCGTGACCTGCTGCCCGCGTGCCACCGAGGTGTCGTCGAGCGTCAGGCCGACAGGTGCGGCGGCCTTGACAGTGGGGAGCGTCAGCACCTCGGCCCGGTCGCCACTGCTGTTGTGCAGGTGCAGCACCAGCGCCTTCGCGTTCGACGTGGGCGCACCCAGCGGGATCGTGCCGGGCTCGTCGACCCACAACGGGCCGTCGACCGGCACGGCCGGGTTGGCCGCATCGAACGTCACCGACGGTGAGTGGTCGATGTCACCGGTGACCGGAGAGCCGTAGGAGCTGAACGTTCCGACGCTGTAGGTGATCGGGAACGACGTTGTTTCGTCGGTGAGCCCGATCATCTTCGGCCACACCGGGATGAGCACGGCATCGGTGTCGAAGACGTCGGTGTCGACGTCACCGAAGAGCGTGTTCACCGGCTCTGCATCCAGGGTCTCGCCGGTCTTCAGGTCGACCAGCCAGGCCAGCGGCACGTCGGAGCCGGTGGCGTTCTGCAGGTAGACCTCGTAGTCCGGCTTGCCGTCACCCGTCGTGTCGAAGTCGACGTACGGGATCACGCTGTTGCCCAGCGTTGCGCTGTCGCCGTAGGTGGACAGCCCGAACCAGAGCCAGCCGTTGGCGAGGCTGGGGTCACCTGTCTTCGGGTCCGTGCCCGGGCTGGCCCCCGCACCGACGTAACGGATGTCGCCACCCTCTGCCGTCTGGTTCAGAGTGCAGTCGGCGACAGTTCCATCGGGTGCGCACGACGGCAGCTTCGGGCTCTCGGCGCCGAAGTCCATCACCGAGACGAGCGAGGTGTAGTCGGACGACTCGTTGCCCTCCGCGAAACCGTCACCGGTGAGGTCGACGACCGGGTGGCCGTCGCTGGAGCCCACCGAGGCCGACATGTCCGCCACCGGCTTGGCAGCGGCATAGACCGGCACCCGCAACACCTGGCCAGCTCCGCCCTGTTGGGTCAGCAGCATGCGGCCTGACGCGTCGGAGACGAACTGCCGAGGCACCCCGAGCTGGTTGGTCGCCATCGTCGGGTCGATCGTGTGCCGCAGCGCCGCGGGGTCGACCGTCATGGTGACCTGCACGGTGCCGGCTGTGTGGGCAGGCACCGCGACAGTGCTCGGCTGGAACGAGTAGGACACTCCGGGCTGCTTGACCGCGGCAGCGTACGAGACGTCGTACGTCACGGCACTCCCACCGGTGTTCTGCACCCGGACCGTGCGCGTCTCGGTGACCGGGCCACCGGCGATCGGCGCCTCGACGACGCCGAACGACGCGCTGACCGCGCCCTCGACGTCGGTGTCGTAGGCGAGCACGTGGGTGTTCACCGCAGACAGCGCGTCGACGCGACCGGCACCATCGCGGGCCGGACCGTAGATCTGGCCGCTGTGGTCCTCGCCGGTGTAGAGATCGTGGTCGGCGTTGTTCATGATCGCGGCCTTGAGCTGCTCCGTGTCCCAGTCGGGGTGGGCGGCCTTCACCAGGGCGCTGATCCCGGCGGTGTGCGGGGTCGCCATCGAGGTGCCGGAGATGACCAGCACACCATCACCGGTCCCCATGCCCGCCGAGGCGATCGTGTCACCTGGCGCGGCGACATCCGGCTTCACGACTCCGATCGAGCCGTGCGTGCCGCGGGAGCTGAACGACGAGATGGTGTCGTTGATCGAGGGGTTGACGTCCTTGATGGTGGCCTGGAGTGAGCCGTCGAACGTGACGTTCAACGTTCCCGCGGCCGCCGCGGCCCAGATCCCCTGGGTGCTGGCCTTCGGCACCTGGAACACCGGAATGCTCTCGTCACCGGTGATGCCAGCGCCGAAGACGTCCAGCGTGGAGGTGAAGATCGCGCCGATGGCGCCTGCGGCCCTGGCGTTCGCCGAGCGCCCGGCCGAGCCACAGCGTCGCGTGCTGTCGTTGTCGTCCCAGACCAGCACGACGACCTTGCCCTTGACCGCAGCCTGTTGGTCGGCGGTGAACGCCTGGCAACCGTCGGCGTTGTCGGCCACCGGGTCGGCCAGGCTCGCGCCCGGCATGGTCACGGCGTCCCCGGTGACCGGCGCCGCGGTGGACCACGGGTAGGCCACCGACATCTGACCGGCCACCACCTTGGGCAGCGTGGCAGGAGCGTTGACCCGCATGCCGTCGCGCAGCTGCGCTGCGTCGACCGACGAGGCCACAGCCAGCGAGCGGACCGCGTTGCCGGGCGCACCGCCGACGTCGGTGAGGTCACCACCGTTGCCCATCGCGATGACCGGAAGCACGCCGTGCTTCGCCAGCTGGTCGATGACGGCGTTCTCCGGGTCGTCCACGGGGGCGTAGTCCGAGCCGAGCGACAGGTTGACGACGTCGAGGTGGTCGGCGAAGTTGCCGTCACCGTTGGGGTCGAGTGCGAGGTCGAGGGCAGGGATGACGACGTCCGTCGAGCCGCTGCAGCCGAAGACCTTGAGCGAGTAGAGCGTTGCCGCCGGGGCCATGCCCGGCCCGATCTTCATGCCGTCCAGGTCGCTGGCCTTCAGCTTGCTGTAGTTGCCGGTGAAGGTCCTGCCCTTGGCGTCCTCGCCGTACCCGGCCACCGTGCCGGCGACGTGCGTGCCGTGCTCGTTGCAGTCGAGCGGGTTGGGGTCCGGGTGCGGGACCGGCTGGTAGGCCGACTCGCCTGGAGCGGGTTGCGGGTCGGCGTTGTAGTCGTCGCCGACGAAGTCCCAGCCGCCAGCGACCTTGGCGCGCAACAGCGCCGGCTGCGCGGCGCGCCAGTCGAAGAGCTTGTTGCCCGCATTGGCCTGCGCGGCGGCGTAGTCCCCGTCGCCGCCGAAGTCCTTGTGCGTGTAGTCCAGGCCGGTGTCGATGATGCCGACGGTGACGCCCGCACCGAGCGTGCCGGTGTCCTGCCAGGTGTTGAGCACGCGTGTGAGCTGCGCGGGGTAGGCGTTCGACGCCGTCTTCGGCACGATCGCGCTCACCTTCACGACGTCGCTGCGCTGGGCCAGCGCCTCGATCGCAGCCCGGTCGGCGACCACTCCGAAACCGGGGACTGCGTTGGAGACCACGAACAGCGACTGCGCCTTGCTGTCGGCACGACGAGCATCGTCGAGGGCGGCCCTGGCGTGCGACGCGACGTCGGCACGCCGGGCGAGCGCCGCGGAGCGGGCTTCGCTCGCCCTCGCGCTCGCGTGGCCGGGCGCTGTTCGCATGGTGTGGCTGGAAACGGCAGCCGCGCCTGCACCGGCGAGCTGCACGAACACCGGCTGGCGGCCGGTCAGGTGCTGCAGGCCCTGCACCTTGGCTGACGCAGGCACCTGGCCGTGCCCGGCGGTCTGCACGGCGCGCGCCTGCCGCGATGGCGCAGGCTTGCCGGGGTCGGCATGCACCACGGGTTGGATGGTGGCCACGACGGTCGCGGCTGCCGCTGCGGCAGCCGTGAGGGTGGTCAACCTCAGGGGTCTTCTCATCTGGACATTCCCTTCCGAACGTTGGCAAGGGACGACAGACCGTGAGAGGCGTCGACGTAGTCGTCGACCCAGCATCTCTGCGAACCGCACCCGCGTCTCGCCGGTCGACCTCACCGCCAGCACCAAATCACAGGCAGCCGGGCCCGTCCCGGAAATTCCCCGCGACTCGCCACCACGGCCGGAGAATCGCCGGGAACGGGCGGCGGACCTCCGTAGATCGGCCGGATCCGGGGATGGGTACCGTCGGGTCATGACAGCTGACGACTTCCGGACCGAGCACGACAGCATGGGTGAGGTCCAGGTGCCTCGCGACGCCCTCTGGCGGGCGCAGACCCAGCGGGCAGTGGAGAACTTCCCGATCAGCGGCACGACGCTGGAACCGGCCCACATCGTCGCGCTGGCCCGGATCAAGAGGGCCGCCGCGCAGACGAACGCCGAGCTCGGCGTGATCAGCGACGAGCAGGCCGGCGCCATCGTCGCGGCAGCCGACGAAGTGATCGGCGGACAGCACCACGACGCCTTCCCCATCGACGTCTTCCAGACCGGGTCCGGCACCAGCTCGAACATGAACATGAACGAGGTGCTGTCGTCACTGGCGGCCAGGGGTGGGGTCGACGTACATCCCAACGACAAGGTCAACGCCAGCCAGTCCAGCAACGACACGTTCCCGACCTCGATCCACGTCGCGGCCGTCGAGTCGACGCGCAACCAGCTGATCCCGTCGCTGCAGCACCTCGCCGAAGCGCTCAGCCGCAAGGCGGAGGAGTTCGCCGACCTGGTCAAGTCCGGGCGCACGCACCTGATGGACGCCACCCCGGTGACGCTCGGCCAGGAGTTCGGCGGCTATGCCGCGGTCGTGAGGATCGGGGTCGAGCGGCTGGAGGCGACGCTGCCGCGGGTGGCCGAGCTGCCCTTGGGAGGTACGGCGGTCGGCACCGGCATCAACACGCCGCAGGGCTTCCCCGGGAAGGTGATCGCCCGCCTTTCGCAGGACACCGGGCTGGAGTTCAGCGAGGCCCGCAACCACTTCGAAGCCCAGGGCGGACAGGACTCGCTGGTCGAGCTGTCCGGCCAGCTGCGCACGATCGCGGTCGGCCTCACCAAGATCTGCAACGACCTGCGCTGGATGTCCTCGGGGCCCACCACCGGACTCGCCGAGATCCACCTGCCCGACCTGCAGCCCGGGTCGAGCATCATGCCGGGCAAGGTCAACCCGGTGCTGGCCGAGGCGACCCTGATGGTCTGCGCGCAGGTCGTCGGCAACGACGCCGCCGTCGCGACGGCCGGTGCAGCGGGGAGCTTCGAGCTCAACGTGATGATGCCGATCATGGCGCGCAACCTGCTGGAGTCGATCCGGCTGCTGGGCACCGCCACCCGCGTGCTCGCCGACCGCTGCGTCGACGGCATCACCGCAGACGCGGACCGGATGCGGACCTACGCCGAGTCGTCCCCCTCGGTGGTCACGCCCCTGAACCGCTACATCGGCTACGAGGAGGCGTCCAAGGTCGTCAAGGCGGCGCTGAAGCAGGGACGCACCATCCGCGAGCAGGTGCTGGAGATGGGCTACGTCGCGCGTGGCGACCTCACCGAGCAGCAGCTCGACGAAGCCCTCGACGTCCACTCGATGACGCATCCCTGAACGAGGCCCGGCGAGATCGCGCCGTGACCTCCTGCTCGTAACGTGGGGGCGTGCACAGCTCCCGGTTCACGCTCACTGCAGTCGGTGGGGCCGGTGTCGTCCTGGCCATGCTGATGCTCCTGTGGGCGGCGAGCTCCGGTCCGCGGGAGATCATCACCGGTGGGTCGCACGCGCAGACGGCCGTCCCGACCGCGACCGCGTCGGCGACCCAGCAGCCGGGCGGCGTGCGCCGGTCCCCCCAGCAGCACCGGACGCAGCGTCCCGCACGGGTGCTCGACCTGTCCTGGGTCGGTGAGCTCGTCGAGGCACTGCTGCTCCTCGGAGGTGGATGGCTGCTCTGGCTGGGCGTGCGTGCCTTCCGGGACCGGTTGCTGGCCCGCGAGCACCCGACGCGGATCGCCGCCGAGTTCGAGACCCAGCCCGATCCCGAGGTCGTTGCCCAACGCGTCAGCTCCGCCCTCGCAGAGCAGCTGAATGGCCTCGCCGCAGGCACCCCGCGCAACGCGATCGTGAGGTGCTGGGTGCTGCTCGAGGATGCGGCGCGCGACCTCGGCGTCGGGCCCGCCGCGGCCGAGACGCCCACCGAGTTCATCACGCGCTTCCTGCACCGCCTGGACGTGGACCCGCGGCCGGCGGGCCAGCTGGCCCACCTCTACCACGCTGCCCGCTTCTCGACCCACGACCTGGTCGAGGCGGACCGCGACACGGCGCGCCGGGCGCTGGTGAGCCTGCAGGCAGACCTGGCGGTGATCTCCTCCGGAGGCGCCGCAGTCGCCGCCGATCCCGCCGACGGGACGGTCCGGTGACCCGCCGGGGCTGGCTCAGCCGGGGACTGCTCGTCGTGGTCATCGCCGTTGCGGTCAACGTGGTGCTCGAGCTGGTCGCCCGGCGGCACGACACGGTGCTGGTGACCCTGGCGGCAGTGTGCCTCGTCGCCGCGATCGGCCTGGTCGTCGACGGGGCCTCCACGGTGACGGCCACCGACTGGTCGGTCGAGCGACTGGCCGACGTCCGCCCGGCCAGGACGGAGGCGACCCTGGCGGCGTACGAGCGGCTGCTGGAGCGGCACTGGGCCAGCCGCGACGTCGACACCAGCCTGCAACGCAGGCTGCTCGCCCTCGCCAAGCACCGGCTGGCCCAGTCCGGCGCCCACCCGGGCGGCGGCTCGGCCGAGAGACCCGACAGCCCGTTGGGCCTAGATCTGGCGGTGCTCACCGACGCGAGACCGCGCCGCCTGCGCCCGGCCGCGATCAGCCGCGTCATCGACAGGATCGAGGAGTTGTGAACCAAGCCGCGCCCGACACTGCCGCCGCCTCGACGCGGGCCAGGCTGGTGCTCGACCAGGTCAGCGAGGTCGTCGTCGGCAAGCGTGAGCCGCTCTCCCTCGTCCTTGCCGGCATCCTGGCCGGCGGCCACGTGCTCCTCGAGGACTTCCCCGGGCTCGGCAAGACACTCGCCGCACGGTGCTTCGCCCAGAGCCTGGGTCTGGACTTCAATCGTGCCCAATTCACGCCCGACCTGCTGCCGGCGGACCTGACCGGCTCCTTCGTCTACGACCAGGGCGGCCGGGATTTCGTCTTCCGACGCGGCCCGATCTTCTGCGGGCTGCTGCTCGCCGACGAGATCAACCGGACCCCGCCCAAGACCCAGGCGGCGCTGCTGGAGTCGATGCAGGAAGGCCAGGTGACCGTCGAGGGCACCACCTTCCCCCTGACACCGCCCTTCCACGTGCTGGCCACCGCGAATCCGGTGGAGTACGAAGGCACCTATCCCCTCCCGGAGGCGCAGCTCGACCGGTTCCTGCTGCGCGTCGGGTTCGGCTACCCGTCGGCCGAGGAGGAGTGGGAGATCATGCACGCCCGCCTGCAGCGGCGTCGTGAAGAGGTGGTGCTGCCGGCCGTGACCGACGCCGCGGGCGTCCTGGCCATGCAGGCGGCGGTCGAGACCGTCGACGTCGACCCGAGCGTCGGGCGCTACTGCGTCGCGCTCGCCGAGGCCACCCGCCGCCACCCTGAAGTTTTGGTCGGTGCCTCACCGCGGGGCTCGCTCGGTCTGGTCCTCTGCGCGAGGGCGCTGGCGGTGCTCCGGGGCCGCGACTTCGTCCTGCCCGAAGACGTCAAGGCGGTGGCTCGACCGGTGCTCGCCCACCGGATCACGGTGAAGCCCGAGCTCTGGATGACGGCTGTCACAGGCGCGACCGTCGTGGACTCGGTGCTCGCCAGCGTGCCGACGCCGCCGGCGTTGGAGACGACCGTCCACCACACCCGCCAATGAGCCCGGTCTCGGCGAGCAGCTGGCGCCCCACCGCCGCGCTGGTCCGGGGCGCGGTCGCGGGGCCGGTCCTCGCGGTCGTAGCCGTGCTCCTCGGCCGGCCGGTCCTGCTGGTGCTGGCTGCTCCGCTGCTGGTCTACGCGGTGGCCGGGCTGCTCAACCGGCCGACGGCGGAGCCGCGAGTGGACTCGACGACGGAGGACCGGGTTCTCCCCGAGGGCGCCGGCACCATGCTGCGCGCCAGCTTCGTGGGTGACCGGCTGGAGCAGGTGACCCGGGTTCTTGCGCCGGTGGACCTGGTGGCCACCAAGCCGGTGGCCGGGGCGGTCTCGGCGAGTCCGGCCCCGAGGCACCGGTCGGACCAGCTCGAGGTGGCCGTGGCGGTGAGCCCGCGAAGGTGGGGGCGCCCGGCGATCGGCGCGGGCCTGCTCACCGCGACGAGCCGCTGGGCCGGCTACCGCTGGGGCCCCGTCCAGACTGCCGGCGGACGGCTCACAGTGCTGCCTGCCCCGCTGCCGTTCGACACCCGTGCCGAGACGCCTCGTCCCCTCGGGCTGGTCGGCGCGAACCGGTCGCGCCGCGACGGCGAAGGCACGGAGTTCTCGGGCATCAGGCCGTTCCAGGCCGGTGACCGGCTGCGGAGGATCCACTGGCGCACCTCCCTGCGCACCGGTCAGCTGCACACGGTCACGACGACCGCCGAGCAGGACAGCGAGGTGCTCCTGCTCGTCGACGCGATCGCCGACCTGGGCGTGAGCGGAGGTGTGGACGGCGCCGCCAGCAGCCTGGACACCACCGTCCGTGCCGCCGGGGCGCTCGCCGAGCACCACCTGCGTATCGGCAACCGCGTCGGCCTGAGAGTCCTCGGTGGTTCGGGCCAGGTGGTCCGGCCGGCCGGCGGCCTGCGCCACCAGCGCCGGATCCTCGAGACGCTCGCGACTGTGGTGCCCGACCCGGTGAGGCCGGCCGCGCGGTTGCGCCTCGGTGCCAGCGCGGGGACCACCGTGCTCGTCCTCTCCCCGCTGCTGGCGCCGCTGGTGACGTCGACGCTCGCCGACCTCGCCCACCGTGGGTTGCCCGTGGTGGCGATCGACACCCTGCCCGATCGCCGGCCGACGGGGCTGACCCGCGGCGACCTGGCCTGGCGGTTGAGGCTCGCCGAGCGGCGGCTGGAGCTCGTGGAGCTGGCCAGGGCCGGCATCCCGGTGGTGGCCTGGCGCGGCCCGGGCACCCTCGACGAGGTGATGCGCCGGCTGGCTCGTCGCTCCCAGCTTCCCCGGGCGGTGGTCCGGTGAGGATCTGGCGCCATCCGTCCTGGCACGTGCCCGCGGGCCAGGCCGCCCTTCGTGGATGTGTGGTGGTGGGCGCCGCCGTCGTCCTGTTCGCCGCCGCCGCGGTCGGGTCTGTCCCGGCCTGGCTCGCGGTGGTCGTGGGCCTGCTGAGCCTGGTCGCGCTGGCGCGGGCCGACTCCCCTGCCGGGCTCGTGCTCGTCGCAGCCCTCGGCCTCGTGTGGCTGCTTCAGCCGGCCGGGTCGATCACGAGTCCGTGGGTGTTGCTGGCGTCAGCCGGGGTCGTGGCGGTGCACGTCGCGCTGCTGCTGGCGGCCCAGGGGCCGGCGGTGATGCACCCGGACCCGGTACAGGCGCGGCTCTGGCTCGCCCGTGGCGGCGCACTCTGGCTGGCCTGCGCGCTGCTCTGGCTGGCGGCGCACTGGTTGCGTGGGTCGACGATGCCGTCGGCGATCTTCGTCCTGGCGCTGGTCCTCCTGGCGGTCTCGATGGTGTGGATCGGCCAGCGGGTGGCGCAAGGCCCCCCGACCTGACCGGGTGGTCGGGTCGAGGGGCCTTGCCCCGTCAGGCGAGTCGCTTCGTCAGCGGGTCAGCGTCTGGCTGTGCGTCAGCCACCTCGAGGTGTTGTTCACCCGGTCGACGCCCTTGGCGCGGTAGGTCAGCGTCCCCCGGCGCAGTCCGACGACCGACTTGGCCCAGGCGCCCGTCGAGCTCGGCGTCATCCGCGAGATCCCGGCCTTGGTCCAGGCGCGGTGCATCGTGCCTGCCTTGACCCAGCGGTGGGTGCCCGGCTTGTAGGCGTACCAGGCGCGGCCACGCTTCTCGATGACCACCAGCTGCACCCGCTTGGCGCCAACACCCGCGTCAGCGACGGAGCCCCGCAGGGTGCGCCACTTCTTGACCACGTTGCGCGGCTTGGCCGGGTACTTGAACTTCACGACCGGAGCGGTGCTGTCCTTCGTCACCGTGACCGCGTTGCTGCTCACGTCGACGGCGTTCCCTGCCTCGTCCGTCACCGTCACGACCGGCGTGTAGGTGTCGGCGCTGTCGGCGGTCGCGGCGTAGCGGTGCACCATGGTGGTGCCGGCCCAGGGCTCGGGCGCGGATCCGTCACCCCAGTCGACCACCCGAGTGATGTCCTGGACGGGGCTGAACTGGTCCGCCGGCGCGGAAGTCTCGGTCAGCACCACATCGGTGAACGAGGCCCAGGCGCTGCCAGGCGCCGCCGTGTAGGCAGCCCCGGTGGGCGCGTTGGTGTCCAAGATCACCGCGGCGGGAAGCGCGAGGGCGTCCGTCGCGTTGCCGGCCTTGTCGGTGAGCACGATCGTCGGCAACCAGCGACCCTGGACCGCGGGGTAGACGTGCGTGAAGGGCTGGTCCATCGACGTGAGCGTCTGTGTGGGGCTCGTGTCGGCATCGGCACCGGTCAGGGCCTCGTCACCCCAGTCGACGTATCCGGAGACCTCGCTGGCCGGCGACAGGTCGTCGGACACGGTAGGGGTCACCGTCACCGTGCGGTTGTCGGTCTTGTCGACGCTCACCTTGAAGGTTCCCGTCGGCGCAGTCATGTCCGGCAGCTGCACGGCGGGGCTCGTGCTCGAACCGCCCTTCTTCGTGCTGTTGAAGGCAGTGACGGTGACGACCACGTTGGTGCCGGCCGGCGCCGTGGTCTCCGAGGTCCAGGAGTGCGTCGATGCGGGCACGGTGTCCCGGTCCAGCAAGGTGCCGGTCGTTGCGTTCTTGAGCAGCACCTCGAAGCTGCTGATCTGCTGCCGATTCCTCGTCCTGGCGCCCCAGGTCGAGGGCACGCCGTAGGTGCCATTCGACACGGTGATGCCACTTGCGTTGATCAGCGGGTTGGTGGCGGACCCCGGCGGGGCGGGCTTCGGCGCCCTGGCCATCGCCGGTGCCGCCGCCAGCACCATAGCGCCGGCGGCGCTGAGTGCCGCCATCCGCACCAGCGGACGATTGATATCCATGAGAGGCCCCCCAAGGCTTCGTGAACCGCCACGACCCCTGCGGTCGTGTGCTTGGGGAGAGAATGCTTGGCGATCCGGACAAACGGTCGCTCAACGGCCGAAACCATCACGAAACCGGGAATCCGGTCTAGCCCGTGATCTGACCGTTCGGACGAAACCTTGGCCGATCAGCAGCGGGACGGCGGTCTGGTCAGTACCATCCGTGGCTTTCCTTGAACGACCAGGCCGAGCAGGGCGTTCCGTAGCTGCTCCGGATGTAGCCCAGGCCCCAACGGATCTGGGTCTCCGCATTTCCGGCCCAGTCGGGCCCGGCGCTGGCCATCTTGGAGCCGGGCAGCGCCTGCGGGATGCCGTAGGCCGACGAAGACGGGTTGTCGGCGTGCACGTTCCAGCCTGACTCACTGTTCCAGAGGTCGTTGAGGCAGCCGAACTCCGAGGACGAGAAGCCGAAGTGCGGCATCAGGGCCTGTGCGAGAGTGCGGGGGTCCGCCTTGGACAGGTCCTCGGTGTGGGTGACCGCCTTGCCCGTGGCGTCGTCGACGTGGTCGACCTGGCGGGTCTTCAACCTCTTCACCGCTGCCATCCGGTCATTGGACGAGCGGGAGACCTGGTCCTCGCGTCGAGTGAGCTCAGCCGGGCTGAGGTGGTTGCCGACGTGCGTGGAACTCAGCGCGATGGCACTGCCGTCGGTGCCGGCCGGCCCGTGGCCGATCACGCCACTCGAGACCGCGAGCCCGGTGGCGGCCACGGCGACGCCGGACAGGATGGTCAGGTTGCGGACCCCCGCGCGGACAGGCTTCTTCGGTGCGCCCCGGTGCTTCGGGGCGTACGTGTCAGACGGCATGCAGCAAGGACCTTCGGTGGGTGTCGGTGATCAGCTCTGCGCGCGGCTGCGCGGGCAGGCGCAACCCACCATCGCCGATGCGCCAGACGGGCCGCAAGTCGAAGCGCCGAGGATGTGGGTGACGGCGGGCACACTGAGGCCACATCAGTAACTGTGGCCTCAGCAAGCCCAGTGGCCTCAGGGTGCCTCGTGCTGGTCTGGACCGTTTCGGCGCGGTTCAGCCACCGGTGGTGTCGTAAGTGCCCGGAAACCGCCGGTTCACATCGTCACGTCCTCGAGCATCTCGGTGACCAGCGCCGCGATCGGCGAGCGCTCGGACCGCGTCAGGGTCACGTGGGCGAAGAGCGGGTGACCCTTGAGCCGCTCGACGACTGCGACCACCCCGTCGTGGCGGCCGACCCGCAGGTTGTCCCGCTGGGCGACGTCGTGGGTGAGGACCACCTTGGAGTTGGCGCCCATCCGGGAGAGCACGGTCAGCAGCACGTTGCGCTCCAGCGACTGGGCCTCGTCCACGATCACGAAGGCGTCGTGCAGCGACCGGCCGCGGATGTGCGTGAGCGGCAGCACCTCGAGCATGCCGCGGTCGAGGACCTCGTCGATCACATCGGTGCTGGCAACCGCACCCAGGGTGTCGAAGACCGCCTGCGCCCAGGGCGACATCTTCTCCGACTCGCTGCCGGGCAGGTAGCCGAGCTCCTGCCCGCCGACGGCGTAGAGCGGCCGGAAGACGACCACCTTCTTGTGGTGCCGGCGCTCCATCACGGTCTCCAGCCCGGCGCACAGCGCCAGCGCCGACTTGCCGGTCCCCGCCCGGCCACCCAGCGAGACGATGCCGACCTCCGGGTCGAGCAGCAGGTCCAGCGCGATCCGCTGCTCGGCCGACCGGCCGCGAATGCCGAACGCCTCGCGGTCCCCGCGCACGAGGTGCACCCGCTTGTCCTGCTTGACCCGGCCCAGGGCGCTGCCACGCTCGGAGATCAGCACCAGCCCGGTGTGGCAGGGCAGGTCACGAGCGTCATCGAGGTCGATCGCGCTGTCGTCGTACAACCCGTCGATGTCGGGGCCGGCCACGTCGAGCTCGGCCATGCCGGTCCAGCCGGCGTCGGACTCGTGGGCCTGGTCGCTGCGGTACTCCGCAGCATCGAGCCCCACGGCCGCTGCCTTGATCCGCAGGGGCAGGTCCTTGGAGACCAGCGTGACCCGGTGGCCCTCGTTGGCCAGGTTGCGGGCCACCGCCAGGATGCGCGTGTCGTTGTCGCCGAGACGGAAACCCGACGGCAGCGAGTCAGGGTCGGTGTGGTTGAGCTCGACCCGCAGGGTGCCGCCGTCCTCGCCGATCGAGACGGGCTGGTCGAGCCGACCATGGATCACGCGAAGTCCGTCGAGCATGCGCAGTGCGGTGCGCGCGAAGTAGCCCAGCTCGGGATGGTTGCGCTTGCCCTCCAGCTCGGTGACCACCACCACCGGCAGGACCACCTCATGCTCCTCGAAGCGGCGCAGGGCGCCGGGATCGGCGAGCAGGACCGAGGTGTCCAGGACGTAGGTGCGACGCTGGGCCGGTTGCTTGGCAGTGGCCACGAGGTTCCCCTCCGCGGGCCAGGACGCGCACTCGGCGCCCCGGTCCGGTCAGTGGTGCACGGACCGGGACAGGGCCCGGAGGTCAGAGTGCGGACCTCCGGAGGTGCAGTGGTCGTGAGGGCTCACGAGCTTCGCCTCCCGGATCGACGGGCTTCCCCACCCGCCGACACCGGAAAAGTACGACGCCGGCAGGGCGGCCGGCGCCCCGACACGCCCGACGGCAGGTCACGGGAACGATCCCGGACGCTCAGGTTCCGAAACGGCGCTCGCGCTCGGCGTAGGCCCGCACCGCACGCAGGAAGTCGACGCGGCGGAAGTCGGGCCAGTAGGCCTCGCAGAAGTAGAACTCGCTCTGCGCGCTCTGCCACAGCAGGAAGCCGCCGAGCCGCTGCTCACCGGAGGTCCGGATCACCAGGTCGGGGTCCGGCTGGCCCTTGGTGTAGAGGTGCTCGGCGATGTGCTCGACGTCGATCACCTCGGCGAGCTGCTCGAGCGTCGTGCCGCGGTCGGCGTGCTCGTGGAGCAGCGCCCTGACAGCATCGGCGATCTCACGGCGGCCGCCGTACCCGACCGCGACGTTGACGAGCAGGCCGTCCACGTCGCGGGTGGTCTCCTCGGCCGCCTTGAGTCGTGCGGCCACGTCCGCCGGCAACAGGTCGAGGGCACCGACCGGGTGCAGTCGCCACCGGCGTTGACCGGCGAGCGCCTCGACGGCGTCGCCGATGATGCCGAGCAGCGGCTGCAGCTGGCGCGGTGGGCGGTGCAGGTTGTCGGTGGAGAGCAACCACAGGGTGACGACCTGGACGCCCACCTCCTCGCACCAGCCCAGGAGTGGCTCGATGTTGGCCGCGCCCGCCCGGTAGCCCTGGGAGCTGTCCGCGCCGACCGCCCGCGCCCAGCGCCGGTTGCCGTCGAGCATCACCCCGACGTGCCGCGGGATCCGGTCGGGCGGGAGCCGGCGGACCAGACGCGCCTCGTAGGCCGGGTACAGCACCCGGCGTACCGCATGCTTCCAATCCGCCATGGTCTTCGACTGTACCGGCCCTCTCTCCGCCCGGGCACGCCGGGCGATTGGGGCAACCTCCGCCGGGCACGCGGGCGATTGGGGCAACCTACGGTTGGGTAGGTTCTCCCCGTGAGCGCCATTCCCCACGGGCAGGACCGACGCCGCGACCTCACGGAAGAGGCGCGCGATCGGGCCGCCGACGCGCGCGAGCGGGCGGTCGAGATGGGTCAGGACGTGCGTGACCGGGCCCGGGACAAGGCCCGCGAGGTCAAGCCCCGGCTGCGCGGTTGGCTGCACGCCGGCACCACGCCACTGACGCTGGCCGCGGGCATCGTGCTGATCTGCCTGTCCCCGACCGTCACCACCCGAGTCGGCTCGGCGGTCTTCGCGGCAACGGCGCTGCTGCTCTTCACCGTGTCGGCGATCTACCACCGGGGCAACTGGTCACCACGCACGTGGGCGTTCCTGCGCCGCTTCGACCACTCCAACATCTTCCTGCTGATCGCCGGCTCCTACACGCCGTTCGCGCTGATCCTGCTGCACGGCACCAACCGCGTGGTGCTGCTGACGATCGTGTGGGTCGGTGCCGTGGCCGGCGTGTTCTTCCGGATCTTCTGGACCGACGCCCCCCGCTGGCTCTACACCCCGATCTACTTCGCGCTCGGCTGGGTGGCGATCCTCTACGCCCACCAGCTGACCTCCGGCGGGGCGGCGGTGACCGCGTTGATCGCCGCCGGCGGCGGCCTCTACACACTAGGCGGGCTCGTCTACGGCCTGAAGAAGCCGGACCCGTTCCCGACCTGGTTCGGCTTCCACGAGATCTTCCACACCTTCACGATCGCGGCGTTCACCTGCCACTACGTCGCCGCGTCGATCGCGACCTACTCGCTGCGGTAGGTGTCGAGGAGCCCCCGCAGCTCCTCGACGGAGGTGACTGGGCGCTGGCACACCATGTCGCGGCACACGTACGCCGCCGCCTTCCCGTCGACCAGGGAGCGTCCCTCCAGCAACGGGATGTCCGGTCCGACCTCGGTGGGCGTGACGACCAGCGACACAGCCCCGGGTACGGCGCGGGCGAGGCGCGCCATCTCCTGGCCGACCCGGTCGCGCGCTTCGGCCACGACGACGATCTCGCGCGGCCCGGCGAGCATCATCTCCGCCGCAGCAAGTGACCAGCCCGCGAACCGGGGCGCCTGCTCGGCCAGTCCACGCACCGTCGCAAGGGCGCGCTCGGCAATCTCGCGGTGACGACTGGAGCCGGTGAGCGCGGAGTAGCGCACGAGCGCGTGGATCATCGCGGACTGGCCGGACGGACTGGCATTGTCCGAGGGGTCGCGCGGCCGGACCAGCAGCTGCTCGGCGTCGACGGCCGTGTCGTGGAAGCCCCCGTCCGGCGCGGCGAAGCGCTCGATCGCCGCGTCGAGCAGCGCGCCGGCGCGCTCGAGCCATGCCGGCTCCGCCGTGGCCTCGACCAGGGAGAGGAACCCGTCGGCCATGCACCCGTAGTCCTCGAGCACCCCGGCGGGGGCGCCCGCGACGCCGTCCCGGGAGGCGCGCCGCAGCCGCACCTCGCCGGCGGCCCCGGTGCGGTCGACGTGCAGGCGCCACAGCAGCGTCGCCACCTGCTCGGCGGCGGCGACGAGGGCCGCGTCGTCGAGCAACAGCCCGGCGCGGGCGAGCGACGAAACCGCGAGACCGTTCCAGGCGGTGATCACCTTGTCGTCGCGCCCCGGTCGCACCCGCGTGGCGCGTGCACCGCCCAGCTCACTGCGGATCCTCGACCAGCGAGACAGGTCGGCCGCGACCGGATCGCGGCGCAGCTGGAGGGTCGAGCTGCCGTGCTCGAAGGTGCCCCGATCGGTGACCGACAACAGCTCCGCGGCCCAGGCACCGTCCTGCTCGCCGAGTGCCTCCCGCAACTGAGCGGGCGTCCAGGCGTAGAACTTCCCCTCCACGCCTTCCGAGTCGGCGTCCAACGCGGATGCGATCCCGCCCTGCTCGGTGCCGAGCTCGGTCACCATGAACTCAGCCGTCTCGCGCACGACCCGCTCCGCGAGGGGCTCGCGGGTCAGCGCCCACCAGTCCGCGTACACGCCGAGCAGCTGGGCGTTGTCATAGAGCATCTTCTCGAAGTGCGGCACCACCCAGCCGGCGTCGACGGAGTAGCGGGCGAAGCCGCCGCCGAGCTGGTCATACATCCCGCCGCGCGCCATCGCCCGGCAGGTGCGCGACACCATGTCGAGCGCCCGCGCCGAACCGGTCCGGGCGTGGTGGCGCAGCAGGAACTGCAGCACCATGCTCGGGGGGAACTTCGGCGCCCCCCCGAACCCCGCGTTGACCGGGTCGAACTCAGCGGCGAGCTTGTCCACGGCCGCGTCGAGCACCGTGCCGTCGATCGGCGCCCCACCGGCGAGGGCCACCTCTCGCTGCAGGTGCTCACGGATCTTCTCCGCAGTGCCGCGGACCTCGTCGGCGCGGTTGAGCCAGGCGTCCGCGATGGCCTCGAGGAGCTGCCGGAAGCTCGGCATCCCCTGCCGTGGCCGGTCGGGGAAGTAGGTGCCGGCGAAGAACGGGGTGCCGTCGTGGTCGAGCACGCAGGTCATCGGCCAACCGCCCTGCCCGGTCATCGCCACGGTCGCCTGCATGTAGACCGCGTCCACGTCCGGCCGCTCCTCACGGTCGACCTTCACCGCGACGTAGTGCTCGTTGAGGTAGGCCGCCGTCGCCTCGTCCTCGAACGACTCGTGTGCCATCACGTGGCACCAGTGGCAGGCGGCGTACCCGACAGACAACAGGATTGGTGCATCACGACGCTTCGCCTCGGCGAACGCCTCGGGTCCCCACGCCCACCAATCCACTGGATTATCAGCATGTTGGAGCAAATACGGGCTGGTAGCGGAGGCGAGGCGGTTGGCCATTCCATGACTCCTGACGAGTGGCACGTGCATCATTTTTCATGAAGTGATGCACGAGAGTGATGCACGAAACCGGCGTACGATGGATTCGGACGGCGACCACTTGGGGTCGCTGGCATCCAGCCTAGGAGGCGGCCGCATGGCCACTCGTCCGAAGCCGACACTGCTCGCACAGGGCAAGTCGCGCACGCTCGGCGGTGCCAGCCGACCGTGGCGGGTGCGGCTCTACGGTCCAACACCCGGCAACAACAAGTACCAGATCTACTTCCGTGCGCCGGCCGGTGACGGCGAATCATGGAGGCGAGTCCTCCGTCGAGCAGCGTCGGAGGACGAGGCGCGCAAGATCTTCGCCCAGGCCGAGGCGGCGCTCGACACCGAACAACCGACACCGGTCGGCGCCGATATCCGCGCCACCCGCACGATCCGGATGCTCGGCGAGGAGTACCTCAAGGATTCGATCGAGCGCGGCAAGCAACCGCGAACGATGGAGCAGCGCGAGTCGCGTCTCAACGCCCACATCAACCCGACGATCGGCGACGTGGCGGTGACGAAATGGCGCGTCGAACAAAGCCGCAAGGTGATGGAGAAGGGCAGCAAGACGCTGTTCTCCACCCGCGGCCGCGAAGATCTACGCGGCCAACTGTCCGCGATGCGCAAGCTCGCGTGGAGGTTGGGCTGGCTCGATCGCAGCATCGACCCGCTGGACGGCTTGGAGATCGCCAAGGCCAACATCCTGCACGGAGCGACAGCGCAGTACGTTGACCCGCGCCTGCGCCCCGAGACCCGCCAGGTGAAGGCGATGGCGGCAGCCGCAGACGTGGTCTGCGGGCCGGAGGGCACCGACCCGTTGTTGACCCGACTGCCGTTGTTCGGCACCAAGATCCGCGTGGCCGGCTATGGCGGCCTCCGGCTCGGCGAGCAGAACGCCCTCCGCGCGATCGACGTCTTCTTCGAGCACGGCTACGTCCACGTCAACGGCGCGTGGATCACGCCACGCGGGGCCGCTGGATTCCGCGGCCCGGTCAAGAACCACTCCCTCCACGAGGTCCCGCTCCCGAGATCGCTGATGCACGACGAGCTACTCCCCCGCGTTGCCGTGCTTTTGGGCCTGCCGGCGGATGCTGCGATGCAACGCGTGCTCAACGCCCAGGAGGAGGAGCGCCAGCGCCGGGCGTCACTCGCGTTGCGC
>JAICXL010000022.1 GCA_025980475.1 Nocardioidaceae bacterium | reverse complement strand
GTCGACGCGCTGCAGTCGGTGCCCGGCCGCTTCGTGCTCGCCTACGGCAACATCCAGGCCGGGCCGTGGGAGTGGTCGACGGCGCCGGATTTCCGCACGTTCGTCGAGCGCCGGTTCAGCGGTGACGACATGCTCGGCTTCCAGATGGCCTTCGACGTCACCGGTGACCCGGAGTTCCCCGAGCGCAAGGCCTTCGAGGTCGCCCGCGACCTCGGTGCCACGGTGACGACCCACGCCGGCGTGTGGGGCGCGACCAACGACGAGGGCATCCGGCTGATGTTCGAGAACGACTTCATGGTGCCCGGCACGATCTACGTCCACGCCGCGACCCTCAGCGCCGACTCCTACCAGCGCATCGCCGCCACCGGCGGGTGCGTCTCGGTCTCCACCGACAGCGAGCAGAGCTGCGGCCAGGGCTACCCGCCCACCTGGGTGCTGCGCTCCCACGACATCCCGGTGTCGCTGTCGATGGACACCAGCGTCTGGTGGAGCGCGGACCTGTTCACCACGATGCGCTCCACGCTCGGCGCCGACCGGTCGCGCGAGCACCTCGAGGCCCACAACGTCGGGGACACTGTCACCAACTGCCACCTGCGCGCCGAGCAGGTGGTCGAGTGGGCGACCCGCGGTGGTGCCGCGGCCCTCGGCCTCGGCGACGTGGTCGGCAGCCTCGAGCCGGGCAAGAAGGCCGACGTCGTGCTGATCAAGAACGAGAACTCCCCGGCGATGTTCCCGATCCTCAACCCCTACGGGCACGTCGCCTTCCAGGCCCAGCGCGGGGACGTGCACACGGTGATGGTCAACGGCCGCGTGGTGAAGCACGACCACCGGCTGGTCGACATCGACCTGGCCGCTGTGCGCCGCACCGTCGAGGAGACCGTCGAGCACCTGCAGGGCGTCCTCGGGCCCGAGGCCTGGCAGCAGGGCATGAACCCGGAGATCCCCGAGACCAAGGTCCTCGACAACCCCTACACCTACACCGACTACCGCAGCGCCAGCACGCACCAGTCGGTGTCGGCCGCCGGTGCAGTGAGCGAGGGCTGAGACATGGTCGCGCAGCAGTCCCGGCACGTCCCGGTCCTCGTCGTCGGCGGCAGCCTGGTGGGCCTGTCCACGTCGGTCCTGCTCGCCGACCAGGGCGTCGAGCACCTGCTGGTGGAGAGCCACCGCGGCACCGCGATCCACCCGCGGGCCGCATCGTTCCACCAGCGCACCATGGAGGTCTTCCGCTCCGTCGGCCTGCAGGAGGCCGTCGAGGAGGCGGCTGCCGCCGAGTTCGAGCAGGGCGGCGCGATCATGGCGGTGGAGAGCCTGGCCGGCAAGGAGCTGCACTACTTCTTCCACTCCTACAACGAGGGCGTCGAGGGGCTGAGCCCCACCGACCGGCTGTTCCTCACCCAGGTCGGGCTGGAGCCCGTGCTGCGCGACCGGGCCGTCGAGCTCGGCGCCGAGCAGCTGTTCGGCACCGAGCTGGTGTCCTTCGAGGAGCACGACGACCACGTGCGGGCAGTGCTGCGGCCACGAGACGGCGGACCGGAGCAGGGGATCACCTGTGACTCCCTGGTGGCTGCCGACGGCGCGCACAGCAGTGTCCGGGAGCAGCTCGGCATCCCCATGTCCGGGCGGGGCAGCTTCGCCGACTGCGTGACGATCTACTTCAAGGCCGACGTCCGGCCGCTGATGGGCGACCGCAACCTCAGCGTGGTCTACGTCAACCACCCCGAGCTGCTCGGCTTCTTCCGGTTCTCGATCGGTCTCGACGCCGGCTTCCTCGCGGTGTTCTCCACGACCGCGGCCGACGGCACCCGGGACACCCAGGTGGGCGAGGGGTTGTCCGTCGAGCGGGCGATCGAGCTGGTCCGGACGGCGCTCGGGGACTCCGAGATCGCCGTCGAGGTCGAGAGCATGCAGCGGTGGAGCGCGAGCTCCGGCGCCGCCGAGGCGTTCGGCCGCGGCCGGATCCTGCTCGCCGGCGACTCCGCCCACGTGATGCCGCCGACCGGTGGCTTCGGCGGCAACACCGGCGTCGCCGACGCGCACAACCTCGCCTGGAAGCTGGCCCTGGTCACCAAGGGCCTCGCCGGCAGGGGGTTGCTGTCGTCGTACGACCCCGAGCGCCGGCCGATCGGCGCGCTCACGGCGGAGCAGGCCTACACCCGCTACGTGCTGCGCGTGGACCCGTCGCTGCCGCAGGAGGACCTGCAGGAACCACTGGACGACGCCTCGATCGAGCTCGGCGCGGTCTACCGGTCCGGGGCGGTGCTCGACACCTCCCCGCCGGCGCCGCTGGACGACCCGCGGACCCGCAGCTGGGCGGCCGGGACCCGGGTGCCGCACACGCCGCTGCCCGACGGTCGCTCGACCGTCGACGTCGCCGGACCCGGCTTCGCCGTGTTCTGCACCGACTCCCAGGCCGAGTGGGGCAAGGTCGCCGAGGAGGCCGAGAAGGCGTTCGGCGTGCCGGTCTCGGTCGAGCACGTCACCGGCGCCGGCCTCGCGGGCACTGCGCTGGTCCGGCCGGACGGCGTCGTCGCCTGGCGCACGAGCCAGCTTCCCGTGAGCCTGGACGAGGTGCTCGCGGCCGTGCTCGACCGGCCGCCGCGCCACCGCTGAGCGCACCACCGGGCTGTCACCGCTCCCGTCTATCGTGGGCGGCGTGCCCGCCTTCCGCGTCCTGTTCGTGTGCATCGGCAACATCTGCCGGTCGCCGTTCGGGGAGCGTCTGCTCGCCCAGCGGCTCCCGGGCCGCGAGATCGAGGTGGCCAGCGCCGGGGTCGCCGCGATGGTCGGCGCGCAGATGTCGCCGGAGGCGGCGGCGCAGCTGGCGGCGTACGGCGGCTCCGCCGAGGCGTTCGTCGCCCGTCAGCTGACCCCGGCGATGCTGCGCCGGGCCGACCTCGTGCTCACCGCGACCAGGGAGCTGCGCGCGCGCGTGCTCGGCGAGGCGCCGGGTGCGTTGCGTCGTACCTTCACCGTCCTGGAGTTCGCAGCCCTCCTCGACCGGGTCGACCCCGCGCCGCCCGCCGAGCTGGTGGCCGAGGCCGCTGCCGCGCGCTCGCTGCTGGAGGAGGTCGAGCTCGACGTCCCCGACCCCTACGGCCGCGGCGACGCGGCCCATGCCCGCGCGGCGGAGCTGCTGGCCGGGGCCGTCGACCGGATCGCGGCGGCGCTGACCGGTGAGCAGGTCGAGGGCCGGGCGGGATGATCCGACGGGCGCTCCGGGTGGTCGCCGGGTCGCGGGCATCCGCCGCTTCCTGCGACGCTGACCGCCGTCCGGCGGGCTCAGTCGAAGATCGGGCCGCGGTGCAGCTGGTGCTGGGCCGCCTGGGCGACCGGCTTGATCACCAGCTCGTCGACGTTGACGTGCCGCGGCAGCGAGGCCACCCACCGGACCGCCTCGGCGACGTCCGCGGCCGCCAGCGGCGAGTCGACGCCCGCGTAGACGGCGTCGGCCGAGGCCTGGTCGCCCCCGAAGCGGACCAGCGAGAACTCCTCGGTGCGCACCATCCCCGGCGCGATCTCGGTGACCCGCAGCGGCTCGCCGTTCAGCTCCAGCCGCAGCGTCTCGGTGACCACCCTGGTCGCGTGCTTGGCCGCGGTGTAGCCACCTCCGGTCGGGTAGGCGACCCGACCCGCGGTCGAGCCGAGGTTGACCACCAGCCCCTCTCCGGTCGCCCGCAGCGCCGGCAGCAGCGCGCGCGTCACCCGGACCAGGCCGAGCACGTTGACCTCCCACATCGCCTGCCAGTCGGCGAGGTCGGCCTGCTCGACGGTGTCGGCGCCGAACGCGCCGCCGGCGTCGTTGACGAGCACGGCGACCTTCCCGCCGGCCGCCTCGGCCAGGGCCGCCACGTCGTCGTCCGAGGTCACGTCGCAGGCCACCGCCACGCCGTCGATCTCCGCGGCCAGCGCCGCGATCCGGTCGGAGCGGCGGGCCGCGCAGACCACCCGGAACCCGTCACCGGCCAGCGCCCGCGCGGTCGCCGCACCGATCCCGCTGCTGGCCCCGGTCACCACCGCCGTGCGTCGTTGCCTGTCCTCGCCCATGGGGCCATTCTGACGGGGTACGCGGGTCGCCGATGCCTTGGGCACGGGCCCCCCGCCTGATATTGTTGGATTGTCAGACAATTTGAGCTCACTTGTGGAGGAGGGAAGCCATGGAAGCCGCAGCCCCGGTGACCGGCATCGCACAGGAGTCGGCCCCCGCGCCCGCTCCCGAGACCGGGCAGCACCTGGCCCTGGCCGACGAGTTCCTCGCCCACAACTACCACCCGCTGCCGGTGGTCGTCGCCGAGGCCAGCGGAGCCTGGCTGACCGACGTCGACGGCAACCGCTACCTCGACTGCCTCGCCGGCTACTCCGCGCTCAACTTCGGCCACGGCCACCCCGGCCTGCTCGCCGCCGCGCACGCCCAGCTCGACCGGGTCACGCTGACCAGCCGCGCCTTCCACAACGACCAGCTCGGCCCGTTCGCGCGCGACCTCGCCCGCCTCGCCGGCATGGACGCCGTACTCCCGATGAACACCGGCGCCGAGGCCGTCGAGACCGCGGTCAAGATGGCCCGCCGCTGGGGCTACCAGATCAAGGGCGTCCCCGAGGACCGCGCGCAGATCATCGTCGCCGCGGGCAACTTCCACGGCCGCACCACCACGATCGTCAGCTTCTCCAGCGACCCCGAGGCGCGCACCGGCTACGGCCCGTTCACCGGTGGCTTCGTCACCGTCCCCTACGGCGACGCCGACGCCCTGGCCGCGGCGATCACCGACGACACCGTCGCCGTGCTCCTCGAACCGATCCAGGGCGAGGCCGGCGTCGTCATCCCGCCGGCCGGCTACCTCCCCCGGGTCCGACAGGCCTGCACCGACGCGAACGTGCTGTTCCTCGCCGACGAGATCCAGTCCGGCCTGGGCCGCACCGGTGCCACCTTCGCGCTCGAGCACGAGGGCGTGGAGCCGGACGCCTACATCCTCGGCAAGGCCCTCGGCGGCGGCATCCTGCCGGTCTCCGCGGTGGTCTCGCGGCGCGAGGTGATGGGCGTCTTCACCCCGGGCAGCCACGGCTCGACCTTCGGCGGCAACCCGCTCGCCGCGGCCGTGGGCCGCGCGGTCGTCGCACTGCTGGAGACCGGCGAGTTCCAGGCCCGCGCCCGCGAGCTCGGCGAGGTGCTCAACCGCGGCCTGCTCGAGCTGGTCGGCAGGGGCGTCGTCGAGGTGCGCTGCCGCGGCCTGTGGGCCGGCATCGACATCGACCCCGCGCTGATGACCGGCCGGGAGATGTCGGAGCGGCTGATGCGCCGGGGCGTGCTGGTCAAGGACACCCACGGCTCGACCGTGCGGATCGCGCCGCCGCTGGTCGTGGAGAAGGACGAGATCGACTGGGCGCTGGAGCAGTTCGGCGACGCCCTGACCCGCCCCTGACCGACCGGTCACTTCTGGCGCGCCGCTGACCGCCGACCGGTCACTTCTGGCGCGCCGCTGACCGCCGACCGGTCACTTCTGGCGCGGCAGGCATGGCTTCGGGGGGAATGGGACACACTCCTGCGTGGTTGCAGGCTGGCAGGAGGTGTGCGCGTGGGCGGTTCACTCGGCAGGGTGGCGATGGTGTCGCTGCACACCTCACCGCTGGACCAGCCCGGGACCGGTGATGCCGGCGGGATGAACGTCTACGTCCTCGAGCTGGCCCGGCGCCTCGCCGAGCGCGACGTCGAGGTCGACATCTTCACCCGCGCCACCGCCTCGCGGCTGCCCGCGGTCGTCGAGGCCACCCCCGGCGTACGGGTGCGGCACATCGTCGCCGGCCCGTTCGAGGGACTGACCAAGGCCGAGCTGCCCGGTCAGCTGTGCGTCTTCGCGCGCGAGGTGCTGCGCGCCGAGGCGCAGTTCGACCCCGGTCACTACGGCGTGGTGCACAGCCACTACTGGCTCTCCGGCCAGGTCGGCGCGCTCGCCCGGGACCGCTGGGGCGTGCCGCTGGTGCACTCCATGCACACGACCGCCAAGGTCAAGAACGCCGCGCTCGCCGAGGGCGACGCGCCCGAGCCGTCGGCCCGGATCATCGGCGAGGAGCAGGTCGTCGCCGCCGCCGACATGCTGATCGCCAACACCGTCGACGAGGCCAAGGACCTGATCAACTGCTACGACGCCGAGGCCGCCCGTGTCGAGGTGGTCAGCCCCGGGGTCGACCTCGACGTGTTCCGGCCGCGTTCGGGTGCCCGGGCGCGGCTCGGGATCCCGGCGGACGCAGACGTGCTGCTGTTCGTCGGCCGGATCCAGCCGCTGAAGGCGCCCGACGTGTTGCTCCGCGCCACCGCCGGACTGCTCGCCCGCGACCCCTCGCGCCGCTCCCGGCTGGTGGTCGCCGTCGTCGGCGGCCCCTCGGGGAGCGGTCTGGAGCACCCGGAGGCGCTGTCGCAGCTGGCCGACTCGCTGGGCATCGCCGACGTGGTGCGGTTCGTCAAGCCGGCCCCGCGCGACGAGCTGGTCGACTGGTACGCCGCCGCGACCCTGGCCTGTGTCCCGTCCTACAACGAGTCCTTCGGGCTGGTCGCCGTGGAGGCTCAGGCGGTCGGCACCCCGGTCGTCGCCGCCGCCGTCGGCGGCCTGACCACCGCGGTGCGCGACGGGCACTCCGGACTGCTCGTCGACGGCCACGACCCGCTCGACTACGCCCGGGCCTTCGAGCGGGTGCTGGACGCGCCAGCCCTCCGGGCGGCGCTGTCGGCTGGTGCGGTTGCGCACGCGCAGCAGTTCAGCTGGGAGCGTACGGCGGACGCCACCCTCGCCGTCTACGCCCGGGCGGCCCGCTTCATGGCCGAGGAGGCCCGTTGACCTCTCGTGAAGCGGCCATCGAGGTGGTGCGCGCCGCCCTTGCCGACGGCGAGCTCGAGTGGGAGGAGTCGGCCGAGGGCGTCTTCGACGTGGTCCTCCCCGGTGAGCGCAAGCTGAAGACGCCCTGCCGCCTCGACGTCGGCGCGCACGCCTTGGGCGTGCACGCCTTCGTGTGCCGCCAGCCGGACGAGAACCACGAGGGCGTCTACCGCTGGCTGCTCGAGCGCAACATGAGGACGTTCGGCGTCGCGTTCGGCCTCGACGCCGCGGGCGACATCTTCCTCGACAGCCGGCTGCCGCTGGCCGTCGTCTCGGCCGACGAGATCGACCGGCTCCTCGGGGTGGTGCTGTCGGCGGCCGACGGGTCGTTCAACACGATCCTCGAGCTCGGCTTCGCCACGTCGATCCGGCGCGAGTACGCCTGGCGCCTCTCCCGCGGCGAGTCGCTCCGCAACCTCGAGGCCTTCCGCGGTTGGCTGGACCGTTGAGTTCGCCCTTGCGGCCCGTTGAGTTCGCCCTTGCGGCCCGTTGAATTGGGGCCCGTGGCCCGGCGCTGGGAGACTCCCGCCATGGACAGCTTCGACGTCGTCGTCATCGGCGGCGGGATGGCGGGCGCCTCCATCGCCTACGAGCTCGCAGCGGACCGCACCGTCTGCCTGCTCGAGGCGGAGCCCGGCCTGGCCCGGCACACGACCGGGCGCTCCGCGGCGACCTGGGTCGGCAGCTACGGTCCGCCGGTCGTCCGCGCGCTCACCGCCGCCAGCCGACCGTTCCTCGACGACCCGCCGCTCGACGTCGACGGCCCCGTGCTGGAACCGCTGCCCTGCCTCTACGTCGGCGGTCCCCGCTCGGCGTCGGCGGTGCGGGAGCTTGCCGCGACGACCGGCATCGAGGTGCTCTCAGCCGACGAGGCGCGCACGCTCAACCCGGCCCTGCGGGAGGACTGGCTCGAGCTCGCCGCCTACGACGCCACCTCGATGTCGGTCGACGTGCACGGCCTGCACCAGGGCTACGTCCGTGGCCTGCGCAAGCGCGGCGGCGTCGTCCGCACCGGGTCGCGTGTCGTCGGCGCCACCCGGCTCGACGGCTGGACCCTGGAGACGACCAGGGAGCCCGTCGCCGCCCGCCTCGTCATCGACGCCGCTGGTGCCTGGGGCGACGAGGTGGCCGCGTTGTTCGGCTGCGCTCCGGTCGGGCTGCAGCCGTGTCGTCGTACCGTCTTCCTCTCCGCACCCACCGGCGACGCCGCCGGCCCCGGGTTCACCCTCGAGGTCGGGCAGCGGTGGTACTTCAAGCCCGAGGGCGAGGCGCTGCTCTGCTCGCCGGCCGACCGGACCGAGCAGCCGCCCGGGGACCCGCGGCCCGACGAGCTGGAGATCGCCCGCGCCCTCGACGAGATCAACGAGGCGACCACGTTGGGCCTCAAGAGCGTGCGTACGGCGTGGGCCGGGCAGCGGACGTTCGCGCCATCAGGGGAGCCGGTGGCCCGCTTCGACGAGGCGGTCGAGGGGTTCTTCTGGTACGTCGGGCAGGGCGGCTACGGCATCCAGCTGGCCGCCGGGCTCGCCCAGGAGTCGGCCGCGCTCATCCGCGGCCGCTGACGTCAGGCCGGCGGTCGCCGGCGAGACCTCCGACGGGTCAACAGCACGCCGGCGATGCACAGCACCCCGCCGACGAACGCCGTGACAGCCGGCACCTCGTCGAGCAGCAACCAGGCCAGGCCGGTGGCGAGGAACGGCACCAGGAACGTGGTCAGCGCCATCTTCCCGGCGTCGGTGCGTGAGAGCGCGAACGCCCAGGTGGAGAATGCGATCGCGGTCGGGAAGACGCCGAGATAGGCGATCCAGGCGAGGTCAGTGGCCGACCGGGTCTGCACGACGTGCACCAGCTCGCCGGTCCACGGCAGGCACACGGCGACTCCCACGAGGCAGGCGATGAAGGTGACCTCGAGCCCGGGAAGCCTGCGCAGCAAGGGCTTCTGGGCAAGGACGCCGATCGCGTACGTGACAGCGGCGAGCCCCGCAAGGAGGACGCCGGCCAGGTCGCCGTTGCCGCCTTCGGCGCTGCCTCGCCCGATCACCACGACACCGGCGAAACCGACCACCATGCCGATGGCGAGCCAGCGGGTCATCCGCTCCTTGAGGAACACGGTGGCCAGCAGGGCGACGAGCAGTGGACCGATCTGCACCACCAACGCCGCGGTGCCGGCGTCGATGCGCTGCTCGGCCGCGTTCAGCGCGAGGTTGTAGACGCCCAGCCAGGCTGCTCCGCACAGCAGCAGCAACGGCCAGTCCCGGCTGGCCGGCCACCGACGCGGGCGTCGGAAGACGAGGGCCGCGAGCACCACCGAGGCGACCAGCAGCCGGCCCAGTGAGAGGGCGCCCGGGCCGACGTCGTGGCCGAGGTGACGGATGGCCACGAACGCCGATGCCCAGAGCAGCAAGGTGACGGCCACTGCCGCGGTGGTCAGCCAGGCCCGGGCCGGGATGGCGGCGGTGGAGCCGGGCCGGCCGGTTGCCGGGTCGTCCGTGGTGAGGGTCACCGGGCCAACCTAGACAGCCTCGCCGGCACAGACACGCGGTTTTCGGACGTCGTACGTCGAGATCCCGCCAGACCGGCCGCAAGGCCGAACTCAACGGGCCGCAAGGCCGAACTCAACGGGCCGCGAGGGGCAACTCACCGGCCTTGGTTGGCCACCGCGGCGGCGGCTGCGGCGGCGGCCTCGGGGTCGAGGTAGCGCCCACCGGGAACGGTCGGCCGCATCGACTCGTCGAGCTCGTAGACCAGCGGCATCCCGGTCGGGATGTTCAGCCCGGCGATCTCGTCGTCGGAGATCTCGTCGAGGTGCTTGACCAGGGCGCGGATGCTGTTGCCGTGCGCGGCCACGAGCACCGTGTGGCCGGCCTGCAGGTCGGGCACGATCGCGGACTCCCAGTGCGGCAGGGCGCGGGCGAGCACGTCCTTGAGGCACTCGCTGCGCGGCATCTCCGGACCCAGCGAGGCGTAGCGCACGTCGCCGGCCTGGGACCACTGGTCGTCGTCGGCGATCGGCGGCGGGGGCACGTCGTACGAGCGTCGCCAGAGCATGAACTGCTCCTCGCCGAACTCCGCCAGGGTCGCCTTCTTGTCCTTGCCCTGCAGGGCGCCGTAGTGCCGCTCGTTGAGCCGCCAGGACCGCCGCACCGGGATCCAGTGCCGGTCGGCGACGTCGAGGGCGAGGTTGGCCGTGGTGATCGCCCGGCGCAGGAGCGAGGTGTGCACGACGTCGGGCGCCAGCCCGGCGGCCACGAGCTGCTCGCCACCGCCGACCGCCTCGGCCCGGCCCCGCTCGCTCAGCGGGACGTCGACCCAGCCGGTGAAGAGGTTGCGGGCGTTCCACTCGCTCTCGCCGTGGCGCAGCAGGACGAGCGTGGCCATCACTGACTGCTGGCGGACGCCGACGGCGAGGCGGACGGCGAGGGCGACGACGAGGACGAGGGCGAGGCGGACGAAGACGCCGATGCCGAGCTCAGCGGAGTCATCGACGGCCCGCCCGACCCGGGCAGCGGCACGTTGGCGTAGGCGCCGGTGCGCGAGACCACCGGCACGTCCATCTGGGTGGACTGTCCGTTGGCGAACTCGAAGGTCATCGGCACCATGTAGCCGGCCTTGATGTCCGGGCCGCTGATGGTGATCTGGCCGCTGTCGGCGAGGTTGACGGCCTGGTTGGGCGGCAGCGGCACCGGGGTGGTGCTGCCCTGGATGCTCGGCCCGGTGATGCCGACCAGCTTGTCGGCCCTGGTCTGGTTCTCGTTGACCAGCGTGCCGGCGAAGGTGCCCTGCTTGCCGCCGACGGTGACCACCATCGCGTTGAGGATGTAGACCTGCCCGGTGCGGTTGTCGGTGCCGGTGGCCGGCTGGTAGACCTCATCGGTCTGGTAGTTGAAGCCGCAGGCGCCGACCAACGGGGTGACCAGGAGCAGCGCAGCGAGGGCGAAACGGCGGCGAAGGGGCCTCTTCACGAGCAGGCGTTCCTCTCGGTACGGCGCGAGCGCGGCGGGGCGGTCGTTGATCGTCAGCAGCCTAGACGATCGGCTCCCCGCGACCCTCACTGGTGCAGGCCGACGCGCAGCGCGACCACGACCAGGCCGGCCACCGCGGCGAGCGTGACGACCACGGTGCCGACCAGCAGCCTCGGTGCACCGGTGCGCAGCGCCACCAGCAGCGGCAGGTTGCGGGCGCCGGACTGGTGGTCGACGACCAGGTCGGGCAGCGTGGTCAGGAAGTGCACGCAGACGCCGAGCACCGCCGCCACCGCGGTGATCGCGACGGTCGGGGGACCGCCGTGCCGGCCGCCGCCCCAGCCGCCGTACGACAGGAACGCCGGCAGCAGGCCGAACGTCACCGCCCAGCCCAGCCACGACAGCCAGGTGCGGTGCAGCCAGCGGTCGTGCACGAACCCGACGACCACGGTGATCAGCAGCGTGCTGCCGGCGACGGTGCCGTTCTGCAGCGACAGCGGCACCAGCAGGAGCAGGAGTACGACGGCCACGAAGCTGGCGTTGCCGGCCGGCAGGGCGCCCTCCGCGACCGGCTTGCCGGACGCCCCCGAGCGCACGTCGGCGCGCTCGTCGGCGACGTCGTTGACCAGCCCGAGCAGCAGCTGCGCGACCAGCACGGCGGCGCCGGCGACCAGGGCCTCCCGGGCCGGCCGGCCGGCGATCGCCGCGGCCACCCCGACCGCCACGGCGAGCAGCACCGCCTGCCGCGGGTGCGCCGACCGGACCAGGGCGGGGACCTGGCCGCGCTGGCGGGTCGAGGCGTGCACGTTCATGGGCCGAAGTATTGACCAGACCCTGCCCGGATCGGCGGCGAACCACCGCCCGGACGCACAGAAGATCGTCGTTGTCAAGACCCAATGTGGCCTCTGACCTGCACAAACGCGCAAAGGGCAGTCCCCGACTCGTGTTAGACTGGTCACCTGGAAAGGGGTTCAGCTACATGACTTTCACCGTCGGCGAAACGGTTGTCTATCCAAATCACGGGGCTGCGGTCATCGAGGACATCGAGATGCGCAAGATCAAGGGGGAGGAGAAGCAGTACCTCGTCCTCCGGATCGTGGCGCAGCAGGACCTCGTGGTCCGCGTGCCCGCCTGCAACCTCGACCTGGTCGGAGTGCGGGACGTGGTCGACAAGGAGGGGCTGGACCGGGTCTTCGACGTCCTGCGGGCCACCGTCCCCGACGAGCCGACCAACTGGTCGCGCCGCTACAAGGCCAACCTCGAGAAGCTGCACTCCGGTGACGTGATGAAGGTCGCCGAGGTCGTCCGCGACCTGTGGCGCCGCGAGCGCGACCGCGGGCTGTCGGCCGGCGAGAAGCGGATGCTGGCCAAGGCGCGCCAGATCCTCGTCTCCGAGCTGGCACTCGCCGAGCACACCAACGAGGACAAGGCCGAGACCATCCTCGACGAGGTGCTCGCCTCCTGAGCAGCACCGACGCCTTCTCCGACGGGCCCCTGGGACACGCTCCCGGGGGCCCGTTGGGCGTCGTCCCGGTGACCGGCCGCGGGTCGCTGCCCTTCGCGCTGGTGCACGGGGAGTCCCTGGTCGCGGCCGCGAGCTTCGCGCTCGAGGAGGCCGGCGTGCAGCTGGTCGACTTCAACGTGCCGTGGGACGAGCTGCGCGCGTCGGGCCGCCCGGTCGTGCTGCACGACCCGCTCTGCCCGCTGACGCCGCCGGACTTCATCGCCGCGGCGGTCGCGGCGGCGGCCTCCGGCGAGGTCGTGGCCGGCTGCCGGCCGGTCACCGACACCCTCAAGCAGGTCACCGACGGCTTCGTCGGCGCCACCGTCGACCGGGACGCCCACGTGGTGGTCAGCTCCCCGGTCGTGCTGCCGCCGGCCGTGGTCGCAGAGATGGCCGTGCCGCCGGACACCGACGACTTCGCCCTGCTGGTGCAGCGGTTGCGGGCCGGCGGCGCCGTACGCCTGCTCGACGCCCCGCCGCTCGGCCGCCGCGCCGGCGAGCAGGCCGACCTAGCCCTGCTCGAGGCGATGAGCGCCAGCCAGGGCGTCAGCTGACCAGGTCCAGCAGCGCCTCGGCGAGCCGAACGTCCTCGGGGAAGGTCACCTTCAGGTTGCTCGCCAGGCTCGGCACCGCGGCGACCCGGACCCCGGGCCCGGACCCGGACTCGGACTCGGCGTAGCGCTCCAGGCAGCTGGCGGTGTCGGTGCCGGTGAAGCCGTCGGCGTCGGCCCGGAGGTACGACGCCAGCAGGGCCTCTGCGCGGAAGGCCTGCGGGGTCTGGACGGCCACCACGCCAAGGGGGATGCCGGGCTGACCTGGCTCGCGGGGCAGCAGCCCGGTCGTCGGGACCACCGGGATCGCCCCGCCGTGCTCGGCCGCCGCGGCGATCGTCGAGGCGAACAGGGACGCGGGGGCCAGCGGGCGGGCGGCGTCGTGGATCGCGACCACGTCGAGCTCGCCGGCCTCGATGTCGGGGCGCAGCACGCGGATCGCCTGCCACTCGGAGTCGTGCCGCTGCGCACCACCGTCGACCAGCCACAGGTCGTGCTCGCCGAGGTGGGGCTCGACGGCCGCGGCGACCTCGTCACGGTCCTCGGGGCGGACCACGACCACCAGCCGGTGCACGCCGTCGACCAGGAGGGCGGTGCGCAGCGAGTGCACCAGGATCGGCAGCCCGCCGAGTGGCAGCAGCACCTTGTTGACACCCGCGCCGACCCGGCTGCCCGAGCCGCCGGCGAGGATGACGACCGCAGCGCGTGTGGCGGGGGCGGTGGGCGCCGTGGTCATCGCTGCAGCAGGGCGGTCGCGATCGCGGCGAGGCCCTCACCGCGTCCGGTCAGCCCGAGGCCGTCGGTGGTGGTCGCGGAGACCGAGACGGTGATGCCGTGCCGGTCGGCGAGGCCCTGCTCCGCCTCGGCACGGCGCGACCCGAGGCGGGGCCGGTTGCCGATCAGCTGGACCGCGACGTTCACGACCTGCCACCCTGCGGCGCGCACGCGTCGCAAAGTGTCGGCGAGGAGCTCGTCGCTCGGCGAGCCGGCCCAGCGCGGGTCCGTCGTACCGACGCTGCTGCCGAGGTCGCCCAGGCCGGCCGCCGACAGCAGCGCGTCGCAGACCGCGTGCAGCACCACGTCGCCGTCGGAGTGGCCCTCGGGGCCGGCCGGCTCGTCGGGGAAGTCGAGGCCGGCGATGCGCATCGGCCGTCCCTCGGCGAGGCGGTGCACGTCGCTGCCGATGCCGATGCGCAGCTCGCCTGGGGAGGTCACGGAGCCGATCATGCCGTGTTCTGGGGGGCATGGGCGAGGATGGTGCAGTGAGCAGTCGTCTGGGCTGGGCGGGGGTGGTCGCCGGTGCCGCCGGGCTGGCCACCGCGCAGGCGGTCGCCTGGGCCGTGACCGGCGCGACCGGCCCGGTGGTCGCGGTCGCAGGCAGCGTGCGCGACCTGACTCCGGGCGGGTTGGCGAACTTCCTGGTGCACGCCGTCAAGCACCTGGACAAGCCGCTGCTGGTCACCGGGACCGTGCTGGCCACCCTGCTGCTCTGCGCAGGGGCCGGCACCCTGGCCCGCTGGCACCGGCTGCTGCCCGACCTGGTCTTCGTGCTGCTGGCCGTCGCGGGCGTCGCTGCGCTGCTGCAGCAGGGCGACGCCACCACGGGCTCGGTGATCGCGGTGCTGGTCGGTCTCGCCACGATGGCGGTGGTGCGGCGTTTCCTCGGCGACCAGCAGGCCACCCCGGTGCGCGCCGCCGACGGCAGCACCGTCGCGGTGCGCGGTGAGGGACCGGCGCGCAGGGCCTTCGTGCTCAACGCCCTCGGCGTGCTCGTGGTCGCCGGGTTGGTCGCGGTCGGTGGCCGGGCCCTGGGCGGTGGCCATCGGGCGGTCGAGGAGGCGCGCCGGCTGCTGCGGCTGCCGGTCACCCGCGGACGCCCGCCCGCGGGCGCCGACCTCGGCGTGCCCGGGGTCGTCCCGTGGCGGACGCCCGCCGCCGGCTTCTACCTCGTGGCCACCGCCCTGGCGCCCCCGTCGGTCTCGCCGGGGGAGTGGCGGCTGCGGATCCACGGCATGGTCGACCGGCCGATGACGCTGAGCTTCGAGCAGCTGGTCCGCCGCAAGATCACCGAGGACTGGCTGACGCTCTGCTGCGTCTCCAACGAGGTGGGCGGGAATCTGGTCGGCAACGCCTGGTGGTCCGGCGTGCTGGCCCGCGACCTGCTCACCGAGGCCGGTGTGCACCCAGGCGCCGACGCGGTGAAACAGACCTCGGCCGACGGCTGGACCTGCGGCACGCCGCTGTCGGCGCTCACCGACGACCGCAACGCGATGCTGGCCGTGGCGATGGACGGGCAGCCGCTGCCGATCGAGCACGGCTTCCCGGTGCGGATGGTGGTGCCCGGGCTCTACGGCTACGTCTCGGCGACCAAGTGGCTGGTCGACCTCGAGGTCACCAGGTTCGACCGGTTCTCCGCCTACTGGACCGAGCGCGGCTGGTCGCAGAAGGGCCCGGTGAAGACCGAGTCGCGCATCGACGCACCGCGCCCCGGCGTCCATGTCGCCGCCGGCCGGACCCGGGTCGGCGGGGTCGCGTGGGCCCAGCACACCGGCATCCGGCGGGTCGAGTTCCAGCTCGACGGCGGCGCCTGGCAGCGCGCCACGCTCGGCCGGGTCCCGAGCGTCGACACGTGGGTGCAATGGGCCGGCACCGTCTCACTGCGGCCCGGGTCGCACCGGCTCGCCGTACGCGCCACCGACCGGTCGGGCTACACCCAGACCGCCGCCCGCGCCGACGTCGTCCCCAACGGCGCGACCGGCTGGGACACGGTGGAGTTCTCCGCTGGTTAGCACCGGCGGTTTCCTGCACGACCCGAAACCCGCACGACCCCCGACCCCGACCCCGGGCGCCGGCCGACCCGCCGCGCCGCCTACCGTGGCCGGATGGACGACTTCTCGGAACGCACCGGGGCGGCACTCGTCGTCGGGGGCAGCGGCGGGCTCGGCCGGGCGATCGTGCGGCTGCTCGCCGAGCGCGGCAGCGCGGTGGCGCTGACCCACCACTCCAGCGACGTCGAGTTCTGCGTGCAGGAGGCCGCGGCGAACGGTGCGGAGGTCCGCGCCTACCAGCTCGAGATCACCGATGCCGGTGCCTGCGCCGACGTCGTCGACCGCGCGACCAGCGACTTCTCCGGGCTGCACACGCTGGTCTACGCCGCGGGTGCGCCGGTGCCGATGCGGCACCTGAGCAAGGTCACGCCGCGCGACCTGCAGGAGCAGGTGCACACCGACGTCGGCGGCTTCTTCAACGTCGTCCAGCCCGCGCTCCCCGCCTTGCGCGACAGCGGCGGCAGCATCGTCGCTGTCACGACGGCGGCGACCACCCGCTTCCCGCCCCGCGACGCGTTGTCGTCGGCGCCCAAGGCGGCGATCGAGGCGATGGTGCGCGCGCTCGCCGTCGAGGAGGGTCGCTTCGGGATCCGCGCCAACTGCGTCGGGCCGGGCATGCTCACCGACGGGATGGCCGGCCGGCTGGTCAGCACCGGCGAGCTCGACGACCGCGCGCTGGCGGTGACCCGCGCCAACATCCCGCTCGGCCGTTTCGGCATCGCTGGCGACGTCGCCGAGGCGGTCTGCTTCCTCGCCTCCGACCGCGCCGCCTTCGTCTCCGGGCAGAAGCTCGACGTCGACGGCGGTTGGTCGGCCTGACCGGACCGAGGGCTCAGCGGCCGGGCACCCGGAAGACCAGGACCTCGGAGAAGCCGACCCCGTCAGCCTGTACGGCGTAGCAGCCGGGGCCGTCGACGTAGAGCACGTCCGGCTCCGACTCGAGCGCGGACGGGGCCGCTGCGTGCAGGCCGCCCCGGACGTAGAGCAGCTGCCGGTGCGGGCCGGTGCCGGACCCCGAACCCGGGTACGCCGCGGCCCCCAGGTAGTGCTCGAACAGCAGCCGTCCCGGCCCGTCGATCCGGTCGCCCCGCAGCAGGAGTGGCCCGCCGTACTGCTTGCCGAAGACCCAGATCACCTTCGCGTTCAGCCAGCCCCGGTCGTCCCGGCCGACCGGAAGCTCGCCGTGCCGGGTGAGACCCGCGACGTGGAGCGGCCCGTTGCCGAGCGCCGGGAACGGCCCGGTGAAGCCGGCCCCTCCCGGGAAGGTGCGTCGCGGGCTCACCGGGCAGGCCGCACCGGGCGACACGGTCGGCAGGTGCAGCGGCCGCCTGATCTGCTGCGCGACGTGCCCAGGGTCGCAGGCCCGGCCGCACAGCGTCGGGACGGGGGTCCGCACCGCGTGGGTGGGAGGGGTGCTCGTCGGACCGATGTGCCCGCCGCCGGCCCGGGCGGACAGGACGAACGCAGGGACCAGTGCGACCACGGCCACCACCACCGCCGAGCCGATGAGCACTCGCCGACGGCGGTTCCGGACCGCCAGGCCCCGCGCGCCCTCCGCCAGGTCCCGCACCGGCTCCGGCTCCGGGACCGACTCCTTCAGCAGCGTCCCCAGCTTCTGCTCGTCCAGCTTGGTCATCCCAGGATCCCTTCCGACGCGGCGGCCGCCAGCGGGGACCGGCGCAGCCGCGCGAGTCCCTTGGCCGCCTGGCTCTTGACGGTCCCCACCGAGCAACCCAGGACCTCCGCGGCCTCGGCCTCGGACAGGTCGCAGTAGTAGCGGAGCACGACCGTGGCCCGTTGCCGCCGGGGCAGCTCGGCGAGCGCCGACAGCAACAGCTGGCGCAGCTCCACGCGGGCCAGGTCCTCGGCCCCCTCGACCCGCTCGACCGCCTCCGGCAGCGGGTCCGTCGCGCGCTCGCGCCGCCACGCCCGACGCCACCAGGTGATGTAGGTCGTCACCAACGTCCGCCGCACGTAGGGCTCGTCGCCGCCGTCGGTGATCCGTTGCCATGCCGGGTAGCACTTCGCCAGCGCAGTCTGCACGAGGTCCTCCGCCAGCTGCCAGTCACCGGTGAGCAGCCACGCCGTCTGCAGCAGCGCGCGCGAGCGGGACGCGACGAACGCGTCGAAGTCCACGCTCCTGCTCATCGGCACCGCCCCTTCGCACTCTAGGACGAGGTGGACCCGCGGCGGCGTTGCCGTGGTGAGCAGTTCACTAGGATTGGCCGGGTGACTCTCCGGCTGCACGACACGCGCGCCAGCGCGGTCCGCGACTTCGAGCCCCTCGAGCAGGGCAAGGTCGGGATCTACGTCTGCGGCCTGACCGTCCAGTCAGAGCCGCACATCGGCCACGTCCGCTCGGCCGTCAACTTCGACGTGCTGCGCCGCTGGCTGCTCGCGTCCGGCCACGACGTCACCTTCATCCGCAACGTCACCGACATCGACGACAAGATCCTGGTCAAGTCCGCCGAGCAGGGTCGCCCCTGGTACAACCTCGCCTACGCGATGAAGCGCCAGCTGGACAAGGCCTACGACGCCCTCAACGTGATGCCGCCGACCTACGAGCCCCTCGCCACCGGCCACATCCCCGAGATGATCGAGCTGATCGGGGAGCTGCTCGCCCGCGGCCACGCCTACGAGGCCGGTGACGGATCCGGTGACGTCTACTTCGACGTCCAGTCGTGGCCCGCGTACGGCGAGCTCACCAACCAGTCGATCGACGACATGGAGGCAGCCGACGACGCCGACCCGCGGGGCAAGCGCGATCCGCGTGACTTCGCGCTGTGGAAGGGGTGGAAGAAGCAGACCGAGCCGGCGACCGCGGCGTGGCCGGCACCCTGGGGGCCCGGCCGGCCGGGCTGGCACATCGAGTGCTCCGCGATGGCGGGGAAGTACCTCGGCACCGCCTTCGACATCCACGGTGGCGGCGTCGACCTGCGCTTCCCCCACCACGAGAACGAGCTGGCCCAGTCGCGGGCCGCCGGGCACCCCTTCGCCTCCTACTGGCTGCACAACGGCTGGATCACCACCTCCGGGGAGAAGATGAGCAAGTCGCTCGGCAACTCGTTGCTGGTGCCGGCGGTGCTGGAGAGGGTGCGGCCCATCGAGCTGCGCTACTACATGGTCGCCGCGCACTACCGCTCAGCGGTCGAGTTCAGCTTCGAGGCACTCGACGAGGCGGCGGCCGGCTTCCGGCGGATCGAGCACTTCCTGGAGCGGTCGGGAGACGTCGAGGGTGCGCCCGGGCGCAGTCAGCCCGTGTGCGCGGCGTTCGCCGAGGCGATGGACGACGACCTGGGCACCCCGGCGGCGGTGGCATCGATCTTCGACGTGATGCGCGAGGGCAACAAGCTCCTCGCCTCCGGCGATCGTGACGGCGCACGCGGGGCGGCGGCGTCGGTGCGGGCGATGCTCGACGTGCTCGGGCTGGATCCTGCCGATCCGGCGTGGGGTACGACGGCCGGGAGCGACGGCAAGCTCGAGCAGGCGGTCGACGTCCTCGTCCGCAGCCTGCTCGACCAGCGCGCCGAGGCCCGGGCGAGCAGGGACTGGACGACCGCCGACGCGATCCGCGACCGGCTCACCCAGGCGGGCATCGAGGTCGAGGACACGCCCGCCGGTCCGAAGTGGAGCGTGTGACATGGCGGGCAACTCATCGAGGCGCGGCGCCGTCCGCAAGTCGGCCAAGGGCAACCCCACTGCCGGCTCGGGTGGCCGGGTCCGGCGCGGGCTGGAGGGCAAGGGGCCGACGCCCAAGGCCAAGGACCGGCCCAACCACAAGGCCTACAAGCAGCGGGCCAAGGAGGAGCAGGCCGCCGCCGCCCGTCCGAAGCGGTCCCGCCCGGGCCCGACGAAGGGCAAGCAGGACGCCGAGTGGGTGGCCGGCCGGAACGCGGTGGTCGAGGCGCTGCGCGCTCAGGTGCCCGTGACCGCGGTCTACGTCGCGCAGGGAGCCGAACGCGACGGCCGGATGCGCGAGGTGTTCGCGGTGGTGGCCGAGCGCGGCGTCGCCCTGCTCGAGGTCAGCCGCTCCGAGCTCGACCGGATGACCAGCGGCGCCGTGCACCAGGGGCTGGCCGCGCGGGTGCCGCCCTACGACTATGCCCACCCCGACGAGCTGCTCGAGGCCGCCGCGGCCAACCGCGAGCGACCACTGGTCGTCGCGCTGGACGGGGTCACCGACCCGCGCAACCTCGGCGCGGTGGTGCGCAGCGCTGCCGGCTTCGGCGCCCACGGCGTGGTCGTCCCCGAGCGCCGCGCGGCCGGGATGACCGCCGGTGCCTGGAAGGCCAGTGCTGGGGCGGCGGCGCGGCTGCCGGTCGCCCAGGCGGTCAACCTGACCCGGCAGCTGAAGGCCTACCAGGGCGAGGGCTGCATGGTCGTCGGGCTCGACGCCGACGGAGACCTGTCGCTGCCGGACCTCGTCGCCGACACCGAGCTGGTCACCGGTCCGCTGGTGGTCGTCGTCGGCTCGGAGGGCAAGGGGCTGTCGCGGCTGGTGGCCGAGACCTGTGACCACCTCGTGTCGATCCCGATGAGCAGCTCGCTGGAGTCGCTCAACGCCGGCGTCGCAGCGAGCATCGTGCTCTACGCCGTCGCCCAGGCCCGGGGCTGACCCGGCTACCCGATGCCGTCGGGGTGCGGGATCTGCTCCTCGGGCTTGCCGCCGAGCTGGGTGGCGACGTAGTCGCGGGCGACGTCGAAGAGCTTGACCTCGTGGCCGGCACGCTCGGAGAGGTACCACCGGTGCACGAGCACCTCGTGGAAGAACTCGGCCGGCTCGAGCTTGCCCCGCTGGTCCGGGGGGATCATCGCGACGACCGGCTCGAAGACGTCGTTGAGCCAGCGGTGCGCGACCAGGTGCCGGTCGAGGCCGCCCAGCCGGTAGTGCGCGGTGAACGCGGCCAGGTCGTTGAGCAGCCGCCGCGCCTGGTTGTCCTCCACCTGCAACCCGGTCAGCTCCTCGAGCTCGCGGGTGTGGTGGCCGGCCTCCACCACCCGCGGCTTGATCCGCACGGTGCTGCCCTGGGTGACGATGTCGAGCTCGTCGACGTCGAAGCCCATGCCGTTGAGCTGCTCGATCCGCTCCTCGATGCGCCACATCTCCTCGGCGGCGAACTTCTGCGGGCCGGTGAGGGCAGCCCACAGCGAGGAGTACTGCTCGCGCAGCATCGTGACCACCTGCTGGGGGTCGGCACCCCGCTCGACCGCACCGCTGGCCTCGAGGTCCAGCAGCTCGGCGAAGACGTTCTCGCAGCCGACCTCGAGGTCCCACTCCCGCAGCTGCTGGGTCAGCTGCGGACGGAACTCACCGGTCTCCGCATCCACGAGGTACGCCGCGAACTCACCCGCGTTGCGGCGGAAGAGCACGTTGGACAGCGACACGTCGCCCCAGTAGAAGTCGGCGAGGTGGAGCCGGACCAGCAGCACCACCATCGCGTCGACGACCCTGGCCAGCGTCTCGGGCTGCAGGGTGCCGCTGAAGACCGTGCGGTAGGGCAGCGCGAAGGGCAGGTGCCGGGTCACCAGCGCGCCCGGCAGCTCGTCGACCCGGTCGGCCACGACCGCCTGCGGCGTCACGGCCGGCTGGCCGAGGTGCTGCAGCTCGCGGAGCAGCTGGTACTCCGTGAACGCCAGCTCCTCCGGTGTCTCCTTGACGGCGTAGAAGCTGCGGCCGAGCTGGATCACCCGCACCACGTGCCGGGAGAGCCCACGAGGGACGGGTACGACGTACTCCTGCCACTCCTCGAGGGGCCTGTCCCAGGGGAGGGAGACCAGCGCCGGGTCCGGCCGGCTGGCGACGATGCGCATCGGGAACCAAGCCTAAGGGCAGGACCGCGCGGCGTCCTTCAACCGTGACCGGGACGCAGGGCACGAGCTTGCCGGTCGCGAGCCACTCCCTCACCAACTGGGCCGGCCTGTGAAGATCGTGCCACAACCTTTGCCCTTGCTCACGGCACGACGCCAGGGGCGAGCACCGACAGATGGCGTGGAGCCGCGTGAGAGAATCGAACTCTCGACAATCGCATTACAAGTGCGATGCTCTGCCAACTGAGCTAACGCGGCATTCGGCCCCTGGGGCCGAGCACCGATTGTACGGAGTTCCGCGGCTCCTCACTGTCCCCGACCGACCGCGTGCTGCTGGCTCCTAGGAGCTCGGCCTCCCGGCCGCGTGGCAGGTGCTCAGCACCGTCCAGGTGCGGCGCCGATCGCTGCCCGGGCCGCCGGCCAGCAGGTGGAAGCGCGGGCGGGTGGCGGGCGGCACCGTGTTGCGGCCCGACTCGATCACGGTCCCGGCCCTGGCAGCACTGGCGGAGCGCAGGCTGCCGACCGGCACGCGGAGCTGCCAGGCGACCCTGGGCACGTCGAACGGTCCCACGCTGACCGGCCCGCAGCGCAGGACGACCGACCGCCCGCCGGCCGCGGCGATCGCAGCGGGCAGCCGTTCCTGCAGCGCTTGCTGACGAGCGCCCCCGTCGACGGCCGCCTCGACCTGGCCGACGACCACGGCGATGCGCGGCGCGCAGGCCGCCATCAGGAGCAAGCCGACCACCACCCATGCCGGCCCGGACAACCTGCCGGCCCGGCCGAACCGGTGCACCGCGCCCGCCACGAGGCACCCGCCCACGACGCAGGCGATCCCCCCCGCCGGCAGCAGGTAGCGGGGGGCTCCGGTCGCCCATCGCAGCTGGGCCAGCACTGCGTCGATGGCGACCCAGCCCACCACGCCGACCCCGAGCCAGACCAGCGGTCCCGGTCGTCTGGTGCGGCGCCAGGCGACCAGTGCGGCCGCGAACCCGAGCAGGAAAGCGACCAGCACCGGTCCCGACATCAGGCTCCAGGTCTCGGCGAAGGTGGCGAGGCCCGGCACCCGGCTCAGCAGCGGGCCGCCCTGGCTCTGGTGGGTGGCCGCCTCGGTGGACCGGTTCAGCTGGTGGGCGCCGAACCAGTCGATGACGAACCACGAGGCCGGCACGGCCACCGCGAGGAGGGCACCGAGCAGTCGTCGCCACCAGCTCCCCCTCCAGGCGAACCACAGGCAGTAGCCGATCGCCGCCGGCCAGATCTCCGGGCGAAGCAGGCCGGCGATGACCAGGAAGCCCAGGGTGGCACGGCGCTGCTCCTGCAGGTGGCTGTCGACGGCGGCGAGGACCGCAGCCGTGGTCAACGGCTCCGACATGCCCACGAGCGTCAGCGCGCCGAGATACTGGTCGGTCAACGCCAGGCCGGCGGCCGCCGCCGCGCCGGCCAGGAGCCCGCGCAACCGGCGGGCGACGCGGAACACGAGCGCGAAGGACAGCACCGTGCCGGCCCGGGCCACGACCAGCCACAGCAGCGGGGCCGCGGAGCCGGCCGGCCCGAACAACACGTCGACGAAGATCGGGAGGGGCTTCACCGCCGTGGCGGCGTGCCGGGTGTCCAGCGCGAGGTGTCCGATCTCGCGGCCCCAGATCAGCCAGGACCAGGGGTCGTAGCCGATCCCGTGCGGCAGCACCGGCAGGGTCACCGCTGCCAGCACCAGGGAGCCGACCACCATCGCGGCCCAGGTCCAGCCCTCGCCGATCCGCGAGCGGCGGCCCGTGACTTCCCGGGCCAAGGGTGCGGTGGTCGTGTCCATGGTGTGAGCAAGTATGGCGTCCATGGACGTCCCGACCTGACCGCTCAGGCCCCGCCTGGGATTGCCGGGCATGCCGATGGCCCCGGTGCCTTGCGGTCGTCCGGGGTCAGCGGGGCGTGAAGGGTCTTCGGGCACGCGGTCGGCTGGCGTACTGCCGGCCGGTGGGGGTGGTCCAGCAGCAGGCGCCGTCGTCGAGGCGCTGGTAGCTCCAGCCGCCGTGGGTCTTCAGGCGGAGATGTGCCCGGGATCGGCGGCGATGAGCCGGTCGGCGAACGCCGCGGCCTCCGCAGACAGGTCGACGGTCTCACGGGCGATGCTCCGGGCCCGCCAGGCCGGCACCCGCAGCGCCTGGACCAGCTCCCACAACCGGGGCAGCCGGTAGGCCAGCTCCAACGCCTCACCGACCAAGGCGCGCCCGGCGTCCTTGCCGATCCCGAGGGCGGCGGCCAGCTCCAGCTGGTTCGCCGCCGCCTGGACCTCCCCGTCACGCTCGCTCCGGACAGCCTCGATCACCGCAAAACGGTCGAGCGGGCCGGTCGGGTTCATGACACCCACTCAAGCACCGACCACCGACACTGCCCCGGGTGGCAAGGGAAAGTCCACAGGGCCCCCAGCTGACCCGGGATCCGGCCGACGCCGGGCGGGCCACCACTCACGCTCCGGCGGCCGCCACCAGCTCCGCCAGCTGCCGCCGAGTGCGCGCGGCCTCCGGGATCGCCCGCGTCATCCAGACGTGGAACATCGCTGACACCTCGTGCACGTGCAGGTCCGCAGCCTGCGCCCGCGCGCGGTCGGCGAGGTCGTCCACGGCCGGGCGCAGGATGTCCTCGTCGCCGACGAAGACGTCCAGCGGCGGCAGGCCCTGCAGCACCTCGTTGACCGGGCTCACCATCGGGTCGGACGGCCGGTGCCGGCCGGCGTACCACCGTCCTGCCGCCCGCAGACCCGACTCGGCCAGCATCGGGTCACTGGCCTCGAGGTCGCAGACCGCGTCCTCGTCGAGCGTGGCGTCCAGCCACGGCGACAGCCCGACCACTCGCGCCGGTGCGCGGCCGCCGAGGTCGCGGATCCGCGCGGCCATCGCGAGCACCAGCGCACCACCGGCGGAGTCACCCATCAGCACGGTCGGCAGGTCGTCGCGGTCGGCGACCTGGCCGTGCAGCTGCACCAGCCGGGTCAGCACGTCGTCGACGGTGGCGTCCGGAGCGAGGGGGTACGCCGGCAGCACCACCTCCGCCGGGGCGTCGCTGAGCGCGCGCACGAGCCGCCAGTAGTCCCTGGTGAGCGGGTGCACGTAGCCGCCGCCGTGGACGTAGATGACCCGCGCCACCGGCGTCTCGCGGCGCGGGCGGGTGGTCCAGACGGTCATCCCGGCGACCTGCTCCTCGGTGACGCGCCGGCGCAGCCGGGTCCACCGGGTGGGCGGCGTGTCGCCCGAGCGTTGCCGCTTCCGCGCCGTCTCCAGGGTGTTCCGCGCCCCCTCGAAGGCCCGCTTGTCGCGGGCCAGCCACATGCCCTTGACGTAGGCACGGGTGTAGAGCGTCGCCGGCCTGTCGTCGACGTCCCAGCGCACGGCCATCGTGAACCTCTCGTTGCCGGAATCTGTTCTCGGCTCGGGGTACCCCGCGGCACTTCGATGCAGTCGACCAGCACGAGGAGTTCGGGGCGGCCTCCCGAGGATCAGCGGCTCGCGCGCAACCACGCCACCAGCCAGCCGACCTCGGCCGCCGCGTCGAGCAGGTAGGCCGGACCGAGGGTTCCTCGGGGCAGGTAGGCCGCGTCGATCCCGGCGAGCGCGGCAGCGGTGCCCAGGCCGACCCTGCGCGCCTGGGCGACCGCGTCCGGGGAGCCGGTGGCCGCCAGCTGGACGATGCCGTTGGCGACCACCAGGGCCGCGACGGTGCGGACCAGCCAGTGGTCGGTCTTCGGTCCGGTGAACGCCTCGAAGCTGCGCAGGTGCACCAGCGCCCAGCCGCCGGTGACGACGTTGAAGCCACCGTGCGCCAGCGCGAGCCTACGACGGTTCACAGCCGGTGCCACTCCTGCCCGGCGTGGTCATCGCGGTGAGCCGCCATCAGGCTCAGCCCGCCGTCGACGGTGTAGGAGGCCCCGGTCACGTAGGCCACCCGCGGCGAGCACAGGAAGCCGATCGCCCGGCCGATCCCGGAGTCGACGCCGGTGACGTCCGCGGTGCGCGGGAAGGTGTCGGTGCTCACTGGGTGCTCCTGGCGGTCGGGGGTGTGGGCGCGTCGTACCCGACCGAGGGGTTGCACCAACCCCGGAGGACCGCTCAGGCGTCGCGGCGCTTGAGCACCACGGCCGCAGCCGCGAGCGCCACCACGACCCAGATGCAGAGCACCAGCAGGCCGGTGCCTGCCGAGAGCGCCGTGGGGTCGGGATGGGCACTGAAGATCGACGAGCCGGCGTTGCTCGGCAGGTAGGGCAGGGTGTGGACCTGCCAGCTCGACGGCAGCAGCTGCCCGATCCCGGGGAGCACCAGCAGCAGGCCGAAGAGCGTGGCGATCCCGCCGGCGGTGCTGCGGATCAGGAACCCGAAGGCCACCGCGAGGACACCGACCAGGGTCAGGTAGACCGCCACCCCGACGATCGCGCGCCACGCGTGCGGCGCGGAGAGGGTGGTGCCGTGGCTGGCCAGGAAGTGCTGGCCGACGAGGAACGCGAGGAACGCGGAGACCAGCATCAGCACGAAGGTGACCACGGCGTAGAGCCCGGCCTTGGCCCACAGCACCGGCAGGCGGCGAGGTACGGCGGCGAAGGTCGCCCGGACCATCCCGGTGGCGTACTCGCCGGTGATCAGCAGCACACCGAGCACCCCGATGGCGAGCTGGGCGAGGTTCACCCCGGCGAGGCTGCGGTCGATCGGGTTGAAGCCGGCGCGCTCCTCGGGGCGCATCGACGCCCAGTGCGCGTTGGTGGCCCAGCCCACCAGCATGCCGAGCGCGATCATCGCGACCACGGCCGCGAGCAGGGTGAGGGCGGTCGAGCGCAGCGAGCGCAGCTTGATCCACTCCGAGCGCAGCACCCGCCGCTGGCTCACCGGTGAGACCTGCACCGCGGGAACGGCCGGGCGGGGCAGGGTGTTGCTGGTCATGCCAGGCTCCTCGAGGAGACGTCGCTGTCGGTGGTGGCGGGACCGGCGTCGGCTGCGGAGTGGGCGTGGTACTCGACCTGGTCGCGGGTCATCTCCATGAACGCCTCCTCCAGCGAGGCCTGCCGCGGGGTCAGCTCGTGCAGCACGAGGCCCAGCCGGCGGGCGTGCTCGCCGATCTGCGGCGCGGTCAGGCCGGTCACCTCCAGCAGGCCGGGCTGCTCGGTGGCCACCGAGACGTCCGGGCCGGCCAGGGCGGCGGCGAGCTCCGCGGCCTGGGGCGAGCGCACGGTGACCACGTTGGTGGACGCCTGCGCGATCAGGTCGGTCATCGCCATGTCGGCCATCAGCCGGCCGCGGCCGATCACGATCACGTGCTCGGCGGTCAGCGCCATCTCGCTCATCAGGTGGCTGGAGACGAAGACGGTCCGGCCCTCGGCGGCGAGCTCCTTGAGCAGGTCCCGGATCCAGCGGATGCCCTCGGGGTCCAGGCCGTTGACCGGCTCGTCGAGGATCAGCGTGCGCGGGTCGGCGAGCAGCGCCGAGGCGATGCCGAGGCGCTGGCCCATCCCGAGGGAGAACCCGCCGGCGCGCTTGCGGGCCACCTCCTGCAGGCCGACCATGTCGATCACGTCGTCGACCCGCGAGCGGGAGATGCCGTGCGTGGCGGCCAGGGCGCGCAGGTGGTTGTAGGCCGACCGGGACGTGTGCACCGCACGCGCCTCGAGCAGTGCGCCCACCGCCTGCATCGGCTTGACGAGCTCGGCGTACGGCTTGCCGTCGACCGTCACCGAGCCGGAGGTGGGGGCGTCGAGGCCGGTGATCATCCTCATCGTCGTGGACTTCCCAGCGCCGTTGGGGCCGAGGAAGCCGGTCACCATGCCCGGCTGCACGTCGAAGGTCAGGTCATCGACGGCCACCTTCTCCCCGTAGCGCTTGGTCAGCCGTCGTGCCTGGATCATTCTCGACCTCTCTGGTTGCCCCCTCCATCGTAGGGAGCACGCCAAGGCCCGATGGCCGATTCAGCAGCATCTCAGGATCGGTGCGCGCGGGTCGTGACGGGAGCGTCGTACGCCGGGGCCGCGAGGCCGAGCTCAACGGGCCGCGGGGCCCAACTCAACGGGCCGCGAGGCCCAACTCAACGGGCGTGGCGGTCGGTCAGGGAGAGCGCGTCGTCGATCACGGCCAGCCCCTCGCGCAGCTCGTCCTCGCTGATCGTGCACGGCGGCACGACGTGGGTGCGGTTGAAGTGCGTGAACGGCCAGACGCCGCCGGCCTTGCAGGCAGCTGCGAACTCCGCCATCGGCGCGGCGGCCGCACCGGTGGCGTTGAACGGCACCAGCGGCTCGCGCGTCTCGCGGTCCTTGACCAGCTCGATCGCCCAGAAGACGCCGAGCCCGCGGACGTCGCCGACCGACGGGTGGCGAGACGCCAGCTCGGCCAGCGCCGGCCCGATCACGTCGGTCCCGAGCGAGCGCGCGTGCTCGATGATGCCCTCGTCGCGCATCGCGTTGATCGACGCGATCGCGGTGGCACAGGCCAGTGGGTGCCCGGAGTAGGTCAGCCCGCCGGGGTAGGGGCGCTCGGCGAACGTCTCGGCGATCCGGTCCGAGATCAGCACCCCGCCGAGCGGCACGTAGCCGGAGTTCACGCCCTTGGCGAAGCTGATCAGGTCGGGCGTCACGCCCCAGTGGTCGACGCCGAACCACTCGCCGCAGCGGCCGAACCCGGCCATCACCTCGTCGGCGACCATCACGATCCCGTGCTCGTCGCACAGGGCGCGAACACCGGCGAGGTAGCCGTCCGGAGGGACCAGCACGCCGTTGGTGCCGACCACGGTCTCGAGCACGATCGCCGCGATCGTCTGCGGGCCCTCGACCATGATCGTGTCGCGCAGGTGCGCCAGTGCCCGCTCGCACTCCTGGGCCTCCGAGGTCGCGTGGAACGCCGACCGGTAGGGGTAGGGCCCCCAGTAGCGGACGACCCCCGGCATCGCCGGCTCCGACGCCCACCGGCGCGGGTCACCGGTCAGCGCGATCGCGCCGGCAGTGGCGCCGTGGTAGCTCCGGTAGGCCGCCAGCACCTTGTGCCGGCCGGTGTGCACCCGCGCCATCCGCACGGCGTTCTCGTTGGCCTCCGCCCCGCCGTTGGTGAAGAACACCTGGTTGAGGTCGCCGGGCGCGACCTCGGCGATCAGCCGGGCGGCCTCGGCACGCACGTCCACGGCGAAGCCAGGTGCGACGGTGGCCATCCGGTCGGCCTGCTCCTTGATCGCCGCGACCACCTTGGGGTGCTGGTGGCCGATGTTGAGGTTGACCAGCTGGGAGGAGAAGTCCAGGTAGCGCTTGCCGGCGTAGTCCCAGAAGCAGCTGCCCTCCGCGCGCGCGATCGGCAGCGGGTCGATCAGCCGCTGCGCGGACCACGAGTGGAAGACGTGGCGGCGGTCGAGCTCGCGGACGGTTGCTTCGTCGTACGACGGCAGCAGGGCGGCCCCGGTCGTCTCAGGCGTGGCGGTCATCGCAGCTCACCTCGTCCGCGGGAAGCCGAGCTCGACCTGCGACGTCGCCGGGTCGGGCCAGCGGGAGGTGACCACCTTGCCGCGGGTGTAGAAGTCGACGCCCTCGGGGCCGTACATGTGGGTGTCGCCGAAGAGCGAGGCCTTCCAGCCGCCGAAGGAGTAGTAGGAGACCGGCACGGGGATCGGCACGTTGACGCCGACCATGCCGACCTCGACGTCGAACTGGAAGCGTCGGGCGGCGCCGCCGTCGCGGGTGAAGATCGCGGTGCCGTTGGCGTAGGGGTTGGCGTTGATCAGCTCCAGGCCCTCCTCGAAGGTGTCCACCCGCACGACCGCGAGCACCGGGCCGAAGACCTCGTCGCGGTAGACGGTCATCTCGGGGGTGACCTCGTCGAGCAGGGTGCAGCCGAGGAAGAAGCCGTCCGGCGGCACGTCGGCCTTGCGGCCGTCGACCACGACCTTCGCCCCGGCCTGCTCGCCCTGGTCGACGTAGCCGGCCACCCTGTCGCGGTGCTCGGCGGTGATCAGCGGGCCCATGTCGGTGCCCTCGGCCGCGCCGTCGCCGACCACCAGCTTGGGCAGCCGGACGGCCAGCGCCTCCACCAGCGGGTCGGCCACGTCGCCGACGGCGACGGCGACGGAGAGGGCCATGCAGCGCTCGCCGGCAGCGCCGTACGCCGCTCCCACGATCGCGTCCGCGGCCAGGTCGAGGTCGGCGTCCGGGAGCACCAGCGCGTGGTTCTTCGCGCCGCCGAGGGCCTGCACCCGCTTCCCGTGGGCGGTGCCGGTCTGGTAGATCGACTTCGCGATCGGCGTCGAGCCGACGAAGCTGACCGCGGCCACGTCGGGGTGGGCCAGCAGTGCCTCGACGGCCTCCTTGTCGCCCTGCACCACGGTGAAGACGCCGTCGGGCAGGCCCGCCTGCTGCCACAGCTCGGCCAGCAGCAGCGACGCGGACGGGTCCTTCTCGCTGGGCTTGAGCACGAAGGCGTTGCCGCAGGCGATCGCGTTGGCGCACATCCACAGCGGCACCATCACCGGGAAGTTGAAGGGGGTGATGCCGGCGACGACGCCGAGCGGCTGGCGGATGCTGTAGACGTCGACGTCGGTGGCGGCCTGCTCGGAGAAGCCGCCCTTGAGCAGCTGCGGGACGCCGCAGGCGAACTCGACGTTCTCCATCCCGCGGGCGATCTCGCCCAGCGCGTCGTCGTGCACCTTGCCGTGCTCCCCGGTGACCACCTGGGCGATCTTCTCGGCGTGCTCGTGCAGCAGCTGGCGGAAGGCGAAGAGCACCGCCGACCGCTTCGACAGCGAGGCCCTGCGCCACTCGGCGGCGGCGCGCCCGGCACTGGCGACGGCGGCGTCCACCTCGGCTGCGGAGGCCAGGTCGACGCGGCCGGACTCGGTGCCGGTGGCGGGGTTGTGGACGGGGGCGGATCGTCCGGAGGTGCCCGCCTGCAGGCGGCCGTCGACCCAGTGGGAGATGGAGCGGGTGGTGGGGGAGGAGTTGTCGGAGAGCGGGGTGGTCATGCCACGAATCTAGGTAACAGGCTTGCCTGACACAATGATCAGGCTGCTATGTTACAAAATGTGCGTGCGCTGATCTCCGAGATCGAGACCCGGCTGCCGGAGCCCACCGCCAAGGGCCTGGCCACCGCGGTGAGCCGGACCATCCGCGACGGCGCGCTGCAGCCCGGTGACCGGCTGCCGCCGATCCGCAGGGTCGCCCACGAGCTGGCGCTCTCGCCGACCACGGTCAGCGCGGCCTGGTCGGTGCTCGCGCGGGCCGGCGCCATCCGCACGCTCGGCCGTCGCGGCACCGTGGTCGCCGACGCCTCCGGACCCCGCGACGGCCGCTACCGACGGGCGGTCCACCCGACGCTGCAGCACCCGACCGACTTCCGGCTCGACCTGTCCACCGGCGTGCCCGACGAGCAGCTGCTGCCCGGCCTGGCCCCGGCGCTGCGCGCGGTGACCACGGCCGGCACGCCGCGCAGCTACCTCGACGACCCGGTGCTGCCGGACCTGCACGAGGTGCTGGTCGCCAGCTGGCCCTACCCGCCTCCTGCGCTGGCCGTCGTCGACGGCGCGATGGACGCCCTCGACCTGGTCATCCGCACGACCCTGACCTACGGCGACCGGGTGGCGGTCGAGCACCCGACCTTCCCACCGCTGCTCGACCTGCTCGAGGCCGCCGGTGTCGAGGTCGTCGGGGTGCCGCTCGACGAGGAGGGCATGCAGCCGGCCGCTCTGGCCGGCGTGCTGGCCGCGCCGACCCGGGCGGTCTTCTGGCAGCCGCGGGCCCACAACCCCACCGGTGTCTCGACCTCTCCGGCGCGGGTCCGCGAGCTCGCAGCCGTCCTCACGGGCACGACCGCGGTCCTGGTCGAGGACGACTCGGCCAGCGCGATCTCCACCAGCCCCGACGTCACCCTCGGCACCGCGCTGCCTGAGCGCACGGTGCACATCCGCAGCTGGTCGAAGTCCCACGGGCCCGACCTCCGCCTCGCCGCGATGAGCGGGCCTGAGGACCTGCTGGCCGAGGTCCGCCGGGTGCGCCAGCTGGGCCAGGGCTGGAGCAGCCGGTTGCTGCAGCGGGTGCTGGTGCACCTGCTCACCGACCCGGAGAGCCAGGACCAGGTCGCCGTCGCCCAGAAGGAGTACGCCCGCCGGCGCGAGGCCTTCGCCGACCACCTCCTGGCGGCCGGTGTCGAGCTCTCCTGCGCCGACGGGCTCAACGCCTGGGTGCCGGTGCACGACGAGGCGGCGGCGCTCGTGCGGCTCGCCGCGCAGGGCATCGGCGTCGCGCCCGGCGCCCCCTTCACGGTGCTGCCCGAGGAGCAGGGCCACGTGCGGGTCACGGTCGGCCTGGTCCGCGAGCACCTCGACGAGATCGCCGCCCAGGTCGCCGCCGCGGCGCGGACCACCGGCTGGGGCGGCCGCGCCCGCTGACCGGACTCCCGTATCCTCGCCCGTGCCAAGTGGCGGGGACACGCGTGAGAGAGGACAGCTGCCGTTGTCGATGCGCACCCGCGCCGCCGTCGCGGCGCTGCTGGTCCTCGCGCTCGGGCTGCTCGCCGGGTGCGGCAGCAGCCACGGCCCGATGCCCGTGGTGCAGACCGACCCCGCCTGGGCGACATCGGTCCCCAGCCCGGGCCGGACGACGGGGCAGGCCGCCCCGTCGGCGCGCCCCAACATCCTGGTCATCGAGGCAGACGACATGCGCACCGACGACCTGGCCTGGATGCCGCACGTTCGCCGGCTCATCCAGCGGACCGGGCTGACCTTCGAGAACTCCTTCGCGCCCTACCCGCTGTGCTGCCCCTCGCGGGCCAGCTTCCTCAGCGGCGAGTACTCCCACAACCACGGGGTGCTCGACACCCAGGACCCCTACGGCTACCAGGCCTTCCACGACCGCACCACGATCGCGACGGTGCTGCACCGGGCCGGCTACCGGACCGCCATCGTCGGCAAGTACCTCAACGGCTACGGCCGCCAGGACATCCCCGGCACGCACCGGTCGTCGCTGCACTACGTGCCCCCCGGGTGGACGGACTTCAACGCGCTCTCCGACCACCGCTGGAAGCCCTGGCAGGAGGTCGGCGGCGGCACCTACAACTACCGGCACGCGACGCAGGACATCAACCACCGCACGGTCACCTGGCCCCGGAAGTACAGCACCACCGTGCTGGCCCGGCAGGCCCGCCACCTGATCGGCAAGTACTCCGCCACCGCGAAGCCGTGGTTCCTCTGGTACACCCCGATCGCGCCGCACTTCGGTGCCCCCCGCGAGCCCGACGACCCCGCGGGGACCTACAACGACAAGGGCTACCTCAACGTGTGGCGCACCCCGGCCCGGCCCAACTGGGTCAAGGGCCACTTCGACCGGGAGATCACCCACGGCCAGGGCGTCCGGCTGCACGGCCTCTCCGAGCCGGACATGTCCGACAAGCCGCGCTGGATGCGGGGCCACCCGCCGATCAACCGGCAGGAGCGGGCTGCGGAGACGATGCTGGCCCGGCAGCGAGCGGAGTCGCTCTACGTCCTCGACCTGCAGGTCGCCCGCACGGTGCGCTACCTGCGGGCGCTGGGGGAGCTGGACAACACGATCATCATGTTCACCTCCGACAACGGCTACTACCTCGGCGAGCACCGCAAGCGCCAGCACAAGACCACGCTGCACGAGCCGTCGCTGCGCGTGCCGCTGCTGGCGACCGGCCCCGGGATCCCGCGGGGCCGGCGCTACGACCCGGTGTCGACCGTGGACATGGCGCCCACCATCGCCGGTCTCGCGGGGGTGCGCGGCGGGATGCCCCGCGCGGACGGCGTCGACCTGGTGCCGGTGATTCGGCACGGCGACCGCGGCTGGCGGCGACCGGTGGTGATCGAGGCCCGGATGAACAACCAGCACTACCTGAAGGACACCGGCACCAGGCTCTTCGACTCCGAGCTCGACCTGCGTGGTCTGCGGCTCGGCCGGTGGAAGCTCACCGTCTACTCCACCGGCGAGGTCGAGCTCTACGACCTGGCCCACGACCCGCTGGAGCTGCACAGTCTGCAGGACGACCCCCGCTACGCGGGCGTCAAGCGGCGCCTGGAGCGACTGTGGCGGCAGTACGAGAAGTGCGCGGGGGCGGCCTGCGCCACGCCGCTGCCGCGGCGCTTCCAGCTGAGCGCCGCCCAGGAGAAGCGGCTGACCGACCACGAGTTCCGGCGCACTGCGGCCTACTTCACCAACCCCGGGTGGATCGACGCGCTGGGGCCCCCGGTCAGCGGAGGCGGCGGGCGCTGAAGCTGCGGGAGGGTGCGACGTACTCCTCCTGCGCCTGCACCAGCTGAAGCTCCCGGCTGCCGGAGTCCAGGGTGGCCCGCAGCAGGCCGAAGACGGCGCCCGCGGTCTGCTCGAGCGCCGTCACGGGGTCACCGCCCTCGAGGAGGGTGGCGCTGAAGAGGGCCGCGGTGACGTCGCCGGAGCCGTTGGCCGTCAGCGGCAGCAGCGGCGTCTCCACCAGCCACGCGCCCTCGCCGGTCACGGCCAGCATGCCGATGGTGCCCGGCTCCCGGTCGGCGTGCTCGACGCTGGTGACCAGGACGGTGTCCGGGCCGAGCTCCCGCACCAGGTCGGCGGTGGCCACGACCTCCCCGAGCGTCTGCGGCGCGTCGTCCTCGCGGCCGACGAGGTGGCCCAGCTCGAACTGGTTCGGCGTGACGATGTCGGCCGCCGGCACCACGCGCTCGCGGAGCAGCACCGGGATCGAGGGCGCGACGAAGCAGCCGCTGCGCGCGTTGCCCATCACCGGGTCGCAGGCGTAACGGGCGCGGGGGTTGGCCCGCCTGACCCGCTCGACGGCGTCGAGGACCACGTCGGCGATCCCCTCGCCGCCCTGGTAGCCCGACAGCACCAGGTCGACACCGGCCAGGGCGCCGCGCTCCTCGATCCCGGTGACGACCGCGCGGACGTCGTCGGGCGCCACCAGCGGGCCCCGCCAGGCGCCGTACCCGGTGTGGTTGGAGAACAGCACCGTGGAGACCGGCCAGACCTCGTGGCCGAGACGCTGCAGCGGGAAGACGGCCGCGGAGTTGCCGACGTGGCCGTAGGCGACCGCGGACTGGATCGAGAGGATCGTCTGCACGGTCGCCGATCCTGCCACTCTCCGTCGACCACAAGCTGCGCGTGGCCGGCACGTCCGCGCTACTGCAGTGGGATCGAGTCGACCGGCGGCAGGTGGAACCGGCCCACGTTCTCGTGCGCGGGATGGCTGCGGCCGGCCGGCCCACGGGCGAAGGCGGTGAGCACGTTGGTCATCATCCGGCGGGCGAACCGGTCGTCACGGACGGGCAGGCCGGCGCACCGCGGGCGCAGCGCGCACGGCCACCACTGGGTGCCGACGTCGAGCACCCCGGCGCCGGACGGGGTCGTGTAGTAGACCGACTCCGCCGAGGTCGGCACGCCCTGGCAGGTGTAGGGCGAGTACGACAACACCTGCAGCGGGTGAGGCGTGCCCGGGACGGGGTAGACCCGGTCGGCCTCCATCCTGACGAGGTGCGGGAAGGCGGTGCCGCGCCGGACGCCGGTGCCGCGGTAGCCCCACCAGGCCGGTGACGCGATCCGCCAGGCGGTGTTGACCGGGTAGCACTCGTAGCGCATCCCGGTCAGCGAGTTCTCCGGGTCAGGGTGCGGCCCATCGCGCCATCGGGCGGTCACCCGGGCGGGGTCGGAGAACCGCGCCGGGTCGTGCGTCGCGGCATCGTCCTTGTAGCCGACGAGGAGGCGTGCGGGGCCGGTCGCCGTACTCCTCAGCCGCACTCGCCAGTAGACGTCGTTGGAGCTCAGGAACGCGAGGTTGGTGCCGGCGTCGCGGGCGCGGGTCACCGCCCGCCGCTCCGAGACCGACCAGTACTCGTCGTGTCCCAGCGACACGAAGGCCCTCGCCCCCCGCAGCAGCCCCGGCCGGGTGGCGACGTCGACGTCGGTCTCGTAGGCGAGGGGTAGGCCGGTCCGCTCGGCGAGGGTGACGACGGGTACGACGTTGAAGAGGAACTGCCCGGCCCCTGGGGGCGGCTGCGGCCGGTCGAAGCTCACCGCCCAGCTGCGGTGCCGGAACGGCGGAGCGGTGTAGAGGCTGTAGCCGCCCCAGTCGTCGTAGGCCTGCCAGTCCATCACCGGAGCCACCAGCGCGACGCGTCCAGCGGTGACGGGGGAGCGGACCGTGTAGGGGACCAGTGCCTGCCGGCCGCTCG
>JAICXL010000064.1 GCA_025980475.1 Nocardioidaceae bacterium | reverse complement strand
TCGCCGCCTGGTGCCAGGCGCGGGTCGGGCCGATGACCGCGCGCCGGCCCGCCAGCACCCGCAGCAGGGCGGGGCGGCTCGCGTCCGGCACCAGCAGCACCGCCCGGTCGCCGTCATCGGAGTCGCCGGTCGCGATCGTGCCCGACGGCAGCAGGTCGAGCGCGCCCCGTGCCGCGGCCGCGGGCAGCAGGACGACGGTGATCGTCTCCGGCAGCGGCCAGCCCGCGCGCTCCACGGCAGCGAGCACGGTGTCGCCCCGGGCCCCGGTGAGGAGCAGCTCGGCGACTCGCTCGAGCCGCCGCTGTCGCACCCGGCCCGTCGTCTCCAGCTCGTCCGCGTGGCCGGCCACGCTCGCCGCGGAGAGCTGGTCGATGTAGGCGAAGACCATCTCGGCGAAGCGGGCCACGTCGCCCGCCGGCTGCCCGGCCGCGACCGCGCGGGCCGACAACCCGCGCCAGGAGACCCGGGCCCCCACGCGGTACGCCGCCAGCAGGGCGTCCATGCTCCGGCCCGAGCGGGCCTCGCCCCTGCCCAGGTCGTAGGCACCGGCCAGCGCGGGCTCCATCGGGGTGCCGGCCCGGGAGCCCCCGCTGCGGCTGACGAGGTCGAGGAAAGCGCCGAGCGCGAGGGTGACGGCGTCGCGGATGTTCTTCCCCATCGATCCCGCGAGGGCACTGGAGTAGCCCGGCACCTCGGCGATGATCGAGCCCACCGCCTCGCGGGAGACCTCGTCGAGGCCGTCCTTCAGTGCGGCCAGCACCCCAGGCGCGAGACGCAGGTCACCGGATTCGCTGTCGTGCGTGTTCATTTGTTCCCTGCGAACAACTCCTCGGACCCGATTCACGTCCTGTCGTCATGACCCTACCCCTAACGCTCATAGATGATGGGGGTATGGCACTTCTCGACCCTGTCCGCGTGCGCAACCGGCTCGCCGGGGTCGCCGAGGCACTGACGAGTCCGCTGGTCCCGGCCGACTACCTCGACCTGTTCGCCCCGCTCCGCTCGGGCACCGACCTGCGCGGCCGCATCGAGGACGTGCAGCCGGAGACCGCCGACGCGGCCACGCTGGTGATCCGTCCGGGAGCGGACTGGGCCGGCCACGTCCCGGGGCAGTACGTCCGGATCGGGATCGACGTCGACGGCGTCCGTGAGTGGCGGGCCTACTCGCTGACCCACGGGCCGCGCGCCGACGGCCGGATCTCGATCACGGTCAAGGCCGTGCCCGACGGCAAGGTGAGCACCCACCTCGTGCGGCGCGCCCGGCCGGGAACCCTGGTCCACCTCGAGCAGGCGGCGGGCGAGTTCGTGCTGCCCCCGGCTGGCGGGAAGTTCCTGTTCGTCACCGCCGGCTCCGGCATCACCCCGGTCATCGGGATGCTGCGCAACCTCTTCCCGGCTACCGACGGCGGCGTGCTCCGGCCGCCGCGCAGCGCCCGCCACGACATCGTGGTCGTGCACGTCGCCCCCAGCCGGCCTGACTCGATCTTCAGCCGCGACCTCGAGGCCCTGCATGCGGCCGGCGCGATCCGGCTGGTCGCCCGCTACGACGACGTGCACGGGCTTCTCGATGTCGACGACCTCGCCACCCTGGTGCCCGACCTGACGGAGCGTCCGACCTTCGCCTGCGGCCCGGCCGGCCTGCTCGACGCGCTCGAGCGGCACCACGCGGATGCCGGGCTGGAGCTGTTCACCGAGCAGTTCCGGGTCGCGCTCGTCGAGGCGGGCGAGGGCGGCACCGTCCACTTCACCCAGGGCGGCGCAGTCGTGGAGGCCGACGGCGCCACCCCGATCCTGGTCGCGGCCGAGGACGCCGGCGTGCTGATGCCGAGCGGCTGCCGGATGGGCATCTGCTACGGCTGCGTGCTGCCGATGCGTGAGGGCACCGTGCGCGACCTGCGCACCGGCGAGCTGACCACTGCCGACCCGATGTCCAGCGACGCCGGCGGCGTCCCGATCCAGACCTGCATCTCGGCGGCCGCCGGGCCGTGCCACCTCGTCCACTGACCCCTCGACCACCCGCCCCTCGATCATTGGAGGACCGACCATGACCGCCATCACCAAGAAGCCCGAGAACCCGACCGCCCACCTCACCCCCGAGGACATCGAGCAGATCGGCGTCGAGCTCGACGCGATCCGCCAGGACATCATCGACTCCCGCGGCGCCAGCGACGCGGCCTACATCCGCCGGATCGTGAGGACCCAGCGCCATCTCGAGCTGGGCAGTCGCGCCGTGCTGCTGGCCTCGCTCTTCCCGCCCGCCTGGGTGGTGGGGACCGCCGGCCTGAGCATCGCCAAGATCCTGGAGAACATGGAGATCGGCCACAACGTCATGCACGGCCAGTGGGACTGGATGCGTGACCCGAAGATCCACTCGACGACCTGGGAGTGGGACAACGCCTCACCGGCCGAGGGCTGGAAGCACTCGCACAACCAGATCCACCACACCTACACCAACATCGTCGGCAAGGACAACGACCTCGGCTACGGCATCATGCGGGTCGACGAGGGCCAGCGCTGGCACCCGCTCTACCTGCTGCAGCCGATGTGGAACTTCGTCAACGCGTGCTTCTTCGAGTACGGCATCGCGGCCTACGACCTCGAGCTCGGTCGCAACCTGGCCGTCCCGAAGGACCAGCGGCCGGAGACCTTCAAGCGGTCCGCCCGCAACACCCTGCGCAAGATCCGCAAGCAGATGACCAAGGACTACGTGGTGCACCCGGCGCTGTCCGGGCCGTCGTTCCTGCACACCCTCGCCGCGAACTTCACCGCCAACCTGGTCCGCAACCTGTGGAGCCACTCGGTGATCATGTGCGGCCACTTCCCCGAGGGTGTCGAGACCTTCGAGAAGGCGGCGATCCCGGCCAACGAGACCCGCGGCGAGTGGTACCTGCGGCAGATGCTCGGATCGGCCAACATCTCCGGCTCCCGGGCGATGCACCTGATGAGCGGCAACCTCTCGCACCAGATCGAGCACCACCTCTTCCCCGACCTGCCCAGCAACCGCTATGCGGAGATCGCCCCGCGGGTGCGGGAGCTGTTCGAGAAGTACGACCTCAACTACCACTCCGCGCCGCTGCCCAAGCAGGTCGCCTCCGCGTGGCACAAGGTCTTCCGGCTCGCGCTGCCCAACGGGTGGCTGGCCGAGACCACGCCGCGCAACGCCCCGAAGCAGCTCGCGAAGCTCTACCGGATGACGACCGGCGGCCCGAAGGTACGACGAGCCCTCTCCTCGGCCGCCTGACCGCACCCGGCTGGCCGAGCAGCACCGCGGAGACTCGGCCTAGTCTCGAAGCATGACCGAGACACTGGCAACAGCACTGGAGCGGGAGCACCACGAGATCGACGAGGGATTGGCGGCGTTCCGCAGTGACGGCGAGGCGGCCCGGCTGCGCGACGCGGTGAGTGCCCTACGCCGGCACGTCTACCTCGAGGAGGTGCTGGTCTTCCCGTCCCTGCGGCAGGCCGGAATGATGGCGCCAGTGTTCGTGATGCTGCGCGAGCACGGCGAGATGTGGCAAGTGCTCGACCGGCTGGACGTCAGCGTGGACCGCGCCGACCTCGAGCAGCTGTGCGGCGAGCTCGAGCCGTTGCTCCAGGCGCACAACGGCAAGGAGGAGCCGATCCTCTACCCCCAGGTCGACGCGGTGCTCGACGAGGACCAGTCCGCCGCCCTGCGTTCGTTCCTGGCCACCGGGTCGACACCTGCCGGTTGGGTGTGCGAGCAGGCGTCCGGTGGCGGGCTGCGAAACCTTCCCTTCAGCTGAACCGCACCCTGGGCTGCTCCTCAGCCTCCGGACGAGCTCGACTCCCAGGTCTCGTAGCCCGGCGGGTCGTCGACCAGAAGGCCGTCAGCGCCGACCGCTTCGAGGTGCGCCCAGTCCGACTTCAGGTCCGTGTCCCGTCCGAACACCTCCACGCCTTCGGCGTGCAGTTGCGCCACGTTCGTGTCGTCGAGCGCGGCCGACAGCACCGAGACCGAGCTCGTCCACGTGTCGACCTGCTCGACCCTGGTCAAGTCTGCGCCGGCCGGCACGATCCAGTCGGTGAAGAACGCAGGGTCCACACCCTTGGCCATCTCCAGCAAGGGCGCGGAGAAGGACAGCAGGTGCACCCGACCGGCCATGCCCTCGCGGTTGATGAGGCGGTCGATGCGCGCGAAGTCGTTCGGCGTCCAGCGGTTCAGCGGGTCGACCTTGATCTCGATGACGATGTTCATGTCGTGCGACGCCGCCCAGCTCACGTAGTCGGACAGCCCGGGGATGCGTTCATGACCCACCTGACCTCGGCATCGCCGCTGGATCCAGTGCAGGGTACGACGGTCCACCGCACCCCTGCACGTCGTCGTCCGGCGCAGGAACTGGTCGTGCATGACCACGAACCTGTCGTCCGCGGTGAGCCTGATGTCCGTCTCCACGGCGGGCGCGCCGTGGCGATAGGCGTTCTCGAAGGAGGGAATGGTGTTCTCGGTGTACCTGCCCGCCGGATACCCACGGTGACCGACGAAGGAGAAGTCACCCGCGACGGAGGCGTGGGCGGGGCTGCCCACGCCGAGTGACGCAAGGCAACTTGCAGCCGTGACCATCGCCACCGCCACCGTGCGCCTGACGTTCCGCCCGCGCCCTCCGCCGGCGCTGGATGGACTCGGGTGCGGTCCGACGCGGTTGCGCGTGCTCATTCCAGTCCTCTGCTGCGGTCCCTCGGGGCGGCCGACCCCGCCCCACCAGCCCGGGACGCTAACAGCGTCGGGCTGGTGCGTGGACCCGAATCCGGAAACCGATGCAACGGACCAAGTGGTTGGTTGGTGCGCGAGGGGGGAGTTGAACCCCCACGCCCTTTCGGGCACACGGACCTGAACCGTGCGCGTCTGCCTATTCCGCCACTCGCGCCAACGCGGTCGTCAGGCTATCCCACCCGCCGGGCGCCGCCAAAACCGGTCGCCGGCGAGGAGCGACGGAGCCCCAGCACGAGGCACATCGACCGCTACGATCGTGGCGGTCCGACGGGGCGCCCGGCCCGGAGTGGGTCAGGAGTCGGATCCGGCCGGTTTGCGCCCCGGCCGCGGGTGATGGTCGGGTGGGGGTGACGAAGGAGGACAGGTGGGCGGTCTGCAGCGCTTCGAGGACAAGCTCGAACAGCTGATCTCCGGCGCCTTCGCACGCACCTTCCGCAGCGCCGTCCAGCCGGTGGAGATCTCCGCAGCGCTCAACCGCGAGGTCGACAACTCCGCACAGATCCTCAGTCGCGAGCGCCGGTTGGTGCCCAACGCCTTCCACGTCGAGCTCTCCGCGAGCGACCATGAGCGTCTCTCCCAGCTCGACCCGCAGCTGACCCGCGAGCTCACCGAGATGCTGCAGGACTACGCCGCCGAGCAGTCCTACGTCTTCACGGGACGGGTCGAGATCAGCCTCGAGCCGGTCGACGACCTGACCACCGGCCGGTTCCGGGTGCGCAGCCAGTCCGTCGCCGGTGTGCGCAGCGCGGCCCAGGAGATGACCGAGAGCGCCGTCCGCCGTGCTCCCGTCGCTGTCGAGGTCAACGGCCAGCAGGTGCCGCTGAGGCCACCCGGCATCGTGGTGGGGCGCGGCAACGACGCCGACCTGCGCATCGACGACCCCGGCGTCTCTCGCCGGCACTGCGAGCTCCGGGTCACCGAGACCGGCGCCGGGCCGCGGGTCAGCGTGCACGACCTCGGCTCGACCAACGGGGTGCTGGTCAACGGCAAGCGGGTCGAGAAGGCGACCCTGGTCGACGGTGCCGAGATCCGGATCGGCAACACCACGCTGACCCTTCACCAGTCCCGGCAGGGCGGTGGCTGATGTCAGAGCTGAGCCTGGTCCTGATCAAGTTCGCCTACCTGGCGATCCTGTGGATCTTCGTGCTCGCCGCCATCTCGGTGATCCGCTCCGACATGTTCGGCGCGCGCGTGCCCGCGTCGGCGCGCGCGAAGCGCACCCGGCAGCGACCCAGCAAGCAACCGAAGCCGCGCCGAGGTGCGCCACGGCAGGTGGTCATCGTCGAGGGCGCCAACGCGGGCGAGGAGGTGTCCCTCGACGACGCGCCGTTGCTGATCGGCCGGGGCAGCGATGCCGCGATCCGGCTCGACGACGACTACGTCTCCACGCGGCACGCCCAGATCGCCGCGTCGGGCGACCAGTGGTACGTCGAGGACCTCGGCTCCACCAACGGCACCTACGTCGGTAGCACCCGCATCACCCAGGCCACCGCGGTCCAGCTCGGCACCCGGATCCGGATCGGCAAGACCGTGCTGGAGCTGCGCAAGTGAGTCCGGTCCGATGAGACTTGCCCTTCGTTACGCGGCGCTGTCCGACGTCGGCCGGGTCCGGCGGGACAACCAGGACTCCGGCTACGCCGGCCCGCACCTCCTTGCGGTCGCCGACGGCGTCGGCGGTGCGGCCCGCGGGGACATCGCCAGCAGCACGGCGGTCGAGCAGCTGCGTCGCCTCGACGCGCCACCCGGGAACGACGCGCTCGAAGCGGTCGCCGGGGCCATCCACCGCACCCACGACCGGATCGCCGAGCTCGTGGAGGAGCACCCCGAGATCGACGGGACCAGCACCACCGTGACCGTCGCGCTCTTCGACGGCGCCCGACTGGCCGTCGGGCATGTCGGCGACAGTCGCGGCTACCTGCTCCGCGACGGTTCGCTGCTGCAGCTGACCAAGGACCACACCTTCGTCCAGTCGCTCATCGACGAGGGCCGGATCACGGTGGACGAGGCGCGGGTGCACCCGCACCGCAACCTGATCCTCCGCGCGGTCGACGGGGTGCACGAGCCCGAGCCGGACATCTTCGTCCAGGAGCTCGCCCCGGGCGACCGGGTGCTGCTCTGCTCCGACGGCTGCTCTGGGGCACTCGAGGACGATCAGCTCGCCGCGTTGCTGGCGGCTGGAGCGGTGGAGCAGGCCAGCGTCGAGCTGGTCCGCGCCGCGCTCGACGCCGGCAGCTCCGACAACGTCACCGTGGTCGTCGCGGAGGTGGTCGACGAGGACGCCGCCGAACCGACGGTGAAGCCGATGGTCGTCGGTGCGGCCGCCGAGGCACCGCGCCGCGGCTTCGGGCTGCTGCGCGGCCGCCGACCGACCGACACCGGGGAGCTCGAGCCGGTGCCCGGTGAGGAGGTCGACCCCGAGGCGCTGCGCTATGCCCCGCGCGAGCCGCGCCGCTTCGTCTGGCTGCGCCGCGGCGGCATCACCCTGCTGGCACTCGCGGTGCTCTGCGGCCTCGGGATCGCCGGCTACGCGTGGACGCAGACGCAGTACTTCGTCGGTGCCGCCGGGCGTGACGTCGCCGTCTACAAGGGGGTCGAGGCCGACGTGCCCGGCCTGCAGATGCACCACGTCGTCGAGACCAGCACCCTGCGTCTCACCCAGCTGCCCGCCTACAACGCTCGACAGGTGCGCGACGGCATCGGTGCCCAGAGCCTGGCCGACGCTCGCTCGGTCATCGTCCGGCTGCGCCACGAGGCGTTCTGCCCACCGACCCCGACGCCGAGCCCGACGCCCACACCGACCCGCCGGGCCACGCACAGGGCCGGCCACAAGGCTGGCCACAAGGCTGGCCACCGGGCGGGCCACCGGGCGGGCAGCAAGCGGACCAGTCGCCCGCGTCGATCGCCCAGCCCGACCACCAGTCCCACCGCTGGGGCGACCGGCACCCCGACCGACCGCGACTGCACGGAGCGACCATGAGCTCCGCTCCGGTCGCCGGCCCGTTCACCGGCTTCGTGCACCGTCGCCGGCGCGGCGCCGAGCTGGTCCTGCTCGTGATCAGCCTGGTCGTCGGCATCGGCGCGTACGCCGCGGTCGGCCTGGGTGTCGAGGGCAAGGTGCCGACCGACATCCTCACCTACGGCGGCTGGCTCGCTGGGCTCGTGGTGGCCTGCCACATCACGGTGCGGTGGCGGGCGCCGTACGCCGACCCGATCCTGCTGCCCGTCGTCGCCGCCCTCAACGGCATCGGCCTGGCGATGATCCACCGCATCGACCTGGCCCGGCAGGCGCAGGACCCGCACGCCACCGCCTTCGCAAGCAGCCAGCTGATCTGGATGACGCTGGGGGTCGCGCTGTTCATCGCCCTCCTGGTCGTCATCCGTGACCACCGCCGGCTGCAGGCCTTCACCTACACCCTCGGCCTGCTCGCGGTCGTGCTGCTGCTCCTCCCCCTGGTGCCCGGGATCGGCACCAGCATCAACGGCGCCAACATCTGGATCCACCTCGGGCCGCTGAGCTTCCAGCCGGGCGAGATCGCCAAGGTGCTGCTGGTGATCGCGTTCGCCGGTTACCTGGTCGTGCACCGCGACGCGCTCGCCCTCGCCGGTCGCCGGCTCTTCTTCGTGGACCTGCCGCGCGGCCGCGACCTCGGGCCGATCCTGGCGATGTGGCTGGTCAGCCTCGCGATCCTCGTCTTCGAGAACGACCTCGGCTCGTCGCTGCTGTTCTTCGGCCTGTTCGTGATGATGCTCTACATCGCCACCGAGCGGCCCGGCTGGATCATCGTCGGGGGCGTGCTCTTCGGGGTCGGCGCCTACGCCGGCTACCTCTTCGTGGCGCACGTGCAGGTGCGCGTCGTGGCATGGCTGCACCCCTTCTCCGACCAGTCGAACAGCTATCAGGTCGTCCAGGGCCTCTACGGCATGGCGTGGGGCGGGTTGGTCGGCCGTGGCTGGGGGCAGGGTCAGCCGCAGGTGACTCCGATCTCGTGGTCGGACTTCATCCTGCCGTCGCTGGGCGAGGAGCTCGGGCTGACCGGGGTGATGGCGATCATCCTGCTCTACGGCCTGATCGTGGAGCGCGGGCTGCGCACCGCGCTGATCTCGCGAGACAACTTCGGCAAGCTCGTGGCCGCCGGGCTCGCCTGCGTCTTCGCCCTGCAGGTCTTCGTCGTGATCGGCGGCGTGACCAAGCTGATCCCGCTCACCGGTCTGACCACGCCGTTCATGTCCCAGGGCGGCTCCAGCCTGGTCGCCAACTGGGCGATCATCGCGCTGCTGCTGCGCATCTCCGACCACGCGCGTCGGCCGCCACCGGCGTTCGCGCACGCCGGCGGACCTGACGCCAGCGACGCGACGCAGGTGGTGATGATGAGGTGACCAGCCCATGAACCGCCCCATCCGCAACCTCGCCGTCGCCTGCCTGGTGCTCTTCCTGGCCCTTCTCGGCAACGCCACCTACGTGCAGTACTGGGAGGCGCGCAGCCTCAACTCGCTCAGCGCCCATCCCGACAACATCCGGGTCCGCGACGCGGAGTTCGCCCGCCAGCGTGGGGCGATCCTGGTGCGCGGCCGGGCGATCGCGGAGAGCAACCGGTCCCACGACCAGTACAAGTACCAGCGGGTCTACCCCAAGGGCCGCCAGTACGCCCACCTGACCGGCTACTACTCCCGTGACTGGGGGATCACCGGCATCGAGTCGTCGGAGAACTCGATCCTCTCCGGCAGCGACGACGCCCTCTTCGTCACGCGGGTCATCGACCTGGTCGACAACCAGTCCCCGAAGGGCGGGAACGTCACCCTCACGATCGACCCCGCCGCGCAGAGGGCGGCGTACGACGGCCTGCGCGCCCTCGGCAACCGGGTGCAGGGAGCCGTGGTCGCGCTGGAGCCCAGCACCGGGAAAATCCTCGCGATGGTCTCCAGCCCGACCTACGACCCCAACAAACTCGCCAGCCACGACTTCGCGCAGGTCGGCAAGGTCAAGCAGCGGCTCGAGGCCGACAAGCTGTCGCCGCTCGACAACCGGGCGATCGAGACGGTGCTGCCGCCCGGCTCGAGCTTCAAGCTGGTCACCGCCGCCGCAGCCCTCGGGACCGGCAGGTACAACCCCGGCTCGCAGGTGCCCGGCGGCAGCAGACTCGACCTGCCGCAGACCAGCAACACGCTGCCCAACGAGAACGGGGTCTCCTGCGGCGGCGGCAAGATCTCCCTGACCCGGGCCCTCGAGGTGTCGTGCAACGTCGCCTTCGGCTGGCTCGGGCTCCAGCTGGGCCCCCGGAAGCTGCGCCAGGAGGCCCAGAAGTTCGGCTTCGGCAAGACCTACTTCCACGACCTGGACGACCCGATCACCCGGCAGGCGGTCAGCCAGTTCCCCAAGGACGCCGCCGGGCCGCTCGCGGCCTATGCTGCGATCGGGCAGTACGACGTCCGCGCCACCCCGCTGCAGATGGCGATGGTGGCCGCCGGCATCGCCAACGGCGGCATGGTCCGCAAGCCCTACCTGGTCGACGAGATCCAGTCCCCCAACGTCAAGGTGCTCAGCAAGACCCAGCCGCAGTACCTCCCCGGCCAGCCCGCGATGAGCCCGGCTTCGGCGCGCGAGCTGACCCAGATGATGGTGGCGGTGGTCGACAACGGCACCGGCACCACGGCGCAGATCCCCGGAGTCGCGGTCGCCGGCAAGACCGGGACCGCCCAGAGCGCCCCGAGCCGGCCGCCGTACGCCTGGTTCGTCTCCTTCGCGCCTGCCCAGGACCCGCAGGTCGCGGTCGCCGTGCTCGTCCAGGACGCCGGCGTGGCCCGCGACGCCATCTCCGGCAGCGGTCTGGCAGCCCCCATCGCCAAGGCCGTCATGGAAGCGGTGATGGGACGGTGAGCGCCGCGTGAACGCCGCGACCGGGACCGGCCCGACGGCCGCGCGCAACCAGAGCCGCTACCGCCCCGAGTCCCTCATCGCCACGGGAGGGATGGGCGAGGTGTGGCGCGCCACCGACACCGTGCTCGACCGCGAGGTGGCGTTGAAGATCCTCAAGGCCGAGTACGCCGGCGACCCCGCCTTCCGCGAGCGCTTCTCCGCCGAGGCGCGGCACGCCGCCTCCTTGCAGCACCCGGGCATCGCCGCCGTCTTCGACTTCGGCGAACTGCCCCCCGAGGCCGATGGCGCCGGCGGCCGGCCGTTCCTGGTGATGGAGCTCGTCAAGGGCCAACCGCTGTCCGCGCTGCTCCGCGACGGCCCGCGCATCGATCCCGAGGTGGCCCGGGACATCGTCGTCCAGGCGGCCGACGCCCTGGCCGCCGCCCACGCGACCGGGCTGGTGCACCGCGACGTCAAGCCGGCGAACCTGCTGGTCACCCCCGCAGGCGAGGTCAAGGTCACCGACTTCGGCATCGCCCGCGCCGCGGACGGCATCGCGCTCACCCGCACCGGGCAGCTGGTCGGCACACCACAGTACCTCTCCCCCGAACAGGCCGATGGCCGCGTCGCCACCGCGGCGAGCGACGTCTACGCGCTCGGTGTGGTGCTCTTCGAGTGCCTGGCCGGCCGCAAGCCGTTCATCGGGGACACCCCGGTCGGCACCGCCCTGGCCCACCTGCGTCAACCGGTCCCCGCCCTCCCCGAGGAGGTGCCCGCCGACCTGGCGGAGATCACCGTCCGGGCCCTGGCCAAGGACCCGGCCGAGCGCTACGCCGATGCGGGCCAGCTGGCCGCCGCGCTCCGCACCGGCGTCGCCTCCCCTGCGGCCGAGGCGTCGACCCTGGTGCTCACCGGCCTCACCCCAGCCGCAGCGGGAGCGGGGACAGGGGGCGCAGGCGCGGCGCTGGGCGCGCGCGCGCAGCAGGTCGGCCGGCGCGCGCAGGTGCTGCGGTGGTGGCCGCTGCTACTGATGGCAGCGCTGGCGATCGCCCTGGTCGTGGCACTCGTGCTCGGCGGCGGTGACGGCCGCCGCCAGCCCGCCCGGCAGGACCTTCCCACGCCGTCCCCGAGCCCGGTGCAGGTCCGCGTCCGGGCGGCGGCGTACGTCGGGAAGCCGGTCGCCGAGGTGCGGACCGCGCTGCGACGGATCGGCCTGCAGAGCAAGGTGGCGGCGCGCCAGGACAACCCGGGAGGACATGTCGCGGGCACCGTCGCCGCGCTGGCGCCGACAGGCCTGGTGAACAAGGACAGCCTGATCCGGCTGACGGTGTGGGCAGCGCCACCGCCGCCACCGAGCACGGCACCGCCGGCACCGACGCACCACCCGAAGCACCAGGCACACCACGCGACCACGCACCACGGCCCCGGCAAGAAGCCCCCAGGCAAGGGACCGGGCAAGAACCACGGCAAGGGCAAGGGGAAGGGTCACTGATGGCTGAGGCTCACCGCATCGGCGGGCGCTACGAGCTGGGCGAGATGCTCGGCCGCGGCGGAATGGCCGAGGTTCGCAAGGGCACCGACGTGCGCCTGGGCCGTACGGTGGCGATCAAGCGGCTGCGGACCGACCTCGCCAGCGACGCCAGCTTCCAGGCGCGCTTCCGGCGGGAGGCGCAGTCAGCGGCATCACTCAACCACCCGGCGATCGTCTCGGTCTACGACACCGGCGAGGAGTTCAACGAGGAGGGTGCAGACGGCCACGGCGTCGCCCAGCCCTACATCGTGATGGAGTACGTCGCCGGCCGCACCCTGCGCGACATCCTCCGGGAGGGGCGCAAGATCCTGCCCGAGCGCGCCCTGGAGATCACCTCCGGCGTGCTGTCCGCACTCGACTACAGCCACCGCGCCGGCATCGTGCACCGCGACATCAAGCCTGGCAACGTGATGTTGACGCCCGCCGGCGACGTCAAGGTGATGGACTTCGGCATCGCCAGGGCGATCTCCGACGCGCAGAGCACGATGACCCAGACGGCCGCCGTTGTCGGCACGGCGCAGTACCTCTCGCCCGAGCAGGCGCGGGGCGAGACCGTCGACTCACGGTCCGACGTCTACTCCACCGGCTGTCTGCTCTACGAGCTGCTCACCGGCCGGCCGCCGTTCGTCGGCGACAGCCCCGTCGCGGTCGCCTACCAGCACGTCCGTGAGCAGCCGGTGCCCCCCTCCCAGATCGAGGAGGACCTCGATCCCGCGCTGGACGCGATCGTGATGAAGGCGTTGGCCAAGAAGGTCGAGGACCGCTACCAGAGCGCAGCGGCGATGCGCGCCGACATCGACCGCTACCTCGCCGGGAAGCCGATCGAGGCTCCCACGGTGGTCGCCGCGCCCGTCGAAGCGCCGACCAGCGTGCTCTCCCCCACGGCAGCCGGCATCGCCGTGGCCGGTGCGGAGAACGAGCCCGAGCCACGGCAGAGCCGCAAGGTGGTCGTGCTGCTCGGTCTGCTGCTGCTGGCTCTGATCGTGCTCGCCATCATCTTCGTGCCGCGGCTCTTCACGAGCGCCCCGCAACAGCGCAACGTGCCCCCGCTCAGCGGCCTCACCAGGATCGCGGCCAAGCACGCGCTGCAGGACCGCGGCCTGAAGGTCGGGCACGTGACCCGTCGGGCGAGCTCGACGGTGCCGAAGGGCCATGTCGTCTCCCAGGACCCGCAGGCCGGCCGACTGGTCGACCGGGGAAGCAAGGTCGACTTGGTCCTCTCCGCCGGCAAGCCCACCGTGACGGTCCCGCCGGTCATCGGGGAGAACAAGGCCGCAGCCGCGCAGGACATCCGGGCGGCCGGCCTGAAACCACGGCTGCGGCCCCGGCAGTCCGACGAGAACAAAGGCAACGTCCTCGCGACCAACCCTCCTGCCGACCAGCGAGTCCCGGAGGGCACGGTCGTCACGTTGACCTACTCGACCGGACCGAAGACGGTGCCCGCGGTGGTCAACCTGACCGAGGACCAGGCCCGGCAGCAGATCGACGCCCGCGGGTTCGTGACCAGCGTGGTGCACGACTCCACCACCAAGGCCAGGGCGGGCACGGTCATCCAGCAGAGCCCGGCCGCCGGCACCCCGCTCGGCCAGGGCAGCACGGTGACGATCGTGGTCTCGACCTACCAGCCGCCCAGCAAGCCGCCGACGACCAGTCCACCACCGACCTCCCCGTCACCCTCGGAGTCCCCCTCTCCGACAGGGAGCCCCTCCGCCTCGCCTTCGCCGTGAGGACAGCCACCTCGACCCTGCTCAGTGGAGTGGGTGGGCGTAGCGCAGCTCGATGCTGCCCTGGTAACCCGCGAGCTGGAGGCTCGCCTCGTCCCTGACGTCGTAGCCGAGGTCGAACCTGTCGACGAAGGTCAGGTAGGCCTCGACGTAGGGGTCGCCGGAGAGGCTCGCCTGCATGCCGGCCTGGTCTCCGACAGCGGAGAGCCGGTACGGCGGGGAGTACGGCACCCCGTGCAGGATCACGGTGTTGCCGACGCACTTGATCCCGGTGGTGGCGATGATCCGCTGGCCGTTGATGGTCATCGCCTCGGCGCCGCCACGCCACAGCGCGTTGGCCACCGCCTGGATGTCCTGCTGGTGCACCACCAGCATGTCCCTGGTGACCGGTCCGCCCTCGTTGACCACCTTGTCGATCTCGCTCGCGGGCGCGTCGTCGAGGACGACGGTCACGCCGGGCCCGGCCACCGGGAGCAGTCCGGCAGGGCCCTTCAGCGCGTTCACCCTGGCCTGCAGCTCCTCCACCGCCGGGTCGTTGATCCGCTTGCCGAGCCGGGTGACCTCCCGGTTGACCTCCGCCACCTGGGCCTGCAGGTCGTCGGTGCGCTGCTTCTCCTGCCGAACCACGCTCGCCAGGTCGGTCACGCTCGCCGCGCGCAGGTCGAGGCCGTGGGCGTTCAGGCCGGTGGTGATGAACAGCCCACCGGCACCGACCGCGACCAGCACGGTGAGCACCCGCCACGACCGGGGACGGGCGATCCAGCCGGCGGGATGGGGGGACACGGGCACTCCAGATTCCTCGACCGCTGCCCTGGCCGGGCGGGCACATGGCTACGCTAGCCGACGTTCCGGCCGGTTCTCCGGCCGCGCCACCGCCCGAGGAGCCCCTGAGGAGGCGCCGCCTTGTCCAAGCCATCCGCCCGCAAGCCCACGACGATCGCGAGCGGCTACGAGAACTCGATCGTCCGCTGCGCGGTCGCCCTCGGGCTCGTCCTGGTCGGCATTGCCTGGATCGTCGTCTACGCCACCGTGGCGCACGACGCGGCGACCTTCGTGAAGATCGGGGACGTCAAGCCCCCGAGCAGCCCGCTGCCGTGGATGTCGGACCTGAAGAACTGGAACTACCTGATCGGCTTCGGGCTGATCATGATCGGGCTCACCGTCTCGGCCGACAAGCTCACCCCCCTCGGCCGTGGCCGCGGGGTGGTGGTGGGCATGCTCGGCTGCTTCCTGATCGGCCTGATCTGGATCGTGGTGTTCTACTTCGTCGGCAACGACCTGGCGATCCCGGTGATGCAGGACCTCGGCCAGTACAACCTGGTCGTCGGCATCGCCTTCATGGCCGTCGGCTTCACCTTCGCAACCAAGTGGGAGTGACGCGCTCGCGGTCGGCGACCTAGTTACACGGCTGTGGTTCTCCACAGGGTTGTGCACAGCTGTGCATAACTCACAGTGGTGTGATCCACGGCTCGGAGCAGCGGCCCGGAGCAGCGGCCCGGTGCTGGCTAGCCGGCGAACGTGCCTGGGCCGCCGAGGGCCGCGACCCGGGCCCCGACCAGGGCGAGGGCGAGGATGGTGAGCAGCGCGACCGCCCCCCATTGCAGCAGCGCCCGGCGGCGGCGAGGGGCATAGACCAGGGCCCCGGCCAGGATGAACCCGCCGGCCAGTCCCCCGAGGTGGCCCTCCCAGGAGATCCCCGAGACGGTGAACGTGAAAACCAGGTTCAGGCCCAGCCAGAAGAGCACGGTCCGCACGGCAGTGCGCCGCTTGATGGCCACGACGAGCAGGCCGCCGAGCAGGCCGAAGATCGCTCCGGACGCTCCGAGGGTCTGCTGGTGGGAGTCGGAGAAGAGCATCACGGCCGCGGAGCCGGTGAGTCCCGAGACCAGGTAGAGCGCCAGGAACCGGGCCCGGCCCAGCACCGCCTCGAGCGGCGGGCCGATGAAGTAGAGCGCCACCATGTTGAAGCCGATGTGCACGATGGTCACGTGGGTGAACACCGACGTGAGCAGCTGCCACCAGGCACCGTCGGAGACGCCGGTGACCCAGTGCGCTCCGCCCCCGTGGCAGGCGAGCTCGGACACGCTCGGGAAGAAGCCGCCCTGAACGCCGCAGTGGCCCGTCGGCAACAGGGCGAACAGGTCGACGAGTCGGCTGCGCGGGCCGCCGGTCGCCTGGATGGCCAGCCACACCGCCACGTTGATGCCGATCAGCACCAGCGTGACCAGCTGCGCATCGACCGCCGTGCGGCCGCCGTACGGCCCCCGACCCTGGCGCGTGCTGCGGGCGCCCTCCCGGATGCATTCGGGGCAGTGGAAGCCGACCGCGGCCGACCGCATGCAGTCCGGGCAGATCGGCCGGTCGCATCGCTGGCAGCGGATCCAGGTCTCGCGCCCGGGGTGGCGGTAGCAGGTCGGCGCCTCCACGGTGCCGGGTCCGCCGCCGGTGCCGGGCTCGCTCAGGACGGGGTCACCCCACCCGGCTCGCCGGGCCGCGTGATCTCCACCGACTCGATGACGACCGGCTCGACCGGGCGGTCGCCGCGGCTGGTGCCGGTGGTCGCGATCGCGTCGACAACGTCACGGCTGGCCTGGTCGGCGACCTCGCCGAAGATCGTGTGCCGTCGGTTGAGGTGGGGCGTCTGGGCCACGGTGATGAAGAACTGGGAGCCGTTGGTGCCCGGGCCCGCGTTGGCCATCGCGAGGAGGTAGGGGCGGTCGAAGCCCAGCTCGGGGTGGAACTCGTCCTTGAAGGTGTAGCCCGGGCCGCCGGTGCCGGTGCCGAGCGGGCAACCGCCCTGGATCATGAAGCCGGCGATCACCCGATGGAAGCCGAGCCCGTCGTAGTAGCGCTGGCCCGAGCGGCCGGCGTCGTCGCGGTAGTCCTTGGTGCCCTCGGCAAGACCGACGAAGTTGTCGACGGTCTGGGGGGCGTGGTTGGGGAAGAGGTCCAGGACGATGTCGCCCCGGTTGGTGTGCAACGTGGCCTTCAGGCCGGTGCCGAGCGGTGACATGGGTCCCCTTCGAGGTCGCGACGATCGGTGCAGGTCGATCCTGCCACGAGCGCGGGCCGTCACCGGGCCCCGGGTTTGTTTCCCTCCGGCCACCGGGCATGATCGAACCCAACGGCCACCCGGCCCGACGAGACGAGAGGACACCCGGACGCACATGTTTGGCAACAATGGCGGCAAGAACCTCCGCGACCAGGCCCAAGGGATCGCTGGCGCACTGGCGCCCCACGTCGACAACGCCCGGGAGCAGCTCGGCCCCAGGCTCGAGGAGCTGCGCGACCAGCTCGGCCCCCGCCTCGAGGAGGCCCGGGAGCAGCTCGGGCCGAAGTGGGAGCAGGCGCGTGACCAGCTGGTGCCGATGCTCGCCGAGGCCCGTGAGAAAGCAGCCCCCCACGTGGCCGAGGCGCGGGAGCGCTTCGTCAACGAGGTCGTGCCGACGGTGAAGGCGGCGGTCGACGAGGCCCGTGAGCAGGCTGGTCCCTACGCCGAGGAGGCGCGGCGCCGGGGGCTCGCAGCGGCCGCAGCGTTGGCCGGTGATGACGTCCCGGCGCGAAAGAAGCGTGGCAGGAAGCGGTGGCTGCTGCTGGGCGGC
>JAICXL010000030.1 GCA_025980475.1 Nocardioidaceae bacterium | reverse complement strand
GACCAGGGCAACTGGGACCCGAGGGAGCACAACTTCGGCAACTACACGATCGTGATCGGCGCCCAGACCCTGCACGCCACCGGCTATGCGATGGGTGTCCAGCGCGACGGGGCGGTCGGCACCGGCGACCCGGACCGCGACACCGCGGTGGTCGCCTACTTCGGTGACGGAGCGTCCTCCCAGGGTGATGTCAACGAGGCCTTCGTCTTCGCGGCGTCCTACAACGCCCCGGTGGTGTTCTTCTGCCAGAACAACCAGTGGGCGATCTCCGAGCCGATCGAGCGGCAGAGCCGGATCCCGCTCTACCAGCGCGCCCTGGGCTTCGGCTTCCCGGGCGTGCGGGTGGACGGCAACGACGTCCTCGCCTGCTACGCGGTGACCCAGGCCGCCCTGCGCCGCGCCCGCGAGGGGAGTGGGCCGACCTTCGTCGAGGCCTACACCTACCGGATGGGTGCGCACACCACCACCGACGACCCGACGCGGTATCGGATGAGCGCCGAGCTCGAGCACTGGAAGCTCAAGGACCCGATCGCCCGGGTCGAGGCCTACCTCAAGCGCAACGGCCTGGCCGACCAGGACTTCTTCGCCTCGGTCGCCGAGGAGGCCAACGCGCTGGGAGCGCACCTCCGCGAGGGCTGCCGGGCCCTGCCCGACCCGAGTCCGCTGTCGGTCTTCGACCAGGTCTACGCCGAGCAGACCGAGGAGCTGGCCCGGCAGCGGGACGGATTCGCGGCCTACCTGGCGTCGTTCGAGGGGGAGGCGGTGCACTCGTGAGCAAGGTGACTTTGGCCAAGGCCCTCAACTCCGGGCTGCGCAAGGCGATGGAGGCCGATGACAAGGTCGTGATCATGGGCGAGGACGTCGGCCGGCTCGGCGGCGTCTTCCGGATCACCGACGGCCTGCAGAAGGACTTCGGCGAGGACCGGGTGATCGACACCCCGCTGGCGGAGTCCGGCATCCTCGGCACCGCGGTGGGCCTGGCCATCCGCGGCTACCGGCCGGTGTGCGAGATCCAGTTCGACGGGTTCGTCTACCCGGCCTACGACCAGATCGTCAGCCAGGTCGCGAAGATGCACTTCCGCACCCAGGGCAAGGTCAAGATGCCCATCGTCGTGCGCATCCCGTTCGGCGGCGGGATCGGCGCGGTCGAGCACCACTCGGAGTCCCCGGAGGCGCAGTTCGCGCACACCCCGGGGCTCAAGGTGGTCGCCTGCTCGAACCCGGTCGACGGCTACTGGATGATCCAGCAGGCGATCGCCTGCGACGACCCGGTGGTCTTCCTCGAGCCGAAACGGCAGTACCACTCCGACAAGGCCGAGCTGGACGAGACCGCCTCGCCGGCCCCCTTGTTCACCTCGCGCGTCGTCCGCCCGGGCTCCGACCTCACGTTGGTGTCCTACGGACCACGCGTGAAGGCCTGCCTCGCCGCAGCCGAGGCCGCCGCCCAGGAGGGCCGCTCGATCGAGGTCATCGACCTGCGCACGCTCTCGCCGCTGGATCTGGGCCCGGTGCTCGACTCCGTGCGTCGCACCGGCCGGGCCGTCGTCGTGCACGAGGCCCACGCCAACCTCGGCATGGGCGCCGAGGTCGCGGCCCGGGTGACCGAGCAGTGCTTCTACTCCCTCGAGGCACCGGTGCTGCGCGTGGGCGGGTTCGACACGCCGTACCCGCCGGCACGCATCGAGGAGGAGTGGCTCCCCGATCTGGACCGGGTGCTCGACGCCGTCGACCGCACCTTCGCCTTCTGAGAGGACCTCGATGCCTTCCGAGTACAAGCTGCCCGACGTCGGTGAGGGCCTGACCGAGGCCGAGATCGTCAGCTGGAAGGTCAAGCCCGGCGACACGATCGAGATCAACGACATCGTCGTGGAGATCGAGACCGCGAAGTCGCTGGTCGAGCTGCCGTCGCCGTACGCAGGGACCATCGAGGCGCTGCTCGTGTCCGAGGGCGAGACCGTCGCGGTCGGCACGCCGATCATCCGGATCGGCTCGGCCGACGACGCTGCCCCAGCAGGAGGATCGCCCGCTGCGGACACCCACGAGCCGATCGACACCAACGTCCCGCCCGCCGAGGGGCAGAACAACACGCTCGTCGGCTACGGGCCCCGCGAGACCGTCGCGCAGCGGCGACCGCGCAAGGGCTCGGCATCGCCCGGCAGCGACGCGGGTGCGGCGACGCAGCTGCAGGTGCAGGGCGCCTTCGCACCCGGGGGGGCGCAGTCGGAGGACGTCGAGGCCGTCGACGAGCCGCCGGTGCCCACCGAGCCCGCCGCGCCTGCTCCCGAGCCGGGGGACGTCCGGGTGCTGGCCAAGCCACCGGTGCGCAAGCTCGCCAAGGACCTCGGCGTCGACCTGCGGTCGCTGACCCCCTCGGGGCCGAACGGCACCGTCTCGCGCGACGACGTGCAGGCTGCCGCCTCGGGTGGGATGCCCGAGCGCTACGAGGACCTCGGCCGTCCCGGGGTGAACCCGCTACGTGGCGCCCGGGAGACGCGGGAGCCGATCAAGGGCGTGCGCAAGATGATGGGCCAGGCGATGGTCGAGTCGGCCTTCTCCGCCCCGCACGTGACCGAGTGGGTGACGGTCGACGTCACCGCGACGATGCAGTTCTGCGAGCGGCTGCGGTCCCGCCGGGAGTTCCGCGACGTGCGGGTCTCCCCGCTTCTCGTGCTGGCGCGCGCCAGCATGCTGGCGATGCGGCGCACCCCCGAGATCAACTCGTGGTGGGACGCCCGGGCCCAGGAGATCGTCTACAAGGGCTACGTCAACCTCGGCATCGCCGCAGCGACGCCCCGCGGCCTCGTCGTACCCAACGTCAAGGATGCCGACCAGCTCTCGCTGCTCGAGCTCGCGCAGGCGCTCGGCGAGCTCACCGACACCGCGCGGGCCGGCCGGACGCAGCCGGCCGAGATGAGCGGCGGCACCTTCACGATCACCAACGTGGGACCCTTCGGGGTCGACTCCGGGACCCCGATCATCAACCCGGGCGAGTCGGCGATCCTGTGCTTCGGAGCGGCGAAGCGGCAGCCGTGGGTGGTCGGGTCGGGTGCGGACGAGCGCATCGAGATCCGCGACGTGTGCACGTTGGCGGTCTCCTTCGACCACCGCCACATCGACGGCGAGAAGGGCTCGCGCTTCCTGGCCGACGTGGCGTCGATCATGGCCGACCCCGCGGCGGCGCTGCTGTTCTGAGGCTCACGCCGGGTCGAGCGGCGGGGGAGAGCAGGAAGCCGGCTGCTTGCCGAAGCGGTCCGCGCGGGAGCCGACGAGCCGACCCACCTCGGCGCGGGCCAGCCGACCGAGCTCGAAGCGGAGCACCTCGCCGACCCGCCGGCAGAAGTCCTCGGGCTCGTCGGCCGCGTCGGGGTGCTCGGCCACGATCCGGTCGACGATGCCGCGTGCGCGCAGGTCGACGGACCGCACGTGCTGGGCCCGCGCCATGTCCGGGGCGTGCTCGGTGTCGCGGTGCACGATGGCGCTGGCGCCCTCCGGCGGGAGAGGGGACAGCCACGCGTGCTCGGCCGCGACCACGCGGTCGGCCGGCAGCAACGCCAGCGCCCCACCGCCGTTGCCCTCACCGAGCATCAGGCAGAGCGTCGGTGCCGCGAGTGCGACCAGGTCGGCCAGGCAGCGGGCGATCTCGCCGGCCAGGCCGCCCTCCTCGGCCTCCGGCGTGAGCGCGGCCCCGGCGGTGTCGATCACGGTCATCAGCGGCAGGCCGAGCTCGACGGCCAGCCGCATCCCGCGGCGGGCCTCCCGCAGCGCGCCCGGACCCATCGGGTGCGCCTCCGTCTGCCCGCGGCGGTCCTGCCCGAGGAAGACGCAGGGCGCGTCGCCGAAGCGCACGAGGGCGATCAGCAGCCCGGGGTCGGACTCGCCCTCCCCGGTGCCGTTGAGCGGGATCACGTCGGTCGCGGCATACCGGAGCAACCGCCGGACGCCAGGCCGGTCCGGCCGGCGCGACCGGGTGATCGACTCCCAGGCGTCGACCCCGGCGACCTCGTCCTCGCCGGGATCGGGCGTGTCCGCCGACGGCTCGACCTGCAGGATCCCCAGCGCCCGGTCGAGGATGCCCGCGATCTGATCCGGCGGGAGGACCGCGTCGACGATGCCGTGGGCATGCAGGTTCTCCGCGGTCTGCACGCCGGTCGGGAAGGGCTCGCCGTACAACGCCTCGAAGACGCGCGGGCCCAGGAAGCCGACCAGGGCGCCGGGCTCGGCCACGGTGATGTGGCCCAGCGATCCCCACGACGCCATCACCCCGCCGGTGGTCGGGTTGCGCAGGTAGACGAGGTAGGGAAGGCCGGCCGCCTTGTGGGCCACCAACGCCGCCGAGATCGCGATCATCTGCACGAAGGCCGGGGTGCCCTCCTGCATCCGGGTGCCGCCGCTGCTCGGTGCGGCGAGCAGCGGGATGCCTTCCTCGGTGGCCCGGCGGATGCTGCCGACCAGGCGCGTTGCGGCGGCCCGGCCGATCGAGCCGGCCAGGAAGCCGAACTCGCAGGCGACCACCGCCACCCGCCGCCCGTGCATCCGGCCCTCGCCGGTGATCACCGACTCGTCGACGCCCGACCGCTCGGCGGCGCGAGCGAGCGCGGCGGCGTAGTCGTCATCGACCCCGCTGTGGTCCGGCGGGTCGTCCCAGGACACCCACGAGCCGGTGTCGAGGACGAGGTCGATCAGCTCGCGCGCACCCAGCCTGTCCATCCGCGGATCGTAGCGGCCGCGTCAGCGCAGCGGCTTGACCATCAGCTCGACCAGGTGGCCGTCGACGACCTGCTCGCCGACGCGGGCGTAGCCGCGCTGCCGGTGGAACGCCAGCGACGGCTCGTTCGGCGGGTCGAGGTTGACCTCGAGGGCGAACACCGGCGCGAGGTCCTGCGCATGGGCCTCGAGCTCGTCGTAGACCACCGAGCCGAGGCCGAGCCGGCGGAAGTTCTCGTGCACGACCACCCGGTCGAGGTAGTAGAAGCCTTCGCGGTAGTGGTCGGTGAACCAGCGGAAGTTGGCCGAGTCGTACGGCGTGCCCGCGCGGAACGTCAGCACGAACCCGGCGAACTGGCCGTCGTGCTCGATCACGCACGACCGGTCGGCCAGGCCGATGAGCTCGTCGAGGCGCGCCTCGTCCATCGGCGCGAGCAGCTCCACGTGGCGCTCGTTGAGGGCCAGCACGTCGGCGTGGTCCTCGGGGGTGATCGGTCGCAGGACGCTCACGGGTACCTCACTCCGGTTGCCTCTTCACTGGTCTGCCACAGCCGCTGCTGGGCCTCGGCGTCCCGGGCCCGCCCGGTCGTGCCGACCACGCGTGGCAGGCCTCGCAGCTGCAGCAGCGACCCGGGCCCGACATAGGTTCCCCCGGGCAGGTCGGCGGTCGCCGCCATCAGGGTCGGCAACGCGGCGAGCTGTGCGGGCTGGCCAGCGGCGCGGAAGACGGCGTCGAGGATCCAGCCGTTGTGACCCATCAGTGCGGTGCTGGCGTAGCCGGGGTGGGCCGCGAGCGCCTTGACCGGCAGGCCCTTCGCCCGCAGCCGCCTCTCGAGCTCGAAGGTGAAGAGCAGGTTGGCCAGCTTGGAGCCCGCGTAGGTCGGCCAGCGCCAGTAGCGGCCGTGCTGCACGCGGGGGTCGCCCAGCGGCGACCGGACCGCGAACCGGTGCGCCTGCGAGGCGGTGGAGACCACGCGGCCGTCGCCGGACTCGACCAGCCGGGGCAGCAGCAGCCCGGTCAGGGCGAACGGGCCGAGGTGGTTGGTGGCCAGCTGGAGCTCGAAGCCGTCGGCGGTCCGGGAGTACGGCGTTGCCATCACGCCGGCGTTGTTGACCAGCAGGTGCAGCGGGCCGCCCGCCGACGCTTCGGCGGCTGCCTTCCGCACCGAGGCCAGGTCGGCCAGGTCGACGATGACCCGCTGCAGCCGGGCCTGCGGCACCTCGCGACGTAGGTCGGCCTCGGTGACGTCCATCTTGTCGCTGCTGCGCGCCGCGAGCACGACCTCGGCGCCGTGCCGGGCCAGCTCGAGCGCGATCTTCTCGCCGATGCCGCTGGTGACCCCGGTGACCAGGGCACGACGGCCGGTGAGGTCGGGCAGGTCGGCGGTCGTCCAGGTCACGGGGGCCAGCGTAGGGGCTGCGAGAATGGGCCGGTGAGTCGTGTCCGCGCACCCGAGCTGGTCGGCCGAGGCTGGCTGAACACCGGCGGCGCCCAGCTCCACCTCGGCGACTTCCGGGGCCGCTTCCTGCTGCTGGACTTCTGGGCCTTCTGCTGCGTCAACTGCCTGCACGTGCTCGACGAGCTGCGGCCGCTGGAGGAGAAGTACTCCGAGGAGCTCGTCGTGGTCGGCGTGCACAGCCCGAAGTTCACCCACGAGGCCGATCCCGATGCGCTCGCGGCAGCGGTGAGGCGGTACGCCGTGCACCACGCCGTCCTCGATGACCCGGAGCTGGTGACCTGGCAGGCCTACGCCGCGCGGGCCTGGCCGACGCTGGTGCTGGTCGACCCGGACGGCTACGTCGTCGCTCAGTACGCCGGCGAGGGCCATGCCCATGCGATCGACGCGGTCCTGGCGTCGCTGGTGCCCGAGCACCGGTCGCGCGGCACGCTGCAGCCGGCGGGCTCGCCCTACGTCCCGCCGTCCGTCGAGGCCGGTGACCTGCGCTTCCCAGCGAAGGCGATCCGCCTTGCGGACAAGGGGATCCTCGTCGCCGACGCGGGTCACGACCGGCTGGTCGAGCTGTCACCCGACGCGTCCACGGTGCGCCGCGTCATCGGCGAGGGGGAGCTCCGCGAACCCAACGGGCTGTGCCTGCTCCCGGCCGACGTCGCGGCCGAGGTGGGCTACGACCTGGTCGTCGCGGACACCGTCGGCCACCGCCTGCAGGGTGTCGCGCTGTCGACCGGTGCGACCAGGGTCGTTGCGGCCACCGACGCGCTGTCGAGCCCCTGGGACGTCGCCTGGTGGCAGGACCGGGTGTGGGTGGCGATGGCCGGCATCCACCAGCTCTGGACGTTCGACCCGCGAACCGGCGCCGTTGCCGTCGTCGCCGGCACCGGCAACGAGGGGCTGCTCGACGGCCCGCTGGAGCAGGCCTGGTTCGCCCAGAGCTCGGGCCTTGCGCCGGACGGGGAGCGGCTCTGGGTCGCGGACAGCGAGACGTCGTCGCTGCGGTTCGTGCAGGACGGCACCGTCACGACCGTGGTCGGCGAGGGCCTCTTCGACTTCGGCTTCCGCGACGGCGACCGCTCCGCGGCCAGGCTGCAGCACCCGCTCGGCGTCGCGGTGGAGGAAGGCGGGTCGGTGCTGGTGGCGGACACCTACAACGGCGCAGTACGCCGCTATGACCCCGCGACTGGCCGGCTCTCGACGGCGGCCTCCGGCCTGGCCGAGCCCAGCGGGCTGCTGGTCGGCGCGGACGGGGAGGTGCTCGTCGTGGAGTCGACGGCGCACCGGTTGAGCGCCGTACGTCTGGTCGAGACGCACGTCGACGGGCCGGCCAGCCGCACGCAGCGGCCGGTCACCGACGTCGCCGCGGGTGAGCTCGTCGTCGAGGTGACGTTCACGCCGCCTCCCGGCCAGAAGGTCGACGACCGGTTCGGTCCGGCGACGCAGCTGCACGTGAGCGCGACCCCGTCGGCGCTGCTCACGGACGGGGACGGTGTCGGCGTGGCCCTCAGTCGCACCCTGCGCGTCGACGGTCGCGTGGGAGACGGCGTCCTGCACGTTGCGGCCCGGGCCGCGACGTGCGACGTCGAGCAGCGCGAGGGCGCGGCGTGCCGGATGCACCAGCAGGACTGGGGGATCCCGGTCCGCATCACCGGCGACGGCATCGCCCGGCTGGTGCTGCCGCTCGGCGGATGACTCAGACGGCAGGAGGCTCGCGGCGGTCGTCGACCACGGTGGTGCGTCGGGTGCGCTGCTGGTTGACGATCAGCGCCAGGACGATCGCGAGTGCGCCGACGACCATCAGGATGATGCCGAGCGTGTTGTCGCTCACCCCGGGGATGTTCACGTCGAGCGCCCAGTAGAGGATCGCGCCGATCACCAGCAGGATGATGCCGAGTCCGATACCCATGTCCTTGCTCCCTTGTCTAGGTGTCCCTCGCCAGGAGTCATACCCATGGTTGGGCCGGTCAACCCACCGATCGCCCACGGCAGCTCGGGCTCTTGGGCTGGGAAACCGGCCCCGTCAGAAGGCCGCTTCGTCGAGCTCCATCAGCGACAGGTCGGTGCCCTCGGCGATGGCGCGCTCGGCGGAGATCCTCGGCAGGTTGGTGCGCGCGAAGAACTGGGCCGCAGCGACCTTGCCCTCGTAGAAGGCCTTGTCCTCGCCGGACAGTCCGGCCTCGCCGAGCTTGCCCAGCGCGATCTCGGCCTGACGGAGCAGCAACCACGAGCAGATGACGTCGCCGAGCGCCATCAGCAGCCGGGTGGTGTTCAACCCGACCTTGTAGATGTTGCGGATGTCGCCACCCTCGCTGGACTCGTCCGCGCTCATCAGCGTCTCGATCATCAGGCCGACCAGGGCGCTGGCGTCGTCGAGGGCCGTCCTGAGCAGCTCCCGCTCGACCTTGAGACGGCCGTTGCCGGCCTCGGAGTCGAGGAAGGCGCTGATCTCCCCGGAGAGGTGGCCGAGCGCCTTGCCCTGGTCCTTGACGATCTTGCGGAAGAAGAAGTCCTGGCCCTGGATCGCGGTGGTGCCCTCGTAGAGGGTGTCGATCTTCGCGTCGCGGACGTACTGCTCGATCGGGTAGTCGGTCAGGAAGCCCGACCCGCCGAGCGTCTGCAGCGACTCCGTGCCGAGCAGGACCCAGGAGCGCTCGGAGCCGTAGCCCTTCACGATCGGCAGCAGCAGGTCGTTGACCCGCTCCGCGAGGTCGTCGTGCTCGTCCCTGTCCTGCGCAGCGTGCGTGGCCAGCTGGATCCGGTCCTGCCAGGTGGCGGTGTAGAGCACCAACGCCCGCATCGCCTCGGCGAACGACTTCTGGGTCATCAGCGAGCGTCGCACGTCGGGGTGGTGGGTGATCGGCACCCGCGGAGCGGTCTTGTCCGCGGCCTGGGTCAGGTCGGCTCCCTGCACCCGCTGCTTGGCGTAGTCGAGCGCGTTGAGGTAGCCGGTCGACAGCGTCGCGATCGCCTTGGTCCCGACCATCATCCGGGCGTTCTCGATCACCTGGAACATCTGCGCGATGCCGTCGTGCACCTCGCCGAGCAGCCAGCCCCTGGCCGGCTCGCCGCCGCCGACGGCCGGGTCGCCGAAGGTCAGCTCGCAGGTGTTGGACACCTTGATGCCCATCTTGTGCTCGACTCCGGTGACGTAGGCGCCGTTGCGCTCCCCGGTGAGCTCACCGCTTCGTAAGTCGAAGTGGTACTTCGGGACGACGAAGAGGCTCAGGCCCTTCGTGCCGGGGCCGCCGGCGCCCTCGACACCGTGCGGGCGGGCGAGCACCAGGTGGATGATGTTCTCGGCGAGGTCGCTCTCGGCGGAGGTGATGAACCGCTTGACCCCCTCGATGTTCCAGGTGCCGTCCTCGTTCGGGGTCGCCCGGGTGCGGCCGGCGCCGACGTCGGAGCCGGCGTCGGGCTCGGTCAGCACCATCGAGGTGTTCCAGCCGCGGTCGACGATGTGCTGCGCGATCTGCTTGTCGCGGTCGTTGCCGTTGCGGTAGACGATGCCGGCGAAGTTGGGGCCCGCGCCATACATCCACAGGGCGGGGTTCGAGCCGAGGATCAACTCGCCGATGGCCCAGTTGAGGCTGGACGGGGCGGGGGTGCCGCCGAGCTCGGCCATCGTGCCGAGCCGCCAGTACTCGGCGTCCACCCAGGCCTGGTAGCTCTTCTTGAACGACTCCGGCACCGGGGCCGTGTGGGTCTCGGGATCGAAAACCGGAGGTTGGCGATCGCCGTCGACGAAGGACTCGGCCAGCTCCTCGCGGGCCAGCCGGTCGACCTCGGTGAGGATCGACCGCGCAGTGTCGGCGTCGATCTCCTCGAAGGGGCCGGTGCCGAGCACCTGGTCGCGTCCGAGCACCTCGAAGAGGTTGAACTCGATGTCGCGGATGTTGCTCTTGTAGTGGCTCACGATCCACCGCTTTCGTCGGTCGGGCTACTCGTCGGTAACATAATCATGCCTCGCCGGGGCCCGCCGTGCAAGAGAACGGGGTCACACCCAGCGCGTCGCGCGGTGGGCGGTGTGACCCACGCGACACGGAGCGCGGGTCTGGGAGACTGCAGCCGTGCGCGTGTCCGCGAAGACCGACTATGCCGTCCGGGCCCTCATCGAGATGGCCGGCCGGGACGACGGGCGACCGGTGAGCGCGGAGGAGATCGGTCGGCTGCAGGACATCCCGCACGGCTTCCTCCAGGCGATCCTGGCCGACCTGCGTCGCGCGGGAGTGGTGGCCAGTCATCGCGGGCAGGCTGGCGGCTGGCGGATGGCCCAGGACCCTGCGGAGGTGACCGTCGCGGACGTGATCCGGGCCGTGGACGGCCCCCTGGTCAGCGTCTACGGCCTGCGGCCCGAGGCGGTGTCCTACAACGAGGCCGCCGGAGCGTTGCAGCACGTCTGGATCGCGGCGCGCAGCAGCCTGCGCGAGGTGCTTGAGCAGGTGACCATCGAGGCCCTGGTCGAGCGCGAGCTGCCGGCCGAGGTGGCAGCGCGGACCGACGACGAGGACGCCTGGCGGCCGCACTAGCCGGAGAAACTGGAACCCATCACCGTTCTGCCCATGATCGAGTCGGAGCTCAGCGCCGCCGGCGACCCGGCTCGGCGAGCACGTCCACGCGCGCGGCGACCCACTCCACCAGCGGACGCATCCGCCGCCAATCGGCGCGGACCAGGTCGAGCAGCTCGGGGCGATGGATCACCTGGTCGAAGCCGTAGTCGCGCCCGATCGTCAGCGACTTGTGCCGGAGCAGGTCGATGCGCGCGTGGTCGGCGGCGTAGCCTCGCGGCGGTCGCTTGAGCTGCTCGCCGCCGACCTCGAGGCCCTGCCGTCGCAGCTTCTTCAGCAGCTTCTCCAGCTCGGTGCCGCTGCGCTCGTCGTCGATCGCCGTCCGGATGCGGGCAAGGTCGGCGGACTCCGCGTGGTAGAACCCGCCGCCGACCCGGACGCCCGGTGCGCCGATGTGCACGTAGAAGCCGGTGTGCGGCGCGACCGCGACGAACGCACCCTGGTGGGTCTTGTAGGGCGTCTTGTCCTTGGCGAAGCGCACGTCGCGGTAGGGACGGAACACCTTGGCGGAGCCGAACTCGGCTGCGAGCGCTTCGGTGAGGGCAACCATCGGCGCCTTGACCGACTCGACGTAGACCTGCTTGTGTGCCTCCCAGAACGAGCGGGTGTTGTCCATCTCGAGGTCGTCGTAGAAGTCCAGCGCCGCCTCGGGGAATCCCGCGAACCCGTCCACGCAGCCAGAGCCTACGAGGTGGCGGCCGCTGCCGACTGGCCGTCCCAGTCGAGGTCGAAGGCGACCATCGCCCCGATCGTCCAGGCCTGGACCTTGTTGGCGACCGGTACGGGCGTGAGCTGGCCGAGCGGCGAGACGGCGTAGAGCTCGGGATGGCGGCCCAGCTGGGCGAGGGCACGCCGTACGCCGTCACGCACCCGCTCGGCCGAGGCACTGTCGCCGGCAGCGCGCAACCCGCCCCAGCCCAGCCAGTTGTCGAAGGGCCAGATCCCGCCGCGGTGGTAGCCCTGCGGCAGGAACGCCGGGTGGCTGCTGGCCAGCGTGCGCAGCCCGAAGTCGGTGAGCACGTCGGGCGCCGTCAACCGCTCGACCGCCGTGGCGGTGCCTTCGTCGTCGAGCGCGCCCGCCCACAGCAGCCAGCCGAGCTGCGAGCCTGCGCCGACCACGGGAGTGTCCCCGGCCTCCAGCGCCATCACGTCGGGGAGGAAGAGCTTCTGCAGCCGCGCCCTCAGCCCGGCGGCGAGCGCCGCCCACTTCTCGGCCTGGTCGGGGTCGAGCCGGGTGAGCGCGTCGAAGGCGACGACCGCCACCGCTTGTGAGTCGGCGTCGGCCAGCGGCGGCTCTGGCGGCGTGCCGTCCTCCCGGACGATGCCGCCGCCGTGGTCGTCGCGACCGGGGGCGCTTGCGTCCCGCCACCCCTGCTGGACCAGGCCGCCGGGGAGCTCCCGGGGCCCGGACCGCACGAGGCCGCCGCCGGCCGCGACCGCGTGCTCCAGCCAGCCAGCCGCAGCCGCACGGGCGTCGGCGAGCTCGGCCTGCAACGCCGCATCGTCGGTGGCGGCGAGCACCGCGAGGAACCAGGACGTCGCGTCGGAGGTGCCGTAGTAGCGCAGCTCGCCGTCGCGGACCGGCCAGCCGGCGGCGACCAGCCACTCGGGAGCGACCGACCGGTACTCGTGGATGATCCGGCCGGGCTGCTCCTCGGTCTCGGGGTCCTCGACCCGTCCCTGGAGGGCCGCGAGCGCACGCAGCGTGGCCGGGGCCACCTCCGGCCGGACCGGGAGGACCTGCAGCGCGAAGATCAGTGCGTCGCGGCCGAAGAGCCCGTGGAACCGGCCCGGGTCGTCCGGGTCCACCGGCTGCGACGACGCGTAGGCCCAGCCCTCCGGCGAGAGGACCTCGTCGATCGCGGGCAGCTGGGCAGCGGCTTCCTGGTCCACACCCGGCATTGTGGCGCGGTGCCCCTGACGCCGCGCCTCACACCGGGGACTGGGTCAGGCTGACAGCACCGGGATCTGGTCCACGTGACCGTCAGGCGCGATGTAGCTCCCGTCGTCGAAGAGGATGACGCCGTTGCAGAGCAGGCACCATCCCTGCTCGGAGTGATCGGCCACTGCGTGTGCCTTGCAGCAGTCGCGATCGGTGGTGTCCGGACAAGCCGGCTGGTGGCTGCACATCCTGGTCCCTCCATGGTGCGTGATGTGACTCACACCATGGAACGCCGGTCGACCCCGTTCATGACACCATTTCGCCGAAAATGACCCGGTGTCGTCATCGAACTGCAACCCGTTCGGGGGATGGGCCGCCGCCGGACGGTCCACGAGCGGAGCGGATGACGGGAATCGAACCCGCATTCTGAGCTTGGGAAGCTCATGTTCTGCCATTGAACTACATCCGCGACGACGCAGCGGGGCGCGTCGGTGAGGGATGCTACCCGAAGCCGGGTTCCGCTCCGGGCGAAGGGTTCGCGGGGAGTGAGGGTCGGCTTCGCCGCCAGCGACAGCGGCAGTTCATATGCAGCCGGTCCTCGGACCAAAGTGCCCAGTCGCGGAACTCCCGGTCGGCCAGCCGCGCACGCCGTTGGGACGGGCCGGATGCGGGTCGCCGACGCCCTCGGTGACGGAGTCGCCGAGCGCGACGTAGCGGTGGAAGACGGGCATGGCCGCATGTGCACCGCGACGTCACGTCGATCCTCACCAGTGCAGCCCGACCGGCTGGGTCGGCGGTAGCCTGCCGCTGTGCTGCTCTCCGATCGCGACATCCTCGCCGAGCTCGACCAGGAGCGCGTCCGCCTCGACCCCTTCGACCGATCGATGGTGCAGCCCTCGAGCGTCGACGTCCGGCTGGACCGGCTGTTCCGCGTCTTCGAGAACCATCGCTACCCGCACATCGACCCCGCCGAGGACCAGCCCGACCTGACCCGACTCGTCGAGCCGGACAACGAGGAGCCGTTCATCCTGCACCCGGGGGAGTTCGTGCTGGGCTCGACCTACGAGCAGGTCACCCTGCCCGACGACGTCGCCGCCCGGCTCGAGGGCAAGTCGTCGCTGGGCCGGCTCGGACTGCTGACCCACTCGACGGCCGGGTTCATCGACCCCGGCTTCTCCGGACACGTGACCTTGGAGCTGGCCAACGTGGCCAACCTGCCGATCAAGCTGTGGCCGGGGATGAAGATCGGCCAGCTGTGCTTCTTCCGGCTGACCTCACCGGCGATGGAGCCTTACGGCTCGGCGGCCTACGGCTCCCGCTACCAGGGCCAGCGCGGCCCGACGCCGTCCCGCTCCTACGCCAACTTCCACCGCACCCGCCTCTGAGGCAAGGGGTACGACGGTCACCGGCGGGCCCGCCGAGGGCGCTCCGCGCGGGCGATCCGCTCCTTGATGATCGCGCGGGCGGCTTGCTCTGTGAGGTACCAGTTCATGGTCGTGCCTCCTCTCGGACCTGCTGAAGCCGGATGTCGCCGCTGACCGAGGTGGCCCGCAGCTCGACGTGGTCCTGGCCCTCCGCGGGCTTGCCGGTGCTGGCCAGGTTGGAGCTCACCGAGCCCGTCACGGTGTTGACGTCGGTCCACACCGGCGTGCCCTCGGGGATGCCGACGACGACGTCGCCGGATGCGCTCTTCGCGGTCAGCCGGCCCCTGCTCGCGTGCCGGACGACCAGGTCCCCCGAGGCGGTGTTGAGCTGCAGGTCGCTCTCCATCCGCTGCACCTCCAGGTCACCGGAGCCGGTCTTGAGGACCGCCTTGCCGACCGCTCGGCCCAGGTCGACGTCACCGGAGCCGGTGGAGATGCCGGCGCTGCCTAGGACCTCGCCGAGCTCGACGTCACCCGAGCCGCTCTTGATCCGCAGGTCGGACTCGACGCGGTGGCAGATGATCTCGCCGGAGCCGCTGTCGATCACGGTCGGGCCGGTGGTGGTGTCGATCTCGACGTCGCCGGAGCCGCTCTTGACCTTCACGGTGCGGTAGCTGCCGGTCGCGGTCAGGTCGGCGGACCCCTTCCGGACGACCAGGTCGCTGCCGGTCGGCAGGCTCACGGAGACGTCGTGGCGGTCGTTGCCGCCGAAGCCGAAACGCTGCTTCGGCGCGATCACGCTGATCGTCCGCCCACTCTGCCCGACCTCGAACTCGTCGGCGCGCGGCCCGGTGATCCGCACCTGGGTCTCCGCGGTCTCGGCTGCCGCGGTGGTGAGGTTGCCCGAACCGAGCTCGGCATAGAGCTCGACCGGCTCGGGGGTGGGAAAGCTTCTCTCGGTCATGCTGTCTCCAGGGTGTGCTGGGCTACCGGGCCGGCGGCGCCGGTCCGTGGTGGGTGCGACTGCGGGCGGTCAGACCCAGCCGGTCATCCGCTTGCTGGATCGGTTGCGGCCCCGGCCGAAGGGAAAGTCCCCCTCGATGAACGGGATGCTGGACAGGTCGATGTCGACGGTGACCGCGTTCTCGCGGGTGGCCGCCCGAAGCACGTTGACGACCCAGGTGTTCAGCGAGCTGCCGGCCTTGGCGGCGAGTTCCTCGGCGCGGGCCTTGACCGTCTCGGGAAGGCGGAGGGTGATCCGTGCGGTGGCGGCGTCGTCGGCCTCCTCGTCGGCGTCGCCGCCCGGGGCCGTCGGCTGCGTCGGCATCGGCGTCGGGTGGGAGACCACGAAGTCCAGGTCGCGGCCGTTGAGGCGAACCTCGACGGCTCCGGTGCGCATCTCCGTGGTGATCTCGGCGGCTGCCTGGGAGAGCGCCTCCATGAGGGCCAGCCGCATCGACGGGTCGAGGGCCAGGCTGAGCCGCTCGGCCGCCTCGCGGATGCTGTCGTCACCGGCACCGGCGGCCTGGGTGAGGTCGTGCCGGAGGCGGTCGACGTACGCCGTGATGTCCATGTGCACCACGATGACATCATGATGATGTCATGTCAAGTGCACGGTGACGTCGATGGGTCGAGATGTGGTGTCAGATCACTCTGTCTCACTGCTCGGCGTCGTCCCCGGAACGCGACGGAGGGGCCATCGCCCCGGTGCGACGGCCCCTCCGGGCTCGGTGTCAGGCGGTGCCGGTCAGAAGGCGCCCGCGCCGTTCGGTGTGCCCAAACCGGTCGGGCCGTCCCACCCGGTGCGGGCGGTGCACCACTGCGTGGTCGGGCAGGTGCCGTTGTTGCCGGTGGTGACGTCGTTGAGGCCGGCTGTCGCTGCGTAAGGAATCGCGTTGGCGGAGCCGCTCGTGTTCCCCGACAGGGCGTAGACCGAGGCGATGATCGGTGACGCCTCGCTGGTGCCTCCGACCTGCGTCCAGCTCGACGACGTGCTCGTCGACGGGAACACCACCGCCATGCCGCCGTTGTTCGGGTCCGCCGCGGCGGCCACGTCGGCCATCGCCCGCTTGCTGCAGCCGGTGTTGAAGGTGCTGGCAACAGCCAGGGCGGCGTTCACCGTCGAGCAGCCACTGCCGGAACCGCTCCAAGCAGTCTCGGCCCAGCCGCGGGCGTTGCTGGCGGCCTTCAAACTGGTGCCACCGACCGCGGTGACGTAGCTCGACGACGCGGGGAAGCTGGCGCCCTGGTAGCCGTTGTCACCGGTCGACGCGGTGACCGCGATCCCCGGGTGGTTGTAGTAGCTGCCGTAGGTGGCGTCGGACAGGTCGCCGCCGCCGTAACTGTTGCTGATCGCGGTGGCCTTCATCTTCGCCGCCTGCTCGACCCCCGCGCCGAGGTTGGCGATCGACGCCGAGCTCGCCTGCACGACCAGGATGTGGCAGTCGGGGCAGATGGCCGAGACGGCGTCGACGTCGAGGGCCTGCTCGCCGGCCCAGCCGGAGTTGAAGCGCGGCAGGGAGGTGCCCCCGCTCTGGTTGACGATGGTCAGGCACCCGGATGCGATGGTGCACGGGCTCAGTTGCATCGTCTGGCGGTAGACGGCCAGGTCGCTCTCGAGATTCGGGTAGCCGTAGGCGTCGACGACCGCCACCGTCCTGGCACCCGACGTTAGGCCCGCGACGTGGTACGCGGACTCGAGGTTCTGCGCCGTCATGCCGGAGGGCTGGCCGGAGACGCCACCCGTGCCGCCACCTCCTCCACCGCCATGACCGTTGCCGCCCGGCCTGGTCCCGTCGCGGACGAGCTTGACCGCGTCGCAGCGTGCGATTCGGGGGCTTCCCGTCGCTCCGCACACGCGCACGGAGTGCCAGCTCTGGTTCGTGTGCTGGGACGCGGCCGCGTCGGCCGTTGCTGTCGTCCCGGCAACCAGGCCGCCGAGGATGAGCGCGCCGACCCCGAGGGCGACGCGGATGACCGGATTTCGCACGGCAGTCTCCTGCTCCTGCCCGGCCCAGTGCCGGGAACGCACTAAATGTGCACCCTCCGGACGGTTCAGCGCCATGACCCGAATGGGCAGGTTCTTGCAGTGCAGGAAGTTGCAGATGGCTGCCTTTCGACGGCCGAGGTCAGCGCACGACCGGCAGCGTCACCCGGGAGGGATAGCGGGCGGAGTCGTGGATGGTCATCACCGTGAGGGTCCCGGGGACGCTGGGCAGCGGCGGCAGCAGGTGCGGGACGTCGTACGCCTGCACCGCCAGCCGCAGCTGGTGGCCGGGCTTGATGCTGGCCCCGGTGGGGAAGACCTCCACGTCCACCGGCGCGACCTGGCCGCTGGCGAGCGGGTGCTGGGATGCCTTGGTGAAGGGGTGGTAGGGCTGGATCAGCTGGCCGTCGAGGTAGCGCGACCGCGCCCTGTCCAGCTGGCGCAGCGAGATCACCTGCCAGCCACCCGTGAGCCGGTTGACGGTGCCGTCGGGGGCGACCTCCTCGAGCGCGACCGACAGCATCCCGTCGCCGCTGTCGCTGGAGACGTAGAGGTGGGCGTTGATCGGCCCCTGGAAGCGCAGCGCCTTCTTCACCGGGGCCGTCTGGAAGACGACGCCGGTCTTGTCGTTCCACTGGTTGTCGCTGAAGCAGGGGTTCGCGACCGGGATCTCGCTGGGAGCTCCGGCCGTCCACTGGTCGGTGGACCGGGTGCACAGGCCGCTGACCGGGATCGGGTAGACGTCGGAGCGGCCCGGCGTCAAGCTGCCGCGCGTGAGGCGGCCGTCGGTCGAGCCGGTTGTCGAGCTGCCGGAGAGGCGGTAGCTGACCGCGGTGCGGTCACGGCCGACCCAGTGGCGGGTGTGCCGCCACCGCCCGGAGCCGATCTCGTAGTAGGTGATCGGCTTGATGTCGGTGTCGAGTGCGGGGTCGGGCATCCCCTTGACGTAGTGGTCGAACCAGCGCAGCTGCAACTGCGGCAGGGTGCCGTAGCCGGCCTGGCCGATGTCGGCGCCCGAGGAGCCCTGCAGGTGGGTCCACGGGCCGATGATCATCTTCACCGGGACGCCACGCTTCTGCAGGTTCTCGAAGAGCAGCGGGGTGCCGCGCTGGAAGAGGTCGTACTCCCCGCCGACCAGGAACGTCGGCACGGTCACCTTGCTCACCACGTTGATCGGAGAGCGCTGGCGGTAGAAGGGCCCGTCGTACGCCGGATCCTGCCCAGCGATCGCGTCGAGCAGCAACGGCACCGTGAAGGTGCCGCCCGTGGTCAGCCGGTCGGCGAGCACGCCGAGGGCGCTGGTCGGGTCGCTGGCTGCGTAGGCCGGCGGGATCACGCCGGTGGCCGTGACCAGCCCCAGCCAGAGGGGGATGAAGCCGACGTCGAGCTGGCCGCCGGAGGCCACCACGTCGCGGTAGACGTCGGCGGCCGGGACCTGCGGGAAGATCGCCTTCAACCCGGCCGGCTTGTCGGCGGCGGCGAAGATCTGGTCGATGCCCATGTAGGACGGTCCGGTCATCGCCGTACGGCCGTTGCTCCACGGCTGCCGATGGGCCCAGGTCATCACCTCGCCCGCGTCCTTGTCCTCCCGGGTGCAGAAGGCGCACCAGGTGCCGGCCGAGCTGCCGGTGCCGCGGGCGTCAACGGTCAGCTGGGCGTAGCCACGCCTGACGAGGTACGACGGGTCACCGCCGGCCAGGCCGGTCTGCCCCTGCCCGCTCTTGTTGTAGGCGGTGATCGTCACGATCACCGGGAACCGCTTGGCCACGGCCGTGCCGTTCGCATCGGCCGGCAGGGTCAGGTCGCCGCGCAGGACGGTGCCGTCGTCCATCGGGATCTTCAGGTCCTTGCGCGAGACCGTGCCCGGGTACTGCGCCGGCCGCGGCTTCCACCCGCTCGCAAGCTGGGAGGCCAGGCCCGCCGTGGTGGGCGCTGTGACTGGTGGGGTGGCGGCCTTGGCATCGGCGTGCATGGCGGTGCCGATCAAGGCGATGGCCAGGGCCGGGACGGCGGCGATCCGGACGAGAGTGCGCGTGGACATGCAGGGTTCCTCCGACGGGGTCGGAGAGTCCAACGACACAGGCGAGGAGCGGTTACCTGCGGGTCACCTGGCGCGACCCGGCAGATGCTCAGGCTGCCGCGAGGGCGGCGAGGCGCCGTTCGAGGGGGCTGGTGGTCTTCGGCGGCCCGGGTGGTCCGGTGTCGGCGGTCTCGACGAGATGGGTGCCGGTCTGGTCGGTGATGCGGTAGCGGCCGTGGGGGGTGCGCCAGAGGTGGGTGTGGTCGTCGAGCTGCCAGGTGCGCCAGCCGGGGGCGTGGGTCTTGGCCCGGTGGTGGCTGCGGGTGAGCTTGTCGAGGTTGCCCGGGTGGGTCCGGTCCTGGGAGGCGTCGGGGTGCCAGGCGATGGTGTGGTCGTGGTCCTGGCGACGGGACAGGGAGCTGGCGTAGGGGAACACGTCGTGGGGCTTGGCCAGGTGGAGCCGCTCGGAGATGGGGGCGGGGCGGCGCTGCAGCGGAACCACGACCTCGTGCGCGCCGCCCACGCGTAGGCCAGTTGCAGACGTTGGGCGCCCAGGCGGCGGGAGGCGACCAGGTTGTGGGAAGAGCCGGCTCCCCAACCCTCCACCGCCTCAGAGAATCGAACTCAGAGATCGAAGAGCGAACCGGTCTCGCTGATGTCGGCGTCGGTCTTCGGCTGGTGCGCCTCGCCGGAAGGCCCTGGCTTGGTCACCTTCTCGTCCTCGGACGCCGTCTCGGTTGCCGGCGCCGGCTGCTCGGCCGGTGCCGGATCCTCGGTGTCGGCTGTGGCCGCGCCGGCCGCAGGCCCCGCCCCGGTGGGGGCGCCGTCGTCCGACTTGGACTTGACGGCTTCCTTGATGTCGAACAGGGAACCACCTTCGGGGACGGACGCGCTTGACGTCTCGGGGTGCTCGTCCTCGGCCTCCGCGGGCGGCTGAGTGGGCTCGCTCGCCTTCTCTGCGGCAGGAGCGGGCTCGGGCTCGGCGGGCGCCCCGATGTCGAAGAGCGACCCGCCGCCGCCCTTGGCCTCGGACGCGCTCGCGGACGCCTCCTCGGTTTCGGGCACCGCTGCCTGTGCCGGGGTGTCGAAAAGCGAGCCACCCTCGGCGAACAGCGAGCCGGACTTCTCCTCCGGTGGACCGGCGTGCTCGGCGTTCGGCGTCGGTGAACTGGCCTGCGGCTCCTCTCCGAAGAGCGAGCTCGGGTCGTCGAAGAGCGACGAGGACCCGCCCGATGCCTTGGCGTTCGGGCCGACGTCGGAGGTCTCGGTGACTGTCGACGAGGTCTGGGTGACGTCGCCGGTCTCGGGCTCGTCCTTGGTCTCCACGGCGGTGGCGACGGCACCCGACGTGCCCCCGCCGGCAGTGGTCGCGGTGGTGGTCCCGGCAGTGATCCCGGCCGGGGCCTTCGCCTTCACCGGGGCCTCGCCCTTGACCGAGGCCAGCAGCAGCTGGGCCACGTCGAGGACCTCGACCTCCTCGCGGGCGTTGCCGTCCTGCTGCTCGGCGGTCAAGCCGTCGGCGAGCATGACGCGGCAGAACGGGCAGGCGACCGCGATCTGGTCCGCGCCGGTGGCCACGGCCTCGCGGGTGCGGTTGACGTTGATCCGCTCGCCGATGGTCTCCTCCATCCACATCCGCGCGCCGCCGGCGCCGCAGCAGAAGGAGCGCTCGCCCGAGCGCGGCATCTCGGTGAAGGTCGCGTCCGGGATGATCTCGAGCAGCTCGCGCGGCGGGTTGTAGACCTGGTTGTGCCGGCCGAGGTAGCACGGGTCGTGGTAGGTGATCGACCGGCCCGCGCCGTTGGCGCCACCATTCGACCCGGGAACTGCGACCGGGGTCAGCTTCTTCTCGCGCACCAGGCGGTTGAGCAGCTGGGTGTGGTGGACGACGTCGAGCTCGACCCCGAAGGCGTCGTACTCGTTCTTCAGGGTGTTGAAGCAGTGCGCGCAGGTGGCGACCACCTTCTTGGCCCTGTGCTCCTTCAGGGTCTCGGCGTTCTGCGCCGCGAGGCCCTGGAAGATGAACTCGTTGCCGGCCCGGCGGGCAGGGTCGCCGGTGCAGGTCTCGCCGTTCCCGAGTACGGCGAAGTCCACCCCGGCCATGTTGAGCAGCTCGGCGACGGCGCGGGTGGTCTTCTTCGCCCGGTCCTCGTAGGCTCCGGCGCAGCCGACCCAGAAGAGCCACTCGACCTCGTCCAGCGACTCGACGTCCTCACCGACGACCTTCACCGGGAAGTCGAGGCCCTGGGCCCACTCCAGCCGCGCGGTCGCGGACATGTTCCACGGGTTGCCCTTGGACTCCATCCCCCTGAAGAGGCCGTTGAGCTCCGAGGGGAAATTCGACTCGACCAGCACCTGGTGGCGGCGCATGTCCATGATGTGGTCGACGTGCTCGATGTCGACCGGGCACTGGTTGACGCAGGCGCCGCAGGAGGTGCACGACCAGAGCACGTCGTTGTCGATCACCGCGCCGCCGGTGGGCTCCCACGCAAGCCCCTCGGTCTCGCCGACCAGGGGTCGCTCGGCCTCGGCCAGCACGCTCGCGGGCAGCTTGGCGCGCTCCTCGTCGCTGCCGGCCAGCAGGTACGGCGCCTTGGCCGTCGTGTGGTCACGCAGCATCAGGATGAGCATCTTCGGTGACAGCGGCTTGTCGGTGTTCCACGCCGGGCACTGCGACTGGCAGCGGCCGCACTCGGTGCAGGTGTTGAAGTCGAGGATGCCCTTCCAGGAGAAGTCCTCGACGCGACCGACCCCGAGGGCCATGTCCTCGTCCATCTCCTCGAGGTCCTCGAACTTCACCGGCTGGCCACCCGAGGTCATCGGCTTGATCGCGCCCAGCGCCATCGGGCGCCGGCCGAAGAGCACGTTGATCGGCGCGATGAAGATGTGCAGGTGCTTCGAGTGCAGCACCAGCATCAGGAAGACCAGCATCACCGCGATGTGCAGCAGCAGCCCGATCTGCTCCAGGACCAGGGCGGTGCCGTGCCCGAAGGGGTGGATGATGTCCCCCACCGCGTGGGAGATGAACGCCGCGTTGCCGTAGGGCAGGTTTCCCGCCGCGGCCGAGGAGCCGCGGAACAGGAAGATCGTCCACAGGACGTTGAAGATCATGATCAGCGTCAGCCACGCGCCACCCAGGTGCGAGCCGTTGAAGCGCGACTTGCGACCCAGCTCGGCCGGGCGGTTGCGCCAGCGGATGATCGCGAAGGTGACGATCCCCAGGAAGCACATCATCGCGATGAAGTCCTGCAGGAAGCCCAGGATCGGGGAGTGGCCGATCCCGGGGATCGCGAAGCCGCGCTCGAACAACGAGCCGTAGGCCTCGATGTAGACGGTGAGCAGGATCATGAACGCCCAGAAGACGAAGAAGTGCGCGGCGCCGGGCACCGTCCACTTCAACAGCTTCCGCTGCCCGAAGACCTCGGTGAGCTGGGTCCGCACCGCCACGCCGAGGCGGCGGAAGACTCCCTGCACCCGGTCGGGCGCCGGTTGGCCGCTCATCGTGACGCGGTAGAGCCACCAGACCCGCCGTCCCGCGAAGAAGAGGGTGAACGCGGTCATTGCGAGACCCAAAGCCGGTATCAGAACCACTGTCACTCCATCAGCTGTCGGTGCACTGCCGGATGCGCCTGTTGTTGCGGCGAGACTACGGGGGTTCGGCCCGCCGGGTCAGCACGCGTCCGTGGCCCAGATGCTACCTGTCGGTAACCTGACCGGGGCGCGTGAACTCGGTCACCGCCCGCCGATGCGCCGGCTGACCGCCCCGGCGGTCGCCGTGACCTCACGGACCAGGCGACCGACGTCGGGCTCGTCCTCCGTCGGGTAGGTGACCGCGATGCCGGCCAGCGGCACCGCATTGTGGTCGAGCACGGCGGCCCCCACCGAGGAGAGGCCGGGGGTGACCTCGCCGTCCTCGGTCGCGTGCCCCCGCTGGCGCGTCTCGGCCAGGACCGTGCGCAGCGTGCTGAGCGACGCGGGGCCGCGGCCGTGCCGCTGGACGAAGGCGGAGCGGTCGGGGTAGAGCGCCCGCACCTGTGCGGGCGGCAGCGCGGCCAGGATGGCGCGCCCCGTGGCGGTGAGGTAGGCCGGCAGTCGGACGCCCACGTCGGTGACCAGGGGCGGTCGGCCGGGCGCACGCTCCTCCACCACGTAGAGCACGTCCCGCCCGTGCGGCACCGCCAGGTGGGCCGACTGGCCGACCCGGTCGACCAGGCCGGCGAGGTGCCGCCGGGCCAGCCGCTGCAGCGGCTCCTGGCGGGAGAACCCGCTGCCCACCTCGAAGGCCGCGACCCCCAGGCAGTAGCGGCGCTCCTCGGCGATGTGGGTGACGAAGCCCTCCTCGATCATCGCCGTGACCAGGTGGTAGGCCGTCGACCTGGGCAGCTCGACCGCGCGGGCGATCCGCTCCAGCGGCACCGGGTCGGGCTGCGTGGCCAGGAACTTCAGCACCCTCAGGGTGCGCGACGCCGCGGGGACCTGGCCCATGCCCCGCAGGGTAGCCGTCAGCGCAGCTCACGCTCCCCGGCCACGGGCACGAGGGGGACGGCGAGCACCGGGAAAGCCGCCGCGAGGGCGAAGCAGGCGGCATATCCCCAGCCGCCGATGACGACGCCGGCCAACGGCGCGACCGCGGACGCGGCGAGGAACTGGGCGGTGTTCTGCACTCCCAGCGCCCTCCCCGACCAGAACGGGCCGGCCCGCTCGGCGACCGCGGTGAACGCCAGCCCGTTGTCGGCGACGGTCACGGTGGTGGCCAGCACCATGAGGAGTACGGCGACCCCCCACCCTGCGTGTGCCGACCAGCCGAGCACCGCCATCGTCACCGCAGCAGCGACAGCGACCCAGCGCAGCGGCCGCATCCGGGAGCCCACGACGTCGGAGAGCTGGCCGATCGCGATCCGGCCGAGTGCGCCGGCGACCTGGCTCGCAGCAACCAGCGCGCCCGCGGCTGCCGGTGACCAGTGCCGGGCGTCGACCAGCCACACGAGCGCGAAGGTCCACACCGTGAACTGCGGGATGACCAGCAGCACCGAGACGCTGTGCACCCGACCGAGGAACCCGCTGCCGCGATAGGGGTTCGGCGCCGTGCCGGAAGGATGCTGCGCCCTCGGCGGATCCACGACGACTGCTGCGACCGCGACCGCCGCGAGCGCCGCCGCGCCCACCGGCACCCAGAGGGCCACGGCGACCCCGTGCTTGGCAGCCAGCACGGCCAGCGTGACCGCGCCCAGGCCCACGCCGAGCGGTTGGGCCATCTGCCGGATGCCCATCGCCAGCCCCCGCCGGCGCGCGGGGAACCAGCCGACCACGATTCGGCCGCTCGCGGCGTTGGCGCTGGCGGCGAACCCCCCGGCAACGACCAGCGCCACGGCAAGCGCCACGGTCCCGTGCACCCGGGTCGCGACAATCCCGGCGAGCGCCGTCCCGACCAGGCCGGTGAGCAGGCAGACCCGCTCGCCCCAGCGGTCCACCGCGGCGCCCCAGGCCACCAGGGTGAGCATCACCCCCACCGTCGGTGCGGCCACGACCAGGCCCGCGTGGGCGAGCGACAGGCCGCTGCCCCGGTGCAGGGTGGGGATCAGGAACGCCGGGCCGTGGACAGTGACCGCCGACGCCAGCTGGGCCAGGACCCCGGCCGCGAGCATCGCCCACGGGCGGATGCGGCCGCTACCGCGCCCCGTCGTCGCGGAACTCGGTCTCGACGCGCTCGTCCTCGTGGTAGGTCCGCTCCTTGGCGTACTTGTCGTAGGCGCGCCTGTCGGCGTGCGTGTCCGACGGGTCGACGAGGCCGCGCGGGTGCAGCCGCTCCCGGAGCACGACGTTGAGCTGGGCGCCGAAGAGCGTGATGATCGACTGGATGTAGAACCACCACAGGATAGTGATCACGGTCGCGAAGTTGCCGTAGGTGCTCGACGCGTTCTGCAGGTAGCGGCTGATGATCAGCGACGAGATCGACTGCAGGATCCAGAACGCGACGCCGGAGAGCAGCGCGCCCGGCAGCACGTCGCGGAAGGACACGTCGCGGTCGGTCAGCCACCGGAAGGCGATCAGGAACAACCCGACGTCCAGGGCGATCGCGATGACGTAGCCGATGACATGGCCGAACCAGCTCAGGTTGAGGCCGTTGGCGGTGCCCGAGACGAACCCGGTGATCAGGGTGGAGACCACCAGGCCGGCGCCGAGGGTGGCGAGCACGAGGATGCTGCGGCCGACCTGCTCGAGCAGCTTCGGCCGCTCCTTGTAGGGCACCTCCCAGACCGAGTTGAAGGCGAACTGGACCGTCCGGACCACCGCCGAGCCGCTCCACAGCGCGCTGAGGATCCCGACGATCAGTGCCCACCAGGCCCCGTGGAGGGCGCCGGACGAGGAGGTGTCGAGCAGCGGGAACATTTGCGAGACCTTGTGCAGCACGCTGGTCTTGTCACCGGCCGGCAGGAAGTAGCCGAGCAGCGTCACGAAGACCAGGAACAGGGGAAAGATCGAGAAGAACGCCCAGAAGGCGATCATGCTGGCGAGGTTGGTGGACTTGTCCTCGCCGAACTTCTTCACGACGGCGACGGTGACCCCGACCGGCTTGTGCTCCTGCTGGAACTCGTCGACCTTCTCGAGCTTCGCCTTCAGCGCGCTCTGCTCGTTGCTGGGTCCATCACTGGACTCGTTGCTGGCGTGGGCGTTCATGGCTCTCTCCCCGGCGGTTGGCGACGCGCTTCGATACCCCCCACACGGGCCGACAAACTCAGCCGGTCTCGGATGTGAGACAGCGCTCCCGGGCGATGCCTTTCCGCGCCGGAAGTCGCGGAGTTTGATGAGGACATGCGTGCGATGAGTACGACGACCCCTGTGGTCGTCTCGACCGGCCCGGTGGGGTTCGCCGACCTGGTCGCGGTGGCGCGAGCCGGCGCACCGGTGCAGCTGTCCGACGAGGCGCTCGCCGCGGTCGTCAAGGCTCGCGAGGTCGTCGAGGACCTGGCCCGGGCCTCGACGCCGGTCTACGGCATCTCCACCGGCTTCGGCGCCCTGGCCACCCGGCACATCCCGGTCGAGATGCGTGCACAGCTGCAGAAGTCGCTGGTCCGCTCGCACGCCGCCGGCTCCGGGCCCGAGGTCGAGCGGGAGGTCGTCCGCGCGCTGATGCTGCTGCGGCTGTCCACCCTTGCGACCGGGCACACCGGCGTGCGCCCCGAGACCGCACAGCTGCTGGCCGGCCTGCTCTCCCACGGCATCACCCCGGTGGTGCGGGAGTACGGATCGCTCGGCTGCTCCGGTGACCTGGCCCCGCTCGCACACTGCGCCCTGGCGCTGATGGGGGAGGGCGAGGTCCGGGACGCCACCGGGACCTTGATGCCGGCAGCCGAGGCCCTGGCCGCCGCCGGTCTCGAGCCGGTCGAGCTGGTCGCCAAGGAGGGGCTTGCGTTGATCAATGGCACCGACGGCATGCTCGGCATGCTGGTGCTGGCGCTCACCGACCTCGCGACGCTGATGAAGACCGCCGACATCGCCGCGGCCATGTCCGTCGAGGGCCAGCTGGGCACCGACCGGGTCTTCGCCGCCGACCTGCAGGCGCTGCGGCCGCACCCCGGCCAGGCTCGCTCGGCCGCCAACCTGACGGCGATCCTGCGCGACAGCGGCGTGGTCGCCTCCCACCGCGGCCCGGACTGCAACCGCGTGCAGGACGCCTACTCGCTGCGCTGCTCGCCGCAGGTGCACGGCGCGGCCCGCGACACCTTCGACCACTGCGCGGCGGTCGCCGGCCGGGAGCTCGAGTCGGCCGTCGACAACCCGGTCGTGCTCGACGACCGGGTCGAGTCCAACGGCAACTTCCACGGCGCCCCGGTCGGCTACGTGCTCGACTTCGCGGCGATCGCGGCGGCGGACGTCGCGTCGGTCTCCGAGCGGCGCACGGACCGCTTCCTCGACAAGGCCCGCAGCCACGGGCTGCCGCCGTTCCTGGCCGACGATCCCGGCGTGGACAGCGGTCACATGATCGCGCAGTACACCCAGGCCGCGATCGTCTCGGAGATGAAGCGACTCGCGGTGCCCGCCAGCGTCGACTCGATCCCCTCCAGCGCGATGCAGGAGGACCACGTCTCGATGGGGTGGTCCGCCGCCCGCAAGCTGCGCCGGTCCGTCGACGGGCTGACCCGGGTGCTGGCCGTCGAGGTGCTCACGGCCGCGCGCGCGCTGGACCTGCGCCGCCCCCTCGAGCCTTCCCCCGCCACGGGCGCAGTGGTCTCGCTGCTGCGCTCCTCCGGCATCCAGGGCCCCGGCCCGGACCGCCACCTCTCGCCCGAGATCGACGCGGCCGTGGAGCTGGTCGCCTCGGGCGCCGTCGTCAACGCCGTCGAAGGCGTGATCGGAGAGCTGCAATGACCGAGACCACCAATCCCCGCCTGCCCATCCACGCGGCCCACGGCACCGAGCTGACCGCCGGCTCGTGGCAGACCGAGGCGCCCCTGCGGATGCTGATGAACAACCTCGACCCTGAGGTCGCGGAGAACCCTGCCGAGCTGGTCGTCTACGGCGGCACCGGCAAGGCGGCCCGCAGCTGGGAGGCGTACGACGCCCTCGTCCGCACCCTGTCGACGCTGAAGGACGACGAGACCATGCTCGTCCAGTCCGGCAAGCCCGTCGGCGTCTTCCGGACCCACGCTTGGGCCCCGCGGGTGCTGATCGCGAACTCGAACCTCGTCGGCGACTGGGCCAACTGGGAGGAGTTCCGCAAGCTCGAGGAGCTCGGCCTGATCATGTACGGCCAGATGACCGCCGGGTCGTGGATCTACATCGGCACCCAGGGCATCCTGCAGGGCACCTTCGAGACCTTCGCGGCCGTGGCCGACAAGAGGTTCGGCGGCACGCTGGCGGGCACCATCACGGTCACCGCCGGCCTCGGGGGGATGGGCGGTGCCCAGCCGCTGGCCGTGACGATGAACGACGGGGTCGCGATCTGCATCGACGTCGACCAGGCCCGGATCACCCGTCGCATCGAGCACCGGTTCCTCGACTGCCAGGCCGACTCCATCGAGCAGGCCGTCGAGTTGGCGGTCAAGGCCCGCGACGAGAAGCGACCGCTGTCCATCGGCGTGCTCGGCAACGCCGCGGAGCTGTTGCCGCAGCTGCTCGAGATGGACGCCCCGATCGACGTGGTCACCGACCAGACCTCCGCGCACGACCCGCTGTCCTACCTGCCCGCCGGCGTCCCCTTCGCCGACTGGCACGACGCTGCGCACCGTGACCCGGAGGGCTTCACCAAGGACGCGCAGGCCTCGATGGCCGCGCACGTGCGCGCGATGGTGGAGTTCCAGGACCGCGGCGCCGAGGTCTTCGACTACGGCAACTCGATCCGTGACGAGGCCCGCAAGGGCGGCTACGACCGCGCGTTCGCCTTCCCCGGCTTCGTGCCGGCCTACATCCGGCCGCTCTTCTGCGAGGGCAAGGGTCCGTTCCGCTGGGCGGCGCTCTCCGGCGACCCGGAGGACATCCGCAGGACCGACGAGGCGATACTCGCGCTGTTTCCCGACAACGAGCGCCTCCGCAGGTGGATCACGATGGCCCAGGAGCGGGTGCACTTCCAGGGACTGCCGGCCCGGATCTGCTGGCTGGGGTACGGCGAGCGCCACCTCGCCGGCCTGAAGT